>JAGLIM010000024.1 GCA_023142995.1 Minisyncoccota bacterium | reverse complement strand
ATATCAACTTTTTGATATGTCTGAATAACTGGAATAACAATTCTCCAGCCAGGTTGCATTATTCCATCATACTTTCCAATAAAGAACCTAACGCCTCTTTCATATTCATTAATTTGTTTGATACTAGCTATTAGTATAAAAGGGATTCCGATTAGAATCCAAATTAATATAATTTCTATCATATAATTATTGTTAATATGAATTATTTATTTATTCGACCTTTATTAAATTTCTTACGTAATCAATTTCGTCACAAAATTAATTATGTAAAAAGTCTATTTATTAATATCTAATTTTGCACCTCCTGGAACTAAGGGATCGTATCCATTATTAACTTCATCTCCATCAGAATACCCATCTCCATCCGTATCTGGATTATTTATATCTGTACCATAATAATTTTCCAGACCATCTGTTAAACCATCTGAATCAGAATCATTTTCAAAATAGCTTGTTGTTGAATCAAACATTTTAGATATTTCCATTATAACATCTGAAAAGTTTTCTGCATCTTTTGGCTTAGAGATTTCAACTAGCTTATCAAAATCAAACATATTAAAATTAAAGCTTATTTTATAAGACATATTAATACTTGCTTTTGTCTTATCAATATTATCTTTGTCATTATGATCTTCTTTATCATCAAAGACCATTTCTGGTAATTTTGAAAAGAAGTCTTTATCTAAATTTAGATCTGTTTTAATTTTATAAACAAAACCATCAGTTTTTCCGATCCAAATCTCAATTTCACTACTATTTATTAAACTATCTATTAATTCCCTGCATTTTTCAGGATTATCTCTAAATTCTTCAATTTTCGTTCTTAATTCTGTTGCTGAAATATTATATGTTTTCTCAAAGTCAGTTTTTTCATTATTTTCTTCATACAATTCTACTGTTTCTTCCAGAGTATCTAAATAAAAATTAACAACTGCGTCAGAATTAAGTAGCACACTATAATGATAAACATCCACATTATTCAATTTTGTGTCACCTAGATCCTTATCAAACTTTATGAACTTGTATTTATTATAAAAGTCATTGATTTTACTAATATCATATGTTGTTGGAACATAATTGTCTTTAGTAATATTTCCCAGATCTTCAGATCTAATTATATACCAATTACCCACATAAGGTTTTACTACTGCTTCAAAAATTATTGTTAACATTCCATCATCATTTAGATCATATTCATTTAATTTAACATACGAATAATTATCATTATTATCTCCAAATGTTAACATATCTAGATCAAAATAAGTAAATTCGTTTTTGTTCTCAAATGAAACATTATTTCTCATTTTCAAATTATAAGAAGCTTCTGGATAATTAACGTCTGTTCCATTGATCTTTCCAGAAACGTCTAGCAGGGAAATTTTTGTGACGACCTTTCCATCCGCATCTTTTGTAATTGATTCTGCTCTCAGATCACCTATAAAGTTATATGTCTTTACATTTTTCATCGTCTTCATAGAAGATAATATAATTTGTTGCTGTGAATCTACTTTAGGTAAGTCTGATAGATATTCGTTATTGTTTAATATATAACATAAAACACCTCCGATTAACAGAAATACAAACAACAAGAAAATAGCAAGTATTGTTTTTTGCTTTTTATGATTAGTTCTTTTAGAATAAGTACTTTTATTCAAAACAACATTTAAGTCTTCGTTGCTTCTTGCTTCAGCATTTATATTTTTTGCAATATTTTTCACATTATCACTTTCACCTTCTAAAATTTTTTTTCTTAATTTCTCTTTATCATTTTTCATACTTGTAAATACAGCTTTCTCTGGTAATAGCTCTTCTCCAACCTTTTCAACAAGTTTCTTCTTGGCAGGATAATTTTTAATTTCGTCCAAAGGATTGATTTCGGGCATTAAAAAATCATCTTTTTCTTCATTATCTAATTTTTTATCATTTTTCTTATCCTTCATTGTAAAATTTAAATATTATTTTATAGACACGCCTTTAGATAATAAAATAACAACTAAAAACAACAACTAAAAAGTTATATTTAATCACCAACATAAAGCTTATAGCAAATAGCAACGGTTTTCGGCTTCAAGAACAGTCTTTGAATTTTCTTTGCTTCTTGCAAATTAAATAGCTTAATTCACTGAATTATCAAGAAGACTATTCTTAGCTCGCTACTGATTCATATAAACATATTATATCACAAATAACCAAATTATCATAATCCTTCTTTTCTAAGATCTTCTAGTATTCTTTTTTGGCTTCTTGATATCTTTTGCGGAGTTTTAATCAAAACTACAACCAACATATCACCCTTTCCTCTATTTTGCAGATGTGGTAGTCCTTTGTCGTTTAATTTTATAATTTTTCCACTTTGAATTCCAGAAGGAATTTTAAGATTTACCTCTCCGTATATTGTTGGAATTTTCAATTTATCACCCAGAACTGCTTGTGAATAATTTATTTCTAAATTATAGATTATATCATCCGCGTTTCTTTTAAAAATACTATGAGGCTTAACATGAATAGCAACATAGAGATCTCCTGCAACTGACTTTCCTGAAGCAGGACGAAAGCCTACTTCTCCTTGTCCTGATAGTCTGATCGTCTGCCCATCTGCAATACCAGCAGGGATTTTTATTTTAATCGTCTTACTTTCTTTTATCTTTCCATCACCTCCGCATTTATCACAACTTTTTTCCGGTTTTTCTCCATATCCATGACAATCTTGACACACCTCCATTTGCGCAAAAGTTCCTAACATAGTTCGTCTTTCTTTTTTGATCTGTCCAAGACCATTACAAGTTTTACATTTTATAATATCACTTTTATTTTTTGCTCCAGTTCCTTTGCACTGTTGACAAATCGAAGATAAATATATATTTAAATCTTTCTCAGTATCACTCACAGCCTCTTCAAGTGTGATCTCCACGTCAACAGATACATCACTTCCTTTTCTCCGAGTTTGACTTTGGCTTTTTCCACCTCCTCCGAAGATATCTCCAAAGATATCTCCAAGACCTCCACCATCTCCGCCAAACTCAAAATTAAACCCTTGACCTCCAGAAAAGTCAAATCCGCCAAACCCCTGTCCTCCAGGCGCCCCTCCTTGATCAAATGAAGACCCAAACTGATCATATTGCCCTCTTTTCTGCTTATCTGAAAGAACTTGATAGGCTTCATTTACCTCCTTAAATTTTGCTTCATCTCCACCTTCTTTATCTGGATGATATTTATGAGCTGCTCTACGAAATGCTTTCTTAATCTCCTCATCACTTGCATCTTTTGAAACTCCTAGAAGTTCGTAATAATCTTTTGCCATATATAATAATAATTTAATCAAATTACTGACTTATTCTAACACCATATCAATGATTTATCAAGATTGACATTGATTATCTTTTATAAATTAATTACCCAACCGCACATAGACGCAAAACATAACGTAAGATTGGAGTCCTTGCGAGAGCAAGGATGAAGTTTCATAAAATCAGAAACTAAAATTTTTTCTCTAATTTCTTTAATTCCAGAATTTCATCTCGAAGCATAGCTGCTTGTTCAAACTTCAAGTTTCTAGAAAATTCTTTCATTTCTTTTTCTTTCATCTTAATTATCTTTGGAATATTTTCAAAACTTTCAATTTTCAAATATTCATCAAAAACTTTTGGTTCAACTTCGTAATGAATAATGCTTTTGATTTTCTTTTTAATCGTTGCAGGAGTAATATTATGAGTCTTATTATAAGCAATCTGTATCTTTCTTCTACGATTTGTTTCACCAATTGCTCTTTTCATTGATCCTGTCATATCATCTGCGTACATAATCACCTTGCCAGAAACATTTCGAGCTGCTCTTCCAACTGTCTGGATCAATGATGTTTCACTCCGAAGAAATCCTTCTTTGTCAGCATCAAGAATTCCAACCAAAGTCACCTCTGGTAGGTCCAATCCTTCTCTAAGTAAATTCACTCCCACTAAACAATCAAATTTACCTCTCCTTAGATCTTCCAAAATCCGAATGCGATCTAAAGTATCAACTTCGCTATGTAAATATCTTGATCTTATTCTCATATCTCTCAAATATTCATCAAGATCTTCAGCCATCTTTTTCGTCAGAGTTGTCACAAGAACTCTTTGCTTTTTCTTCGCGCGAAGATAAATTTCCTTTGCCAGATCATCAACTTGATCTTCAATTGGCCGAACTTCAATCTCTGGATCAATAAGTCCTGTTGGTCTGATAATTTGTTCTGCAATTTGAGAAGAAATCTCTTTTTCATAATCTGCAGGCGTAGCTGAAATATAAATCACCTGATTTATTTTTTTTGAGAATTCATCAAACTTCAAAGGACGATTATCAAATGCTGAAGGTAATCGAAAACCATGATCAACTAAATTGTTCTTTCGCGCCCTATCACCAGCATACATTGCTCTGATCTGAGGAATACTTACATGAGACTCATCAATGACCACAAGATGATCTTTCGGAAAGTAATCCATCAAAGTATACGGAGATTCTCCTTTTTTCCGACCAGTAAGATATCTTGAATAATTTTCAATCCCATTGCAATATCCGACTTCCTTGATCATCTCCAAATCATATTTTGTCCTTCTTGCAAGCCTGTCAGCTTCTAATAGTTTTCCCTCCTTTTGAAAAACTTCCAATCTACAAGAGAGTTCTTTTTTGATCTTTTCCAAAGATATTTCCAATAGACCATCTTTAATAATAAAATGTTTTGCTGGAAAAAACATAAAATCAGAATGCTCTATAACTTTTTTTCGCGTCAGACCATCAAATTCCGTGATCTTTTTCACAATTTCTCCACTTAACTCAATTCTAAGAATATTCTCAATTCCAGGAGGAATAATCTCAATTATCTCGCCACGCACACGAAATTTTCCTCTTTGCAAAACTTCACTTCGCTGATAATGCATATCAACAAGCTGACTAATAACCTTATCACGATTAATCAATGATCCTTTAGCAATAAACAGAACTTCATTTTGATAGGAATCTGGAGAACCTAATCCATAAATGCATGAAACCGAAGAGACAACAATCACATCTTTCCTGCAAAGAAGTTCCGCAGTTGCTTTATGTCTTAATTTCTCAATTTCTTTATTAATCTGAACTTCTTTTTCAATATAGGTATCTGTTGAAGACATATATGCTTCAGGCTGATAATAATCATAATAGGAAACAAAATATTCCACCGCACTATCTGGAAAAAATTCTCGAAATTCACTTACCAATTGCGCAGCAAGAGTCTTATTATGCGCAATGACCAAAGTCGGCTTTTGAATTTGAGCAATTACATTAGCAATTGTAAAAGTCTTCCCAGAACCTGTCACACCTAAAAGCGTCTGATGTCGGTCTCCCTTTTTCAGACCCTTGCATAATTTATCAATCGCCATCGGTTGATCTCCGTCTGGCTTGAATTTTGATCTTAATTTAAACTTCATATTTTTTTACTGAATCTGAAGCCTAGTTTCGGGCATCCGAAATAAAATATTGTTCGAGATTATGGAGAACTCTACGTGATAGCTTTCTCCACAAGGTTAAAAAATATTAAAAAATTATAAAAAAATAATTGTACTTACATCATATATAAAAATACAACATAAATAATCATTATTTCTTTATATTCAATCTTTCTTGCATAAAAAATAACAGCATCTGTTAACATTGTCAACTAAATACTGCATTAATTTTATATTAATTCGGCTACTAGAGTATCAAATGATTCTTCCTCCTCCTCGATCCTAGGACAATTTAAACCCTTGCATTTACTACAAGTAGTACAAAAGACATCTCCATGACATTCTTCACCAGAGCTTCCACCGAAATCATCGCTATCTGCCATTATTATTTCTCCTATCTTTGCTTTTTAATTAAATTTATGTTTTGTTTTATTTCAGTTAAAGAATAGCAATACAAACTATAACTGTCAATGATAATATATAATTATAAGATTATGTTCTTATTTAATGTTTGCTATTTTCTCACTTTTAAGTTATTATTTTTAAAATCGTTCTTTACAAAATAGAGAACAGAGGAACTTATATGATAGAACTCTTACCAAATAAACATAAACTTGAGTATGTAGCTGCAAGCGGAACATTAGGCTTTGACGGCAAAGGATATCCATGGGAACAACTTCTTATATTTCTAAGATTAATAGATCCATCACTTTTCACAGTATTTTCAAAAACAATTACTTTTGAAAAAACGAAAGGAAATCTAAGAACATACAATCCGTTAACATGGTCATACATACGCCCAATGAGAGGAGGATCATTAAACTCCGTTGGACTATCAAATCCTGGCTTTCAACGATATCTTGAAGATGTTGCACCAAAAGCAAACAGTCTCAAAATACCCTTAGTACCTTCAATTACCTCGAGAAGTATCAACGAGTTAATTGAAATGGCGCAAAAATTAAATCGCTATGACTTTGTTGCTATTGAAAATAGTGTATCTTGTCCGAATATCCAAGAAGATTGCCTGACAGATCTAGACGAGATTATTGAAGGATGTAAAGCAATAAAAGAAGTCTGTGAGCTTCCTTTAATCTTAAAACTTTCTGTAAACCATAAAGTGGAAGAGCTAGTTCCAAAACTAGAAGGAATCGTACAGGCAATATCAATCAACAGCGTACCTTGGTCTACCGCCTTTCCAAAAGAAAAAAGTCCTCTCGCACATCTCGGAGGAGGAGGTGTCTCTGGTCAAATCGTTCAAGTGCACACATGGGAGCTTGTTAAAAAGCTAGTAAAAATTACTTCTATACCAGTAATTGGACCTAGCGTTTGGGAATTTGAAGACATTGGAAAACTAAGAGATATGGGCGCAGGTGCTGTAAGCTTTGGCTCGATTTTCTTGACTCATCCGCTAAGAGCAACAAAATTCGTAAGAAAGGATATGAAAATAAACAAAATTTAACAAAATGACTCTTAATCTAAAGAGTCTTCTTTTTATTTAAAAAATATCAAGGTTTAATTTTGATAAATAGTAATAAAAAAAGAGGAATTATAGTTCTTGTTATTATTGAACTAAATCCTCTGACGTTAAAAGATTTCCAACTCTCATTCCATAAATTTGTGGTAAAGTTCCTTCAATACGCCTTACCAAGACAAAGATTGCTCCGATTTTTGATCCCCGTTCTTCTTTTATTATATTGATTATTGTTTCTAAACTCCCTCCAGTCGTAAAAACATCATCTAAAAAAAGAATAACATCTGATTCATCTGGCTTATATCCATCTAAATAGGTTTCCATCATTCCATGATCCTTTAGACTGTTTCTTATATAAACAATATTAACCCCTAAAAACACAGAAAGAATCACACCTATTGGAATTCCGCCATATCCTGAAACAGCTATACAAGTATATTCCTTTTTATAAATATATTTTGCAATATAAATACTGTATAGTATTAAAAATCTTGGATAACCAAAAGATTTTTTTATATCAAGATAATATTTAGAATTGCGCCTTGAAGCTAAAAGATGGTCTTCGTCAATCACAACATTCAAGATTCGCAATTCTCTTACGATCTTCTTTTCCAGATTCTTTTTTTTAAAAAAGAAAAGACATAGCATTTGGAAAAACAGTTCCACTATCCGTTCTATCATTTATTATCACCTTTTTTATTTCATAATTTTATATTCCTTTGCTAAAATAATTTCATATAATACGCCGTAGCTTTACGTAAAATTTTATTTGATTTTAAATGAAAAAGTAATCTTTTTAAAATCCATAAAATCGGAATTGTGATATGCGAAGGAGTATAAACATCTATTTTTGTTTTATTTTAATTAAAATAGCAAAAATAGCTCATATTGTCAAAAAAAATAAAGTTTCACGCATTTGGAAACTCGCAGTAAGTTAAGGACAGTCCTTTTACTTATTATTTCATTTTTCAAATTTTCTTTGCTTTTTATAAATAAAATAATTTGACTTTGCTAAATTATTAAAAGGACTGTCCTTTAAACCGAAAAATTATTGTTATTTATTATAAGTCCAATGTCTTATCTGCACTAATAACTTCATTTTTTTCTTTTGCTATTGGCAGAACAAGACGATAAACAGCATACATTGAAAATGCAAATGCAAGAACAGCACCAATAATCACAAAAACAGGTAAAGTGCCAAAACGTTCATCCGCCCAATAGCCAAGTCCAATAGATGAAACTGTTATAACAGAAACTGTAATTCCAATTCGTGTTATCAAACTCATCGCATAAGCTATTTCAAATTTATCTTCTTTTTTCATAATGATATTAATTATTATTCAATTGCTTTTCAAGTTCTTTGATATGTGAAAAATATTCTTCTTTTAATTCATCTCGGACTGATTCTCCAGAAGGCAAATCTACAGTCAAAGGATTTACAAACACTCCATTTTTTTTCATTGAAAAGTCTAAATGAGGTCCTGTAGAAAACCCTGTTGAACCAACAAATCCAATTATCTGACCCTGATCAACTTTTGCTCCATATTTGATCCCTGTTCCAAATCCAGATAGATGCGCATACTGAGTAACGTAGGAATTAGCATGACGTATGATCACATAATATCCATAGCCATTTCTCCAATTCGCAAAAATGACTTTTCCATCACCAACAGAAATAATAGGAGTACCGTGCGCCGCAGCATAGTCAATTGCTTTGTGTGGCATAACTCTTTTCAAAATTGGATGAAATCTTCCATTTGAATATCCTGAACTAATATACTTAAAGTTCAAAGGAGATTTCAAAAATATCTTTCGAAGTGAATCACCATTCTCATCATAATAGTCCTTTTTGTTATCAATTTCGAAATGATAGCCTTTAAATGTTTCTCCTTGATTATTAAATTCAACAGCCAAAATTTTTCCATCAAGAATAAATTCATTATCTAAAAACCTTTTTTCGTATAATATTTTGAAGCTATCACCTTTTTGAATATCAGATGAAAAATCAATTTCCCCTGAAAGAATATCACTCATTTTTAAGATCGTAGCAAAATCTAATCCCATATCAACTCCAGTTTCAAATAATGAACTATTGATCTCTCCTCTTGCAACAACTTTCTTAATTTCATATTCAATGATTTCCTCTCTTGCGATCCAAGAACCTTCAATTTTTTCAAGTTTTAAATTATTTTCATTGTCTATTTGATATTGAAGAAGTTTAATGGATTCTTTGTCTTCATTAAAGTTAACACTAATAATATTTCCAATCTTAATTTTTGAAAGACTATGAATTCCATCAAAAGCATTAATAATATTCAATGCCTCTTCTCCTTGAATATTTTGTAATTCCAAAATAGAAGAAAGATTATCTCCTTCTTCAACAATATAATTCCAATCAAAAACTTCTTTCTTGGTTAAATGATCCTGCAAGATCGTCTGGTCATCAATTTCCATAACATCAACTTTATATCTCTCAGAATAAGTATGAGCAATAAAGATACCAAAGCTCAATAAAACAGCACCATATACTAAAATCTTCCTTTTGTTATTTTCTCTAGGGATATTAAAGTTATTAATGTTTTTATATATTAATGATTAAAATTATATTTTGTTCTCCATAAAAAGTCGAACAATATTATTATTCAACGAAACTATAATATTTTTCGACCTTGTGGAGAAATCAAACGCACAGAGTTCTACATAAAGTCGAACGATATTATATAATAACATTGCTCAATCTTGCTTTAATATCTTTCGACCTTGTGGAGAAATCAAACGCACAGAGTTCTCCATAAAGTCGAACGATATTATATAATAACATTGTACTACCTATAAATTGATCATTGAAAGAAAGTCTTCTAATTCTTCACCGTAAATCTCTTTGTAGTCTCCTGCTTTTATATCTCCAAGACAAATATTCATTATTCTAATTCTTTTCAGATCCACAATCCCATATTTCATAAATCTACACATTCTCCTGATCTGCCTGTTTTTTCCCTCTGTCAAAACAATTGTAAATGTAAAATCATCAATAATCTTTAATTTACATTTTCTTGTGACATATCCATCATCTAGCTTTATACCAGCTTCTATTGTATTTACGAAATTATCATCAATTGGCTTATTCACTTTTACAACATATTCTTTTTCATGCATATATGCTGGATTTAATAATCTATCTGTCACTCTTCCATCATTAGTTAGCAATATCAAACCTCTGGATTCTTTATCCAGCCTTCCCAAAGGAAAAACTTCATAATTGAATTCTAACATATCAGCAATACTAGATTCTCCTTCCTGAGGAGAATTAGTTACTATGCCTTTTGGTTTATTAAATGCCAGATAAACAAGTTTTTTCAGATCTCCTTGTACAAAAACCTTATCATTCTCATTGATCTTATCCCCTAATTGTGCTAATTTACCATTTAACTCTACTTTTCCTTCTTTTATCAACTCATCAGCTTCTCTCCTACTGCAAACTTTCTTCTGAGCTAAATATTTATTAATTCTTATTGGATATATCATTGAAATATATTTATTGATTAATGTCCTATACACTTATCATAACAGTTACTTTCAAACAATTCAATAGACTCACTGCATATTAATTTCATTACGAAATTTTCATATTTTGAGGCATAATTTTTCAAATAATTTTTGAAGTTTAGCCTAATCTAAGCTGAAAAAGTTTTTGGAAAATTTGACCAAATATGCTTATGTCCGCCTTGGGAGGAGAAGTTGCAGTAGAAACTAATACGCAGTGAGTCTAGTACTTGATTTTTTTACAAAATAAAAAGGGAATTACATTTTATTTTCTGTAATACCCCTTCCCAATATTCCACATGAGCCAAATATTGATTCCTTATGATCTCAACATCTGTTCCTGCAAATTCTTCAAAAATCCTCACTATTACTTCTTCTATTTCTTCTTTAGTAAAATTAAAGAAATTTCCATTGTTTTCCATTTTAATCTCCTCTTTTGTTTTTTATTTTTATTTTACTTACAACAAAAAAACGCCTTAAGGATAAGTCGTTCGTTTTTAAGATCTATTTATTAAACTCAATTTATCGCAACAAACAACTTATCCTTTTAAAGGCATGAAGTATTTTTTATTTGTTGTTTTTGTTGAATTCATAATATTAATCTTAATCATATTATATACCACTAGAACATACTGTCAAGAAAATAAAAACCTATAAATTAAGTTTTCAACACATACACTATCGCGATAGTAGGAACGAGGCAGTGCCTCATCTCTACAATGTTATAGGCATTAAAATTCCTATACATTAAAATAATCTTTTAATATTTTTCGACCTTGCTCCGAAATTCACCGCATATAGTTCTCCATAAAGTCGAACAATATTATTATATACTTCTCCATAATCTCAAACGATATTATAATATAACAACTATAATATTTTTCGACCTTGTGGAGAAAGCTACCACGCAAAGTTCTCCATAAAGTCGAACAATATTATTGTATTTATATCAAAAAAAGTATAGTGTTAAATAGTATAAATTAAAATCAAAAAGTAAATTAAAGAAATTAAAAGTTTTCTAAAGCTTCCAAAAATAAAATAAGGGGTTACGACATATATCGCAACCTCCTTTTTTTCTAAGCCGTACCTTTATTTAGGTACAGTTCAATAGTGCTTGATAAAACCCTTCAAGCCCTGAGCTTTTCTTTATTTTATCCATCTCCTCATCAAAATCAATCATTCTTTTAAAGGGAATTCCCAGAATTTCGTTGACTTTTTCCAAATTTTTTGGAAAATCAAAATCTGAACTCTCAGGATATATCTTTTTTGGACTATAAGGATTGTATTTTCTTGAAGAGCTATCATAATGATAGCTCACAAAATTGCTACTGTTCAAATCGGCTCTGGCAAATTTCAATGTGCCTTTTAGTGTTCCTTCAGTTGATCTCCCTATCCAAGTAAATTCGAATAGAGGAAAACTCGGATATCTCCCAATGGACTTGCTAATATTAAGTCCCGCAAAATCGCTCAAAGTGACATTTTCTTTTCCTCTGAAAATAGCCAGGAATTGGTTAGCAACTCTTATAAACTTCTGGTCTTTTTTTCCTTTCTTCCAAAAATCAAGAGATGGTCCATCGTCCCCAACCAAGGAAGGCATTAATATGGCTTCAAACTCACCAATATTATAAATTTCATCCATTAAAAACAGAGAAGATCTCATCATCCTATCGATACATACTCCGCCTAAATTGGCGATTTCAGTAAATAATTCATCACTATTATTCATAGTTACTTTTCCTCCAAGTCCCTGAAATATTTTATTTTTCATTAACAGGGTAAGTCTAACCATTAATATTAACGATCAAACCTACCCTGTTTACACAAAGAACAACAAATTATCTTAACATATTTTTTAAATATTGTCAACCAAGCAAGCCTACATTCTACTCCCAAGTGCAACATTACAAAAAATACCTAAATTCGTATAATAATAAAATATCTACTCTAGCAATAAAAGCTTTCACAAAATTGGACTTCAGATATCTAAAGTCCAATTTTTTATTTTCTATAATTTTAATTTTTTTATAATTTTTCAGTCTACTTAATGATTCCACCCTCTTTCTTAATCCCTTTCATCTTGCCTTGTATTTCTTCTTTCAGTTTATTATATTTATCCCAAGTTAAAAGCCAAACAAGAGCAATAGAATCAATTGTATCAGCAAGAGTATGAATACTGATTTGGTCAAGCTTATCTTTATATTTTGGATCTTCCAAAATCTTTAATTTCTTATATTCACTCTCTTTAACATTTTCTGGAATAAAATCCGTAGAAACTAGATAAGAAACAAAACAAACTGCTTTAACATAGTCATAGATCTTTTTGTTCCCCTCTCCGATTATTTCCTTGTCAGCTAGTTTTCCTTTTGTCTTCTTTAACTCCCATTTTCTTTGACTCAGTTCTTCTATTGTTTGATAGAGAAAAGAATCTTTAAATTGTTCTTTTTTCTTTTCATCTTCAATAAGTTCTGGCGCACCATCAAGATCATAGTCAAAAACTTTTCTTTTTTTATCAAATTCATAAAACTTTTTAATTTCTTTGTCCCAATGCTTTTCCATATCAGGATGAATAGTTGAAGGTCCATAGAAATCTCTGGCATCACTATGAGGCGGAACATGGGCATCTGCCAGATAATGACTGAGCATTAAGAAATAGAGAGTTATCTGATTATCATTAAAAATAATTTCAGATCCCTTTGATTCATCTTTTCGAATTAAAACCATATCTCTAATAGAATAAGTCAGCGCTTCACAGCGATCAGGAAGAATATACTTTGATTTGCGATAAACTTTTTCTTTTAATCTAGCTTCATTGATATTCAATGCGCTAAACGAAGAGAGATGTCCTGGAACGCGGTTTTTAAACTCTTTCGCTCCTTCTCGCTCTTTTTCATTCGTCGGTTTTTTTAGTTTCAAAGTATGTCCTCCAGTTAAATTATCAGCAATTACACTGTCAGGAAACCAAGCACCTTTCAGAAAAGCATCCTTGCGCTTATCAAAAAATCTAACAAAGCTTTCTGCTTGTTTTTCAAAATGACTATCAAAACTATTTCCAAGAAAATATCCTTTAAAATTTCTTCCTAAAAAGCTACGTCTAAAAGATTTTGATCTTTTGAATTTTTTCAATCTCTCCAAAGCCATTAATGCTAGCCAGGCATGAGCAATTGCTTTCATAGTTTTGTGTTATTGTTAAAATATATTTTTTTCTATGATCATATTAGCACATTTCATCTTGCTTTACCACTTAACATCAAACACTTAACTTAACAATAAACAAAAAACTCAACAAATAAAAAATAGTGTCTTCTAGTGCGATAGCATCAAAAGATGCTATAAATGAAAAATGAAAAATGAAAAATTTGAGTAAAAAACTGTTTTTTATAAAGACCTTTAAAATATAAATATTTAAAAAAAATGAGAGTTAACTTAATATTATTAAGACTCTCTTTTTGTAATTTGAAATCCTATGTCTTCACGGTAATACATACCGTCAAAACTTATAAGATTTATTGCTTCATATGCTCTGCTCAATGCTATTTCAACGGTTTCTCCTATAGCTGTTATTCCTAAAACTCGCCCTCCAGACGTTTTTAGTTTTCCATCTTCATAAGACGTTCCTGCATGAAATATCACAACTCCAGGAACTCTTTCTGCTTCATTAATTCCACATATAGGAAAACCTGTTTTATATTCACCAGGATACCCATTAGATGAAACAATAACGCATACACAAGGTATAGGATTCCATTCAATCTCAATTTCTGAAAGCCTTTCTTCAATACAAGCTTCAATAATATCAACCAAATCAGTTTTCAACAGACGCATATAATATTGCGTTTCTGGATCTCCAAATCTGGCGTTATATTCCAATACTCTAATTCCATTAGAAGTAATCATCAACCCAGGATATAAAACTCCAACAAATGATTCTCCTTTTCTTTGAAAAGCATTTATTATTGGATCAACAACTTGTCTTTGAATCCCAGTTATCATTTCAGAACTAAGCAACATTGGAACTATTCCCATTCCTCCTGTATTCGGACCTTGATTGCCAGCAAAAATTGGTTTGTGATCTTGTGTCATCGGAAATAATTTCGTAGTAATTCCATCTGAAAAAGCATGTACTGATATTTCTTGCCCTCCTTCAAAATATTCTTCAATAATTATTTCATTTCCAGCATCTCCATATTTTCGATCAAGCATAATCTCTCTAAGAGCCGTTTCTGCCTCTTCAATTGTTTTACAGATATACACGCCTTTTCCCAAAGCCAAACCGCTTGCCTTAATTACAATTGGCACCCCTTGCTTGATAACATAATCTAGCGCTTTTTGATGATCACTGAAAATTTCAAACTGTGCCGTAAGTATGCTTTCTTCTATCATCATCTTTTTTGCGAATGATTTTGAAGATTCAATTTGAGCTGTATATCTATTTGGACCAAATATTTTTAATCCATTTTTCTGAAATGCATCTACAATTCCATCTGCAAGAGAATCATCTGGTCCTACGATCGTAATATCAATTTTGTTTTCCTTTGCAAAATTAACTAGACAATTCGTCTCATCAACATTAATCGAAATATTTGTTGCTAACCTATGTGTTTCTCCATTTTCAGGAGCAACATATATTTCTCCTGCTTGGAATGATTGAGAAAGCTTCCATACAATTGCATGCTCTCTTCCTCCGCTTCCTATCACTAATATATTTCTTTTCATTTCATCCTCCGTTGTTAAGGTTCAATTTTATTTCCTCTATAACTCTATTATATCAAATAATTAAATATAATTCCATTTTTAATAGCCATTTTTAATAGTCCTCTAGCTAAAAAGCTATTCAGTAATATACTACTATGCTCTTTTATATTAATTAAATAAAAAAATGAGGAATCGGCTTTCTGTAGCACGATTTCCCCAATCTACACTTTTATCTTTACTTTTGCGCAGACTTAACTTCCTTAGCTACTTTGATCATCTCTTCCTTTTGACAATCATAATTAAAACTTTGGAAAAATGCTGCAGGCCCATCAGGACCCATACTACTTATCTCCAATGGCATATCTTCGATTACCTTATCAATAATCAAATTTGCCACTTCTTCTGGACTTTCTGTTTCTCCAAAAACTTCTGATACTGGGATAGCCATTCCCAGCAAATAACTTTTAGACGAAAATCCCAATCGATCAACCAATCCTTTTTCCAATTCATCTTTCAACGTCATAATACTGAAACATTATCATAAATATTACAACTTGTCAATGCTATTATATGAAATATTTGAATTTCCTACTAGTAAATATTAAAAAAAACAAAAAAATTAGATAAACTAATTTATCCTTAATATTCTCTATTTAATTATTCTCCTTATTATATATTTCTATTCTATCTTTCATTTGTTCAGCTATAGTTTCAGGCTTATCGTATGAAAATATTTTAATATCTCCAAGAATCTTATATTTTTGAAAGCGTTGAATAAATCTAACCTCTTCTCTATCTCTTGTTAAGCCAAAACCTCGCAAGAGCTGTCTCTTAACCACAATCTTCATACTTTTATCCAAAGATTCAGAAAGAAGAAGTAAAACAGAAATTCCTAATTCTTTTAAAGTTCGCTTGTGTTCTAAGGTCAATTCATCCATATTCTTATGATCTAAAAATCCAGCAGATAAAGAAAAAACAAAGTTCCCTGAATATTGGCTTAAAATTTCATAAAACAGTTTTGAATTCATAAGCCAATATTTTTTATGTCCATAAGCATCAATGAAATCACTGGTATCAGCAATACGTTCATTGAATTCCCTATCCAAATCAATAAAATTATAGCCTAATAAATTCGCCAAAATTGCTCCACAGGTCGTTTTACCAACACCGCCAGGACCAATTAAGAATATTTTCATAGTAAATAAGTTAATAGAATTTATTCCATTTTTAAAACAGACCCTAAAGCCTGTCCCGTACTACAATACAAAAAGACTTAGATCATATTATTTAAAATAATTTTCTACCGCAAATTCAAATTGTTTTAAAAAAATATCTTTGAAATGAAATAAGTTATTAACCTCATAGAACAATAAACTCGCTTTCTTATATTCAATTTCGTTAACTGCCCGATATGATATAGGAATAGAATTATATGATAACAAAATTGCATTAGCCGTCATTCTTGCCGTTCGTTTATTCCCATCTTCAAACGCTTGAATATATGAAAGCAATACCAAGGACAAAAATGCTTTTTCAAAAAAGTTTTCTTTATTATTGATCAATTTTATCATCATTTGAAGAGCCTCTTCTATTTGATATATATTATCAAGAGGTTTGTAATTCGTGCCAGTTATCCTGACTAATGATTTACGAAGATTTCTGGGAATATCTAGATCTTTTGTTAAAAGATAATGAATATGCTCAATATTAGCACGAGATAATCGCACGAAAACGTTTTTGTTTTGTAACGATTCGTTAAACGCGTCTTTGTGATTTAGTATCATTTGAGTTTCTTTTTTGGTCTTTTTCCTATCTAACTTATTATTTTTAATAAGTTGTTCAGTATTAAGAAGCGAGTAAGTATTTCCTTCAATTTGCGAAGACTTCCAAGAAAATTCTATTAAAATTCTCTCAAATTCCTTATTGATAAGAGTTTGACTATCATACTGTGAAAAATTCTTCACAAAACCACTATGTAATTGTGCAAGCTTTTTTTCTTCATCTTCTGAAAAAACACTTTCTTTTAAAATGTCAAAAATGTCAAAATTAAAATTTGTTTTTATCTCTCTCTCATTAAAAGGAATTGAAAAATATTTTTCAACATCTATCTCTTTTAAAAGATCATATCTGTTTGAAATAGAATAAGAAGTACTTCTACCAGCTCCCTGTTTAGACACGTATCCTAATCTTAATAATGTATCTATATCTCTAATGACTGTTCTTCTATCTACATTAAAATCATTTTTGATATACACTAAAATATCCCTGATTTGGGTTTCTTTTTTATTTTTAATATATTCTTTAATATATTCTTGTCTTTTATTTAGAGATTCCATATTAATAGTCTAACATTTAATTGCGACATTTTCAAGGGCTAATTGTGACATTATATACAATAAAATCGGTTTAACCTTTGAAATAAGGCATTTAATTGCGACATTTTCAATGGCTAATTGTGACATTTATAGCAATAATTACAGATCTATACTCATTTATTTAAATAATTTTATATAATACGCCGCAAGTCTATATTAAGAATCAACCAATCTTTAGACAAAGAGATATTATCTTAAAATAACAAGATTAGAATTTTAAAAGCGGAGGAGTATAAAAACGAAAGAGCATAAATCAAAGTTTTTTAAAATTTCTTTATAATCATATTAACACATTCTGACCTATTTTACACTTAGAACACATTAATGGATAACATTTTAAAAGATTTTAAATAAAAAAAGGTAGCTCCCAAATTTTGTTTCAAGAGCCACTTTCTGAACTAGTACACCCTAGCATTGAGAGTTCAAACCCCTTATTAGTAGATATTAAGAAATGGGATGTAGGAATAAAGGAGTTGGATAAGCTTGTTTGTGCTTAATATTCTGCTTTTTTACTTCGTAACTATATATCACCTGTTTCTCTTCTCCTTTTTTGAACTGCTTTAAATTTATTCTTAGTTATTGGTTTATATATAATTTCCATAAGACTAATCAATTTTGTTCCTTGCTCTAGCGCTTCTTGATCTGATATTTCCTTACCAAATTTCTTTCTGTAAATATCTTTGTATTTTTTAAGTTGTTCCTCGGAAATCATCGTGTTATTTTTTATTATAATATTTTGATAAATTTTATCTTATTTCTCCGCATTGTGTGCACGGATGAATATATTCATATCTCAAATCTATCTGCACAAGAACAGATTTAGTTTATTGAACATTTCTAAAACCCCTTAGTTGATCACGATTAAAAACACCCTGATCATCAAAACATTTTGCTATGCTTTCCCCGAAAGCGTTAGATACTCTTCTTGAAACTTCTTTTACAATTTCTTCTATGTATTCATCATTTAACTCAGCTATTACAATATTTCTTTCTATCTTTACGTTTTTCTGTTTACATGTTGGTATATTTGACGTATGAAACACATCGTAAGGATTAGCCCATTTTGTATTTTCATTTTTATTACCAAAACCATGAAGTGTTACATTATCAATATCAGACAACGCGACTATCAAATTAACTTCATCAATATATTCTATGTGTTCATACATATTTTTAATAAACTTCATGAACAACCAAAAAGAAGCTGTAAAATAGGCAATCTGAAACATAAGTCCCATTTTGTTATTAGACCACATTAGTTCATTGCTTATGCCGTTTTCTATATATCCATTTCGAAATATTTCAACATATCTGTAGGGCAATCTATCTTCTCTTTTCTCGCTTTGTACTTCGGTTAAAGAACGGATACTGTCCGCAGAAATTACTTTGTTATAATCCAAAAAATCAATATCAAGATCAAAAAGGTTTATCTTGTCATTTTCATCAAGCCATGACCGAAAATCCGTTGAAGCAATATCAACCCGTTCTTCTAGGTATCGAGGACAAGCTGAAAATAAAACAAAAGGATCACCACTAAATCCCTCTGGAAGCTCTCTTGTCTCTCTTAAGGATTTTAATAGCAAAGAGGATAATGGTGTAATAGCAAAATTATCTTTCGAAGAATCTATAAGATTACGTGTATTCAAAAATATATTCATTTCATCACTTGAGCTTTTGTTTTCCAAAAACATTGATCGAACCTCATGTTCATCAGCATAAGTCGCTTGATAATTATGACGTCTATAATATGCGTTCTTGCCACCAATTGTAACCATATGTGGTCGTCTAGTGCTTTGTGGAATATGAATAACTACAACTACTTTATCACGATCAGCTTCAATACTTATAATTTTTGGAGTAATTGTTAATCTTGGTCGGACATTAGAGATAAGAACACTTTCAATCCATTCCTCAACCGGTTGTCTGCCAATTTTCCCTTGTGTTCCAGATATTGAAGCAGCCTTCCCGTCCTCCTCTTCTATACCAATAATTAAATAACCGCCACAGGTGTTAGCTATAGCAGAAACATCTTTGGATATTTCTTTCTTCTCTTTATCGTTTCCAGTTAATTCTTGTTTGTATTCCAAGATCAAACTTTCCTTTTCCTGATTATCAATGAGTATTTGAATATCTTCCAAATTTAATTGTGATATAGGTTTATTGAACATCTTTTTAGGTTAATATAATTTAAATTATTCTCACATTCATAATAACTTAAAAACTTCACAAGAAAGCTTTTTTGATAATTTTAGTTTTCTTTATAAATATCAAAATCCGATTCCGAGAAAGTCACGAATGTAATCTCTTCGAATACATCTGGATATTCTTGAATAAAACTTTTTACAGTACCCATGGCGATTTCTGCTGCTTTGTCCTTTGGAAACCTGAAGACTCCTGTTGATATACAAGAGAAAGCGATTGTTTTAATGTCTTTTTCCTTCGCAATCATTAAACTATTTTTATAACAAGAAAAAAGTAAAGAATCCTCTTTTCCGTCTTCATGGCCATGAATCGGACCGACTGTGTGGATGATATATTTTGCAGGTAAATTATATCCCTTTGTTATTTTCGCCTCACCCACTTCGCAACCACCAAGTGTTTTACACTCTTCTAGTAATTTAGGTCCGGCCTCATTATGAATCGCGCCATCAACTCCTCCACCACCCAATAAAGTTTTGTTGGCTGCATTAACAATAGCATCAACTTTGAGTTTTGTTATATCATCTTTGATAACTGTGATCTTTGTTTTCATTTTGATGATTCAATGAATTATAATCAATTATATCCTTCAATAAATTCCATGTCTCGGCTTCAATTTATCCAATATACACCCCGTCAAAAAAAATGAAACAGGACGAAATAACAAATAAAGAATATCAAAATAAGGATTAAATAATATTTCAAATCCGCTTATTGCTATTATTACAAATAAAATTCCAAAATAAATTAAATTATATATCAAACTACCAATTTTACCCGCTAAAATTTTTATTAGTGCTGTAAATAATATGAGAAATAAAATACATTGCCAATAAGACGACAATAATTGTTTTGTTGTTTCCATTAGAATTGAAGCTAGTATTTTTGGTCCCTCGCCTAGAGCTTGTAGCGATTGATACCAAAATTCAGGAGGAATTTGAGCTTGATTCATAATATAGATTTATTGAACATATTAATAATTATTAGATTTTAATTAAATAAGGCGCTGTTCTTTTATTGTCGAATTTATGATAAAATATAAGTAAGCTTATTTATATATAAATAACTATAAAGATAAATTTATATGTCTCACGAAACAATTTCTACAAACGATATAATGATACGCTCAGTTCTCAGGGAAATTCTAAAAAAACGTCATTTAAATGATAGAAGAGTAAGGATAATTGAAGAAATGGGTGTTCAACATGGTAACGCCAGAATTGATATTGCAGTTGTCAATGGAATCATGCACGGCTATGAAATAAAAAGTGATCAAGATACTTTACAAAGACTGCCGAATCAAATTGAAATCTATAATTCAGTATTTAATAAGATTACTTTAGTTGTTGGTAAAAGTCATCTATATGATACTATAAAAATGGCACCAAGTTGGTGGGGTATTATTCTAGCAAAAATTAATACAAATGGTTCAGTTATGTTTAACCGTATTAGAGAAGAAGAATATAATAAAGATCAAGACAGAGTTTCTGTTGCAAGGCTTTTATGGAAAGAAGAAGCACTAATACTTTTAGAAGAAATAAATGAAGCTAAGGGAATGTATTCAAAACCAAGAGATGTAATTTATCAAAAATTATCAACAGTTTTTGATCAGCAAACTCTTGGAAACAAAGTAAGAGAAAAAATATTCTTTAGGGTAAACTGGCGACCTGATTCGCCGTTAATACTAAATGGTGATTAATTCCAGCCTTTAACCACGTTTCAGTGCTTCCTGTACCTTTGATTGCAGGATTTTTTATATATACCATAAAATGTCTTGCTTTGTCAGCAATATATTTGTCACCAAAGCTAAAATTTTCTCCATAAAATCTATTATCCTTTACTAGCTCAGCGGCACTGGCCAAATATAATTCAAATTTTTGCTTTTTCCCTTTCATAATCAACCATTCATTCTCTAAAGTATATTTAATGCTTGTGGTTGGATGAAAAAATTGCGAAATATTTTCATAAATAGGATACTGAATTGTGTAGTCAGCAAATGATGGCTTTCTATTCAACTTCTGGTTTGTAATTTTATCCTTCCAATTTTCCCAATCAAGACGTAATATATGGTTTTCTTCATCGAATTTACAATTAGATAAATCCTTAAGGAAAGCGCCACTGGCAAAAGTAAAAGTTCTCCACTTTGATAAATTATTAATTTTCTGCCCCAACGCAAAATATTTAGCGCATTTATTATCTTTTTCTTCTATTTCTTTTATGTCTACCAATAAATCTATATCTTTTTCTGACAATCCAGATACTGAAAGTATATCTGCGACATCTTTATTGAATTTCATTAAATCAGAAAAGTCTGAACAAATTATTCGCAAACATAAACCACTTCCATTTTCTTTCGACAACGAATAAGCAACTTTTTTTATTTTACTATCATCATTAAGATGTATAACCGGAATTAAAGTAATTCCAGGATCTCTTCCTTCTTTTAAAATATATTTAAGACTTTTAATTTTAAGCTCAGTTGTAAACAGCAAGCTAAAATCGACAAAAATAGGCGTATTACCCCAAACCTCTCCAATTTTATCGGGAATTTGATAAATTTGCTCTGTAAATCTTTGAACAACGTCTTTGAGTTGTTCTTCTTTCTTTTGGTTAGGCATAACAAACTGAATTAACGGAGTAATATTTTTTTTATGTTCCACGCTTAAAGCAGCTAGGGCACCTTGTTCGGCCCGCTTCCATTTCAATATTGGTACGTAGTGTTTTAAATCAAACATATTATTTATTCCATTTCTCATTAGAAAAGTAATGCCTTACTTTCTCTTTGTTAATTATTTTATTTAAATAGATGTACTTATTTCCTTTATGTCTAATTTGGCCAGCAATTATTACTACATGTACACCAAGTTCTTTTGCTAAACTATTTGCTGCCATAGAAGAAGGAATTAGTCTAGCGGGACTAACTTCCCATTTTGCCCTAGGTAATAATGACTCTTCTGCTAATGCATCTGCCTCTTTTTCCTTATCGTCTATATCAATCGTAACTCCTTCAATTTCGTCATAAAAAAGACTAATATCTTCATTATAGTGAAGAGAGATATGTGCCAATTCATGCATTAATGTGAACCAAAAATTATCTAATCGATCATATCTTATGGTTAAACCAATAATCGGGTTATCCTTATTTACAAAAATTGCTGCTCCATCTAAGTAAGTTTTAGAAAAATGAGGTTCAATGATTAATAAAATTCCATATTTTTTTAGATATTTTTGAACTAATAAAACTCCGTCTTCTTCTACGCTTAATTTTACAATATTTTGCATAAAAACAGGTGTAACAGTTCCATCTTTATATTTTTTTGAAACTTTTATACCCCCTGCTTTCTGAATAACTCGAGTAGACCAAGCAGTTAAAGCTCGTTTATCTGTAAGGGGCGATGATCTATAGTTTGATTTACGCAACATTCCAACAATTCGAGCTTGCGGTCCCATTCGGGAAAAGAAATTTTTTAACAATTCCGCCTTGATATTTTTCTTCAATGAACTACTATCAAAATATCCTCGTGATTCCATTTCAGAAACGAGACAATTATCCCATGCTTGATATTCTAAATCAATATCCGTATTCTCTTCAATTTCAGGCTTCCTTATAAGAACTTTAGCTGGAATCCCCAAACCAGTTTCTATTGCCCTCACCATCTGCATAGTGAGTTGACGTTTACCAGACAAAATCTCCGACACTCTACTTCTACTCCCAATATATGGAATTAGGTCCACTGGCGTCAGATTGGCTTGCTCCATTCTGAATTTAATAGCATCAATAGGGCCAGGAAGTGTTTTAGGAAAAGATTGTGATTCATAATCTCGAATAAGAGTACTAAGTACAGCAAGCTGTTCACCCTCATCTGAATCAGGATCTGGATCACGAATCATTAGCACTTCAAGTAATTCGAGTGCTTCTTTATAATCTTTTTCAGTTTTTATAACTTTTATTTTACTCATATTTTTAACCTAATTTCCATTTATCATATTCCTTATGTGTACCAATTTTTTCTACAAATACTATTTGGTTTTTATAATTAACTATAGTCAATAACCTATACCTATTCCCACAAATATCAAAAACTACTCGTAAATTTCCTAAAATACTGGCTTTAGGATACCTAAGCTTAAGCTCATGTGGAGTATTCCATTGAGCTTCTTCAACTTCAGCTTCCCATGACGCAATATGTAATTTAGAATCAGAGTGTTTTTCTTTGTAATCGTACAGTATTTTTCTTCCCACTAGCTTCATGCTTATTACAAGTTACATTTATATATATTCCCATATTGGTAATACTATACCATGTAATATAATATGTCAATAGATAAAATTTTCTGCATATACAAAATAACGCCTTTGAGCGTTATTTTGTATAACCAATAATAATGTCAATACAACTGTTTTAAATATCTTTCTAAATAAGCGAGGTATTGCTTTCTCTATTTTTTCAAATACAATTTTTCTTATAAATACCATGATCAGACGACTCAACTGTACCACGAAGCTTAGTCGCAGAATCCCATAGAGTTTCCTCAATGCTTTTTAAGTTTTTTTGATTTTTTATGTTTAGGTTCTTTTGCTATAATTTATTTATTTATACACAAACAATACGCCCTTAAATCGTCAATTTTTAAGGCGTACCTTGATTTTTGACTATAATTCAATCTTACCCTTTTAGTAAAGAATAAGCTCAAATAATCTATATAGCCTGAAAATTAGAGAAATTGACTTGAACTGATTATTCACAAAAAAAGAAGCTTGCTTTAGCTTACTTTTTACAAAAACTTAACATTAGTTAACATTATTTTTTATACAAAAAACTTACTTGTTATTACTTTTCACGTAAATTAGTTAAAATTTATAGTTTACTTGCTAATTCCATATAAATTTTATTCTGTATTATCTTCAAAATAGTAGCTTATTGAGTCAATCTCCTCTTGAGTGTAATATTTTTTAAATGATTTAAAATGCATTTTTATTTCAAGATAGGCATTATATACCGCATTGCCTGATAAGTGTTTTCTAAGTTCGGCAGGACATCCTACATGCGTTGGAGAATTATTGAAAATATAATTCATTTTCGCTATGTCATCAGGCTCATTCTTTTTAAATGTATCAAGACACCACGAAGCATGCTCTCGCCATGCCTCGTCAAAAGTTCTTCCAAACTTATCTTTGCCGTCTTTTCCTGATCTATGTCTCCAAAACATAGTTATAATTTAATTATTTAACTGCCCTAGTGTCGATTAATCACTGACTTAACTCCCAATCATCACTATCTTTAATTTATCTTTCATTTTTTTATCTTCTACTATTCCGAAAATAATCTTCTCGTTCCCCCTTGTTTTTTGATGGATTTTTTCACCAATTTGCTTTACCTCGTTTGTTAATAGATTTTTTCCAGCATAAATAACATACAGGACCTTACTAAAACTATTTTTCTGAATAGACAGGTTTGATTTTGAAAAAAGATTATTTATAACAGTGACTATTTCTTTTTTTGAGCCAGTGGAATTATTGAAAAATGTTTCACCGGAATTTTGAACAATGGTTTTCAAATCAGCAAAATCAATGTTGATAATACCTTCCTTGATGATTATATCAAGTATAGAATCTATTACACCAGAAACAATACTATCTACTTGTGTAAATGCTTCGTTTGCGCTTATTTCTCGTTTAGCAACTTTCTCATTGTCAATAATCAAAAGAGCGTCAACTTCTTTATTTAAATCTTTTCTTGCCTTCTCTACTAATTCTCGCCTTATTTTACCTTCAAAATGAAAAGGAGTTGCTCCAACAAAAAACACTAGTGAGCCAGTTTTTTTGAATGTTTGTGCAATCTCTTTCGTTTGAAGAACTGACGCTTTATTAGCTAAATTGCAAACAAAAAAGACTATATCGGTTCCTCTGGCTAGTTCTATAATTTCCTTTTGTTTTTCATTTACAACACTCTTTGCCATTTTATCGATATTTTTATTATGGTCCAGATCAAAACTGTATGGAAGTTCAATCTTATTTTCAATTCTTAAACCGTTAAAAGCTTTTCCTGCCTTGGAAATTGCGCAAAACTCCACACCATTTTTCTTTAACTTATTCAATCTTTCTAGGACATTGCAACCACGATTTCCAACCGAGACAACTTTTATATTAATTTTAGATTCTAATTTGAGCATAAATTTAGATTATTGATTATTATAAGTATAGCAGAATAGTTAAAAATGAGAAAATGTTAAAATTTATTTGCATTTATGTATTAACCACTATGCTCTAGGTCGCTCTCTAGTGCCTGCATCGCGCTTATCGCGTCCCCTTCGTGCCATGCGTTCGCTATGCTCTTTATCTCTTTCTCTAACATCTCTGGACTCTTCAATGCTCTTCTCCTTAGGACCGGATAATGTTCTTCAGTTAACTCTAATTCAAATATAATTGGATTCTTGTTCAAGTTTCTTTTTTTAATAGTCTTTTCTATTTCTCTGTCTAATTTTTTCTGACGATCTAAAGCCGAACCACGATTCAATAACTCATCAGTAAATGGAAATATACCTTCTTCTTTATTTTTCTCCTTATTTTTATTAATCAATCTTTTACGTATAAACGGAATAGTCCAATCTTGACCTTCAACACATTTAACAATTTCTTTTACATTGTTTTCAAGATTTTCTTCATTATCTTTATCAGATTTATCAATTAATTCTACTTTTGCAATACAAATCACCGTATTTATAAGTATATTCGTTGATTTATAACATAACATATTTATGGTGATAAATTGTTTGTCCATAAACACAAATATGTCGTCTGCTTTATCACTTTTCGTCCAGTCACGACGAGACAAAATAAAATTACGCATTGACATCTGACACGAGATATCTTTACTACAAGTATCTTTTAAAAAATGAACTATACTGTCTTCACATAACTTTTTGCAGTATTTGTTTAATTGTTCTGTATTCATAATTTTATTTTTTTGCTGAAAAATAATTATATCTTATCATGCTCAATCCATCGTAAATCTTCTAACCACTTCTGGCCATTTCTTCGCTAAGTCTTCAAAGACTGATTTCCAATTTTCTTCTTCAAGCTCTTCGTTTGACACGACAATATCAGTCGTTTTTCCTAATCTCTTTGCATGAATTCTATATGCATTAAAAAAATGTTCTTCTGAAAGAGTAAGAAATCCTAATTCTCCGTGTTGTTTCATTAACTTAACTTCTATTGGCGTTTTGACAATTCCCGCTAAAAATTTTGCTACAAAAAAGACAACTACACCTTGCCAGCCAACCATTATAAATCCATATGCTATAAGCAAAATTAGCAAAATTCCAAAACCCGAAACATAACTATAAAATACTCCTAAGTAATCTAGTCTAGAAATTATATACAACCCAGAAAACATTACAAGGAAGCCAACAACTGAAGCAATAAAAACATACAAACCAATTTCGAATAAAGACAATCTAAAATAGAAAGATAATAATCCAGCTATAAAAGTTATTAAAACAGGAATTGATTCTAGCCCTTCAGTCGTTTTTAAAACCTTAAAAGCGTCAACTTTAGGATAAAGTCTTGCAACTAGGGTAAATGCATAGTTAAACGGAAGTCTTATTTTTAATCCTCGTGGTGTAAAAATAGCCATAAAATTTGTTAAATAATATATTTTGTTGTATTTTAAATTTTACAACCTTATCTCTCCATCTGAATATTCTAAAATAAATTCTTTATAATCTTCCCATTGCTCTGGAAATTGAAATGAAGTTATTTTATTTTTTGTTAATGCGTTATAAATAAAGTATTCCCTACCTCCAGTTAGACGATGAGTCACATATAAACAACTATTATCTTTGGGACTATAAAAAATCATTTCAAATGTTTCTGTATATATAGAAATATAACGACCTCCATTAGATTCATCTATTTCCTTTTTTATGCCTTCGGCATATTCTTCGCACTCTATTTTCTTTTTAAAATAATCTGCTTTTTTATCTTCTTCTATTCTAATAGCTTGTTGTCTCTCAATGGACTGCTGTTTATTAACTTGGCTCGCATAATAAAAACCGCCCAAAATAATGCTTGCTGATAAAATTGCAATTGATAAAATTAATCTGTTTTTGTCCATATTTATAAATTAAAAGTTTATTCCCAAATCTTGTAAAAATAATTTGTCTTTATAAGAAAGAGGAATTCCGTATTTTCCGTAATCATTTACCTTGCCAGCAACAGACACAAGATCACTTCTTATCTCAAGATAAACATTATATTGTTCAATCAAAGAATTATATTCTGGTATTAATTTCGCTAATATTCTATCTAGTTGAGCAGTAGTTGCAAGACACTGTCCATTTTTTGCATTTTCTATCTCTGCATTTTTTTTCTCTATTTGCACACTTAAAATATTCAGCTGATTATCTGCTTCGCTAATTAAACTATTTAATTGCTCTATGGCTTCATAGGAAGCTGTCATTCTTTCCAGCTTTTCGCTCTTTTCTGCTATTTCCTGTTTCAACGCTGATTTAACATTCAAAACATAAGAATTCATGATAGAACCGATTTTATCATAATTCATATCTCGTTGTTTTGTGTAAGAAGTAAATTGATCCGTCAAATATGAAATTCTACTGAAAGAACTTTTTTCCAAACCAAGTAAAGCAATTGATTCGTCAACTAATTCATTACAAATATTGCTTATTTTATTTGATATATGCGAATCATTTTTTATTTCGCTAATAAGTTGTTGCCCTGACTGTTGAACTAAAGAATATTCTGAATACTTATTTATTTCATTGTTTATTTTTATAACAAGCGCCTCATTTTCTTTTATTCTTTCAGTATTCGTTTTGATGCATTCTTTATTTATAGATATCATCTTTTGAAGTTTTTCATCAGTACTTTCAGTATTAATATTTTCTTGACTTGTTTTGGTAATTCCTCTAACTTCTCCTATTACATAATTTCCAAAATCTACTGAATTTATAGTATAAACTGAATCCAAATCATAGCTATTGAAATCTAAATAATGTTTACTACCAATATCTCCATTAGCAACTAATTGATAAACTTTTGCTTGACCGTCAGCCCTTACCAGATTAGATGTCATGAAAGAATCTATCGCGGCTTGATCAACAATTAAAATATCCTCCCATCTTAAATGACCGTAACTTTCAAAAACCTGCTGGTTTAAAACCAACCTCTTAAACTGCTTCCCATTCTTATATTTTACAATATATACATCTGGATTATTTGCAGTCTTTATAACTGCACCCTCTGGAATTGTTGTTGCATTTGCACTGAAGGCAAATAATATTCCCACGACTATTAATAGCTTTTTCATAATATTATATGTAATAGATTAACAATATAAATAATTTATTATTATTCTTAATAACGAGCAATCAAAAAAGGCTACCCGCTTGCTCTGGCTCCCCTTTCGGAGAACCCATAATCCTTTCGAATTATGACCAGTTAAGTAGAAACAAGACAGATAGCCGTCTTTATACTTAACTGGTTTTTTATGCCATATCCGTAGTTGAAAACTACGGGGTTAGGCACTTAAATTGTTTTTTTTACTATAATATTATTATACTTCTTAAATAATTATTTTACAAGTTCAGAGATAAATTTCTTTGATAAATCCCGTAAAATGTATTAGAATGAAGTTAATTAATATTAAATTATATGAAAATTTTCAATGCTGATAGGCAAAATAATATTGAGATAAACAATCTCTTACAAAGGATTAAATATAAAACTGAACATGAAAGCTTAAGTGATGGCTCCGTGTATTTTCCAATTATCACAATAAGAAATAATAAAACCTTTTATAATGAGAACACTAAAAACCTTGCCCTTTTTGAGGAACTGGAAAGGTTGAAGATTATTAAAATTGAGAAGCGTGACATTGACGAAATGAACAAGACGCTGGAAAAAAATAAAAATTTCAATTCCAATGAGATTATTGTCGAGGGTTATATAGTTAAAAAAACTATAAAATTTTTACAGAAATGCAAGGAATATGAAAAGAAAATAGATGAAATACTTGATAAAGCTACTAAAAACGAAATGAGAGCCAAAGTGAAAAAGAGTAATAATGATACAAACAAAATAAATATAATTATATCCAACAATAAAGGAATTTATAGAAAGAATAAAGATAGCGAACTAAGTTACCCAATGAAGACAGCGAGTAAAAGAAAAAAAATAATACATAATTTAAAAGATAACAAAAAAAATGGCAACTTATTAGCTGAAATTTTATACAACAAGAATTTGTCGCAATTAAGCAAAGAGATTAAGGAAATTAATGAAAATTTTAAAAACAAACTCAAACTGAAAGAAGATTTAATAATTAATCTTGATACTGGTGGTTATAAATTAAATGATAAATATAATATAAAATTTGTTGATTAAAACTTTAGGTTAACTTTTGGTTGGTGTTAATAACTTATTAAGAAACAGCTTACTTGAGCTGTTTTTTGTTTTACGAAAAGAAGATAGAGGTCACTAGAGGTATTAAGCTAGTACAGTAAAATATACTTGTAATTAATTAAATAATTATTAACTAAAATTATCATGAAAACATCAATAAAAAACGATTATTACAAATCAAGTGATCTTTCTCTATGTGCCACGCTTTGTTGTTACGGCTATCAAATCGAATCAATAGACAAACAAAATCCATCTAAAGCGATTTTCTTAATAAAAAAAGATAAGAAATTAGATAATTTAATTCAGAAATATTTCATGCAACAATTACGCGTTGAACCTACTGCTTTCGCTAGTTGTATAAAAAATATTAAAACAAGAATTTATAACAGTTAAATCATTATATGAAATTCAAATCAAAAAAAGAATACAATTATGAAGTTGAAAAACAATGGAGAATGTCGCTTTCAAGATATAACAATAAAGAACTTTTGAATATATTTCCCGAGGCCAAGGAAGTTATTCGAAATAAGATAATTGAACATGAAACATTACAAGCAAGCTTAACAAAAGAAATCAAAAGACATTTAACTATTATAAAAAACATAGACGGCGATGAATTTTCAAAATGGTTTTGTCGTGAATGGGTAAAAGCAAATAAAGTGCAAAAATTACTTGAAATTGAAAAACAAACGAAAAAGCTTAAAGGAATATTAATGTTCGCATCGAATAAAACTCCGAAAGGATGGGTAACTGAAGATCAAATTCAACAAGCCATAGCGGTCCCGATTGAAACACTTATAAATCAACCACTGAGAAGAACAAGTAAGTCATTAGTCTGTCTCTGTCCTCTCCATGACGAAAAAACCCCGTCTTTCCATATCTATCTTGAAACTAATTCTTGTTGATGCTTTGGTTGCAATTATGGGGGTAACTCAATAAATTTTGTAAGACTTCTTTATAACTATTCGTTTAAAGAAGCTGTAGAATATTTAAATAATTATTAAATTAAAAAATATGAAAAATGAAAATGAAAAAAAGACTTTAGAGTTAGAAAAAGAAAATATTGATGAAAAACAGAAAAAATGGAAATTAAATCCTATTAGCTTGGATGAGTTATTTTCCATGAAATTCCATGAAAATAAATGGGTAATTGAAAAACTTATCCCACACCAAGGAATAACTATTCTTTCAGGTGCTCCAGCGAGTTTCAAAACCTGGCTACTTTTAAGAATGGCATTAGATATTGCCAAAGGAGAAAATTTATTTGGTCAATTTAAATGTGAAAAAAATAAAGTTCTTATTATTGACGAAGAGAATCATTTAAGATTGGTAAGAGATAGGCTTAAATTACTAGGGGCTGAATCAACTCTTCCAATTTATTTTTTATCGCAAAATGGATTTTTAGTATCCAAAAAAGAATTAGTTAAAAACGTATTAGAAATCTGCGAACAAAAGGAAATAGATGTTATTTTTATTGATTCTTTAGTGAGAGTAAATACAGCAGAAGAGAATGATGCTTCTCAAATGGCAGAAGTCTTTAGATGTATTAAATTTTTCTGTCAACATGGTAAAACCATAATAATAACTCATCACGACAAAAAAGAATATTTCGCTAAAACTACCGCTCAAAATAGACTAAGAGGCTCTTCTGATATTTCAGCAGCTGTTGATGCGCATATAGCACTCAAGAGAGATAAAGATGACAGATCTAAAATTTTGGTTGAACAGGCTAAACTTAGAACCGATAAAGAAATTGAGCCATTCAATATTATTGTTGAAGAAAATGAAGGGAAAGTAGAAATTAATTATCTAGGAGTATGTCCTGAAAAAATAAGCAAAAGAAATATAGCTAAAGAAATAGTATTATCAGTTCTAGAAAAAGAACAGAGGGGACTTGCTAAAAATGAGATATGTAAGAAAGTAAAAGACCTGGAAGATATTGGCGATAAGAGTATCATGAGCGCAATAAAAGATCTTTTAATACAAAATATTATCTTAGAAAAAAAGGGAGAAGGAAACACAAAAATATGCTATCTTTCAAAATTTAGCAAAGAAGAAAAAACTCAAGAAGTCTTAATCTGAAACGGCAATTTGGCATTATATATATACATTGCCAAATTGCCAGTTTAAAAACTAAATTAAAAATATGAAAATAAAAAAGAAATTAACTCCTCTAAAATCCATAAGAAAATACTGTGTAAATTCATGCATGAATAATCAACAAAAAGAAGTGCGTTTATGTTCAAGTACCGACTGTCCCCTATTTCCTTTTCGCTTTGGAAAAAGAACAGAAAAGAAATCCTCTTTAAGGGCCATAAGAAAATGTTGCTTAGACTGCACAGAAGGATCTTCATATACAAGAAATTGTCCCTTTACTGATTGTCCTCTTTTCCCTTATAGAACGGGCCATAATCCAACACGTAAAGGAATAGGTGGAAATGGAAAGCAACTTAGAATAATTAACCATTCAACTGGTTCACTGGCGAAGAATACAAGGAATTAATTAACCACAACATCAAAAATAGTTTATAAACTAAATTTGACGTTGTGTGAGAAATAAAGTGAATAAAATGGTGGAAAATGGTGGATTTTTGAAAGATTAGCTAAAAAACCATGGAAAACCATGGAAAATCGTAAATTTTAAAAGATATTATATAACATGATCTCAATATCAAAATTCAGACAACTAGCAGGGAAAGAAGCTCAAGGTCTCACAGATGAAGAGATTGAGCAAATTATCGACGCACAATGCCAGTTTGCAGAGTTGGCTTTTGATACTTGGGTAATTAAAAAAGGACTGAAACAAAAATTGAACCGAGATATTGATTCAAAATAGTAAATATGGTATTATGTTCTTGAACTCAACAAAAACTAAAAGGTTTTTTATATCATAATAATGATCTTATTGTGATACATAATGGGAGCATTTTCTGCTTCAACTTCCTTTTAGTTAGTTGAGTTCAAAGCAGAATAAATGCTCCCTTTTTGTAAATAACAATAAATATATGACAATAAATAAAAGAGGAATAATGTATTATCGTGTTTCAACAGAAGACCAAGCTCAATTTGGTGTAAGTTTAGATCAACAGAAAAAGAATTGTTTAAATTATGCTGAAAGCAATAATATAGAAATAGTAGAAATGTTTCATGACGACGGAGTATCTGCAAAAACTGTCGATAGACCATCTCTGCAAGAAATGCTTAAATTCTGCAGAGCAAGAAGTAATAAAATCGATTGTGTTATTGTTTACAAGATTGATAGGCTCTCGAGAAATGTTAATGACTATTCAAATATTCATCTTGCCCTCAAGAAACTCGGCATAAGACTTATTTCCACATCAGAAGCGATTGATGATACGCCAATGGGAAAGTTTCTAGGAAATTTTCTAGCTTCAAGTGCACAGTTTGATAATGATACAAAAAGTCAAAGAATTACTGACTGCTTAAAAGAAAAAGCTGAACAAGGATACTGGTGTGGTAAAGCTCCTATTGGCTATCTAAATACAATAGACAAACTTGGAAAAAAAGAAATTATTGTAGATAAGAAAAAAGCTCCAATGATCAAATGGATTTTTGAGAAATTTTCGACAGGATTATATACCCTTGAAGAAATTAGAAACATTGTGAATAAAAAAGGTTTGAAAAGCTGGCAGAATAAAGAAATTTCACCGCAAACAATGAGTAAAATCATTAAGCGTAAATTCTATATAGGAATCATGACTGTTAAAGATAAAGAATACGAAAATAACTACGAACATATTATTAGCGATCAGACTTTTTTCAAATGCCAGAATATCCTAAATAAAAAAAACAAAGCAGAAAATATCTCAACTAATCAACCAAATGAAAATTTTCCCTTAAAACATTTTGTTGTCTGTGCATATTGTGAACGACCGCTAACAGCATATTTTTCAACTGGAAGATGGGGAGGTAAATATCCTTATTATAGATGTTACAATAGAAATTGCGATTCAAAAAAATCAATCGCAAAAGAAAAATTAGAGAAAGCCTTTTTACAATATCTCGAAGACATAACCCCAAAAACTACTTATTTAAATATTTTTAAAATTAATATTATTGATACTTGGAAAAGACGATATAAGGAATTAAATCAATATAGACAAAACGCTCTCAAGGAATTAGAAAAATTGAAAACAGAAAAAATAGAACTTATAAATATGAAAAGAAAAGAACTTTTATCTGATGAAGATTTTAAAGAAGTATTTGATAAATTAAAACAAGAAATATTTAATAAACAAATTGTATTAAGCGATGATGAGATAGAAGAATTTAATATTGATGAAACCGTAAGCCATGTCTTTGATTTCATTGCAAATATTCCGAAGTATTGGAGAAAAGCAAATTTTAACCAAAAAATAAAAATACAGGGTTTGATTTTCCCTGAAAAGCCAATATACGATTATAAAAAGTTTCAAACCCCTCAAATATCGCCAGTTTTAGCAATAAAAAAGAGGTCATACGACCTCAAATCCCTTATGGTACCACCTAGGGGAATCGAACCCCTATTGCCAGGATGAGAACCTGATGTCCTAACCGTTAGACGAAGGCGGCAGATCAGTATTTAGTATTTAGTATTAAGCAACCGCTATTAAATACTTGATATTCAATACTCGTCACTTGATACTTCAATAATCTATCATAGCTGGAACTATTTTACAAGTAATTCGTCTGATAGTTTTGGCTCTGCCATAAGCTTTTTTACAATCTTTTCCATATTCATTGCTCTTGAACCTTTTACCAACACAATGGTATCATTTTCTATTATTTTTGATAATAATTTAACAACATCTTCCATATCTTCAAAATGAAATATCTTTTCTCTGTCCATTCCCATTTTAATAGCCTCTTGTGATATTAATTTGCTTCTGGAACCAAAAGTGATCAGGATGTCAACCGATCCTAAAACCTTCTTTCCAACTTCCCGATGACCTTTCTGGCAATATTCGCCCAATTCAAGCATATCTCCTAGCACAGCGATTTTTTGAGAAGCACTTAACTTTCTAATGGTTTCAAGTGAAAAAAACATAGAACCTGGATTTGCATTGAATGTATCATCAATAATCATTGAATTATTTATTCCTCCTATTAAATTCATCCTCCCTGCCAATGGCCGATATTTTAAAACAGCTTGAGACATTTTGACAAGATTCATATCAAAATTGATTCCCACAGAAACAGCAGCCAAGGTTGAATATATTTGACCCTTGCCTAATGCATATATCAAACGAAATGGAACCGTTGTTCCTTTATGAGAGATTTTGAAAGTCATTCCCATTGATCCATCTTCCATCTTAAACTTTTTATCTCCAAGTAATATTTCATCACCTCTTACTAATGCCTTCTGGTCAAAACCATATGTTATAACTTTTGATCTAGTACTCTTTTTCAGATCATCTATAAATTCATCATCACAATTTAAAATAGCCAGATCTTTTTTTCCCAAAGACTTGATCAATAACGATTTCTCTCTAAAAATATGTTTTATATCTTTAAAATATTTAATATGAGAAGGATATTTTCCAATTGTTGTCATAATAGCAATATGAGGCTTAACAACTTTTAACATCTTTTTCATATCTCCAGGACGATTTACTCCCATTTCCAAGATCAATACATCGGGATAATCCGATTTTTTAATCAATTTCATTATTGCTTTAAATATAATCTTCATCCATTTGGTAACAGAATGCCCACCACTTTCTAATCCAAGTATTGTCAAAGGAATCCCAATGTCTACATTATATCTAGATCTATCACAATGAATACTATAATTATCTTTTAATATTTCATGAACGATCTTTTTTGTACTGCTTTTGCCAACACCGCCAGTAATACCAATAACTATTGGATTATATTTATGCAACGTTTCTTTTGCAAGTAAATTCAGAATTTTAATAACGATTTTTCTCATATACTTAATTTCTTTATTGATGAATATAGGACTTATGCATTTGTCACTGAAGTTTATACTGAGTCATTCAATAAGCTCAAGACAAGCTTTATTTCAATAATATTTACTCTATATCTTTAGTTGGAGGAATATTATAATAATTTACAAGCATCTCTGCAAATTCTTTGAACACGACTGCTGTTGTATTCGCAGCAAAAGGAGCATTTTTAGGTTCATCTAACTTAACTAAAATTGCAAATTTTGGATTAGGCATCGGACCAAATCCAACAAATGTATGAATAGTTTTGTCTTCTTCATATCCTCTACCGTCCTTTTTTGGTATTTGAGCTGTTCCAGTCTTTCCAGCAAAATTATAACCCTTAACTTTTGCCTGAGTTGCATGACCATTTTCAATCACACTCACCATCATTGCAGAAATAATATTTGCTGTTCTGGGAGATACCACTTGTCTTAATGAAATGGGCTTATTCTTTTCCCTTGTATCATCTGCATTAATAAATTCACTTACAATATGCGGCTTCATAAGTTTTCCGTCATTTGCGAATACACAAATAGCGCTTATCATTGCAAGAGGAGTAACAGAAATTCCCTGACCATATGACGCAGTCGCATAACTAATATCTTTGCGGTTTTTCAAATTCGATAAATTACCTCTGGCTTCTCCAGCAATTTCAATCCCTGTCAGTTGATCAAGTCCGAAATTACTTAAATAATCATAGAAATCATCTTTTTTAATATTTTGCGCAACAAATATCGTTCCAGTGTTCAATGATTTCTCTAACACTTCTGTCATAGTTTGTTTTCCATTTGCCTTTCCGTCTGAATTCTTTATAGTCCAATCATCAACCTCCGAATATCCTTTATCAATATAAGTTGTATTTGGACTAATTTTACCTAAATCAATACCGATCGCCATTGTAATTGGCTTTTGGACTGATCCAGGCTCATATAAATTATGAATACCAGAGTTTAAAAATACACTCATATCTTCCTCTTTGAAATATTCATTTGAATTATAATTTGGATATTGAGCAAGCGCTATTACCTCTCCAGTTCTAGGATCCATAACTATAATATCTCCTTTACTAGCATCATATAATTCTATAGCATTTTTTAACTTTTTCTCTGCCAGATATTGAATCGTTCGATCAATTGTCAGAATTATACTGCTTCCATCTTTCGGAGATTGAGAACTTTTTAAGCCAAACGATATCCAATTTCCAGAAGCATCTTTTTCAATTTCTAAAAATCCCATCTTACCTTCAAGTCTTTCATTATAGTAACCTTCAATTCCATATTGACCTTCTCTTTTTTCTCCGTTATATCCTAAAAAGCCTATTACATTTGAAGCAAGAGTATCCCCTGGATAATATCTTATGATCTCTGGCATAAAATAGACTCCTTCAATCTCCTCACTTCTTATTTTCTCTACAAATTCATCACTAAGCTTATCTTTGATAGCTTCATAAGGATCATCTTTTTTATTAATTTTATTATAAATATCGTCACTATCTAATTCTAACAATTCACTAAGCTTATCTGCTACATCTTTTTTATTTTGAATATATTTTGGAACTACATAAATCGTATTTAATTCCTGATTAACAGCTAAAGGATATAATCTATCTGAATATATATCTTTTATAAATATCTCTCCCCTTCTGGGCATTGTTTTCGAAAAAAATTCATGCTGATTCTGTGCTAGAGCTTTATAGAAATCATTTTTTACAACTTGTATATGAAATACCCTAAATAAAATCAAAAAAAACAGCAATATTACAAAAGCAATTAAAATATATAAACGCACTATAAAAACATTTTTACAATTCAAGCTTGAATAACTCTTTTTCATATAGTTATAATCGAAATTATTTTTCTTACAAGACCTATCTTTCCAAAGCAACAACGCTAGAGCTTGATGTTATATGATTTATATTATCATATTCAATCGAAATTAAATCTTTATTTACATTTTCATTTTCAAAATTTATTATTGATTTTAAGTCCGCTAATTTTATATTTATCTTTTGATTATCTTTTTTTAATTCATCTAATTTTCTTTCGTATTCTTCAATCTCATATCCATTTGTGGCTATACTACTAATTTGATAGATATAGAACATACTCAATGTTAATATCACGCAAACAACAACAAATCCGATCAGCAATTCACTCTCTTTCATTTTTTGTGAAACAGTTCTTCGCTTTATTCGATTCTTATTGAAATTGAAATTTTTAGCAGTATAAACTTTAGACATATCCTTATTTTAATTATATTTTTTTAGCTACCCTTAACTTCGCGCTTCTTGATCTTGGGTTTTTTTGAAGCTCTTCTGAGCTTGCTGTAATTGGTTTTTTTGTTAATATTTCCAAACTTTTCTTATGATTACAAACACAAGTTGGAGTTCCAACCTCACATAAACAATCTTTAGCTTCTTTTTGAAAAAATCTTTTAACAATTCTATCTTCAAGAGAATGAAATGAAATAATTCCAATCCTCCCGCCACTTTGAAGCAGTTCGAATGCTTTTGGAAGCACGATTTGCAAACTTTCTAATTCTTGATTAACTGCAATTCGAAGTGCTTGGAATGTTTTTGTTGCATAATGTATTTTTTGATTTTTATATCTCTCTGGAACTGAAGATGAAATAATATCTACTAATTGCTCTGTATTTTCAATTTTCTTTTCTGCTCTTGTTGAGATAATTGTCCTGACAATCAGCTTTGCATATCTCTCTTCTCCGTAATCTTTTAATATTTTTATTATCTCATCTGCGCTCCAATTATTTATTATCTGTTCAGCTGTTATTCTCTCATCATCATAAGACCCGCCTCCTCCAATTCTCATATCAAGTAAATTATTCTTTAGAAAAGATAATCCCATTGAATCACTATCAAGCTGTTGTGAAGAAATTCCTAAATCAAGAAAGAAAATATTAATTGGATGAAAATTATGTTTTTCCGTAAACTCTAAAAAATTAACAAAATTTCCTTTTTCTAAAATTACTCTATCAACATATTTTTCTAGCCTTCTTTTACTTTCGATCAATGCTTCATCGTCCAAATCAATTCCAAGCATTTTTCCGCCTGGAGAGGTCTTTTTCAAGATCGCTTCAGCATGCCCGCCTCCACCCAAAGTCCCATCAATCAAATTTTCTCCCTGTTTCGGATCTATAACATTAATAACTTCATCTAGTAAAACCGGTTCATGAAAATACATTGTCCTATCTTTCATTTTGTTTTAAAATTTTAAAATTGAAAATTCAATGAAAATTGAGAATTGTAAATTGAGAATTTTATTCTCTATACTCCCAATTCTCCTAGCTTCTCGGCAATATCTCCACTCTCTTTTTCTGTTTTGCTCTTATATTTTTTCCAAGTCTCTTCATCCCAAATTTCTAATCGATTATATAAACCTCCAATGACAATTTTCTTTGTTAGTTTTGCATATTTTCTAAGATAGTCTGGAAGAACTATTCTACCTTGTTTATCCAACTGAACATCCATTGCTCCTGCTAACATTAATCTTGCAAACGCCCTTGTGTTTGATTGGCTGATCGGAAGATTGCTTAATTTTTCTGCCAAGATTTTCCATTCATCAATTGTGTAAAAAAATAAACAACCATCAAGGCCTTTTGTTACTACAGCTCCTTTTTTTAGTTCACCTCTGAACTTAACTGGAACTGCTAATCTTCCTTTTTCATCAAGATTATGATTATATTCTCCAATAAACATATTAATTGTCCACAATTATTTAAACTTTTCCCCACTTTTATCCACTTTGATGCTCCATATCTCCATTATACTCCACTTTATATATTAGTCAAACCACTAAGACCAAATATTGATATCTTCGCTTTTAGGCTTATTTAGGTTATCGCAATGATTTTTGAGCAAAAAAAAAGCGACAAACTATCCACAGTTTGCCCACATTTCTATCTATTTTGTTGCCAGAGAGTTCTTTTAATGATCTCTTTTCACTATATAATCAGATAAACCTATTAAAAATCCTTTTTCTTCATTACTAATGTTCAATAGATCTAATTTCTGCTTTACGATAGATATCAGCTCTTCAGCTTTATCTTCTGAGTATTTTAGCGATCCAGTGTCAATGATGATCTTTCTGGCTTTCTCAATTTCTTCAAAATCAATATTTTCATTTCCTAGAACACTCATTAAAAACTTTCGATCATCCTCATTAGCATTCTCTAGCGCTTTTGCAATTAATAAAGTCTTTTTACCTTCTTTTAAATCTGAGCCAACTGGCTTTCCAGTTTTATCTCTATTTCCAAAAACTCCAATAATATCATCTCTGATCTGAAAAGCAATTCCCATAGGTATTGCAAATTCACTAATTTCGTTTAAAAAAGTTTCATCCGCACCAGCTAATATTGCACCTAAATGAAGCGGGCCTTCTATCGTATATTTTGCAGTTTTATACTTTTGCATTTCAAGAATTTTTTCTTCTTTTACATTAGTACATTCAGCCAGCATAACGTCTAAAGACTCACCGATTATTGTGTTTGAAATAATTTTGTTCATCCTTTCTAACGCCTTCATTTTTAGATCAACTGAAAATTCTGAATTCGTTAATACCTCATATCCATAAGTTGAAGAAATATCTCCAACAAGAATAGCCATAGAAGTACCTAAATGTTTTGAATCAACATTGCTAAATCTTTTCTGAAAATATTCTGTACAAACATAATGCATTGAATGATTCTCATGCCTAAAATCATCACGATCAATTATATCATCGTGAATTAATAAATATGAATGTATTAATTCAACTGCAACCGATGTTTTGAGTGCATCTGATTTTTTCTCTCCTCCTGCAATAATATAACCAAAATAAAAAAGAATAGGTCGTATCCTTTTCCCTGCGCTTAAAATAAATTTCTTAAGATTTTCAGTAATATACAATATATTCTCCTGATTCCCATTACTTTTTATTTCATTGGTCTTTATCTTAAAATATTCTTCGATTTCACCGTCAATTCGCTTTTTAAAAACTCCGAGATGATCATCAATCTGCATATAGAATAATTAGGTTAATTAAATAAATTATTTATGTTTTATTTTTAATAATACTCTAACAGTTGTCCCCTGTCCAATTCCGTCACTTTGAAAGTCAATCTTACCACCATGCGCATTAATAATTTCCCTTGCAATAAACAATCCAAGTCCGCTACCAGACGCATTTTCTTTTATAGCATTTTCTCCTCTTGAGAATTTTTCGAAAACTTTTTCATAATCATCTTCACTGATACCAATTCCTGAATCTACAACCTTAATTTCTACACAATTATTTTTGATCTTTTTAATACTAACATCAACTCCTCCTTCTTTCGTATATTTACAGGCATTGTCAATTATATTCATAAATACCTGTCTGATATAATTTGATTCTACTTCAACATCAGGTATTTTTGGATCTACCTTCATTTTTATATAAATTTTCTTTTCTTCAAAATTAGGTTTCAAGGTATTTATTGTTTCTCTTATGATATTGCTAATAGAAGACGCTTTAAACTGAAACCTCAAAAATCCTCCTTCAAGCTCAAGCGAATCAAGCATATCATTAGTAATATTATTCAATCTTTCAGTACTAGTTAAAATTCTTTTCACCATTCTTCTTTTTTCTTTTTTAGGTAAATCATCAAAATCACCATCATACCACATTGAGATCATTCCTCTTATCGCTGTTAAAGGTGTTCTGAGTTGATGAGATGTAATATGTAAAAATTCGTTTTTCACTTCCAAAAGTTCTTTTAACTTTTGGTTCGCATTTTCTAAACTCATATTTAACCTTTTTACTTCTTTCATTTGTATGCTTGTTTTTTTATAAAGCTCAGCATTTTCAATAGCAGAACCAATGTGAGAAGAAAACCCAGAAAGTATCTTTTTATCCCTTTGAGTAATTTCTTTTTTTGACTTTATGCTAACAAAAATAATAGCTCCAATAACTCTTCCGCTTGAGAACAAAGGGACAGAGACATACGATTTTGCCTTGGCTAGCTTTTGAATTATTCTGCAAACATTTACATTTACTGACGGAGCTATAAAATCTTCCAACTTATTACTGATCTGAATTTTTTCTTTCTCAATCGTTTTAGCAATAAGATCATCCGAACCCAAACAAACACTAATTTCTCCCGAACGTTTTCCAAGTGTTTTTCCCACTAATTTCCTTATTTTCTTTGTAATTATTGATTCTGTAATGAAATAAGCATAAGTACGTTTGGTTCTCGCATCATATAAAACCATAAAACTGGCTATATACTTCAAATAATGAAGATTTTTAGGCACACTGTCCACAATGTCTTGTCCTATTTTTTTTGGATCAAGGGTTCTTGCTATTATATCACTAATAGTTAACAATACTTTAAGATCTTCATTTTTCTCTTTAAGTTTCACATTCGTATCCTTAGCATATTTAATGCTTTGATCTATTTTATCATAACTATCCTCTAACTTTTTCCGCGCCTTTTTTTCTTTTCTAACACTCTCCACCATCCCACGACTAAAATATACAAAAGCTATCAAAACTCCAAATTTCAATATTTGCATCACAAAATCACTTGATAAAAAAAACGCATCAACAAAAAGAATTACTGAAATAATAATTATCAAAATCTGGGTAACAAGAGTTTTTATGCCCATTAGCTCGTGTTTAACGATCGCATAAGCGGTAAAACCTAAAAGAAAGATAGCAGAATAATCACCAAAATGTTGATAAATAACACTATTAGATATTAACGGAAGAAATACATTAAAAATAATATTAGATAAAATAAACAAAAATGTTCCGAATAAAAAATATTTAGTCCTTATCTTCTGTATTTTTTCATGAGATTTAAAATATTTTTTGATCAAAAAAACAATGATCACCACTCCTATAAAGATAGAATAAGTATTAAACAAAATATTACCATATCCAAAAATTATTTCAGCTCCCCAAGACTCTATAATCACATTTTTTATGATGAAATCTGTAAATAAAGAAAGTACAAAAAGAAATATTCCAAAAAACAAAACAGAATATTCTAAAATTTTATATTTATTCTTGAATTTTAAAAAATAAATAAAATAAAAATAAAATGAACAGACAAGAAACAACGCTACTGAACCCCAATTTAATCTATAAAAGATCAAAGCACTTTGAACATCATTAGTGCTATACCCCAAAAAAGCAAAATTAATCCATAATATAACAAAAAATGTCATTGCAACAAACCATTGGTTTAATTTTTCTTTTTTATTTGCAGAATATACTAAAAACATCAGCCAAAAACCAATAAGATTTATTAGAATAACTATAATTTTTTCCACTAAGTATGTATCAATCATAAACAAATAAATTTACCTAAAATTAAGACTATAGGCCAAAGTAAGTATTCTCCATCCACCATTATATAAGACAACTTATTTATATTCACACTTCCACTTTTAGTTTTTTGAATATAGTAAAAACTATAAAAATAAAAAAATGATAGCAATAAGAAAGATACAGAAAAAATATTTTTATAGACCACTATTATAATTAAAGCAAGAGAGAAAATATTAACAATGTGTAAATAGTTCAAAGTTTTATTTTTACTATACAAAACTGGAATTGTATTTAAATTATACTTCTTGTCAGATTCAATATCCTTAATATCAAAAAAAGTAGTATTTATCAACCATCTTAAAAAGACAAAAATAAAAAGCAATAAAACTGAAAAATCGAACGGCGAAGAATAGTAAAAAACTAAAAATATCACTAAAAAAGCCCAAAAGAAAGAAACATAAAAGTTTTTAAAACCAACTATTTTCTTAGTTATTTTTTTAAAGCACATACTATAGAACAGTCCAAACAAAAGTAATAGCAAACCAGATATTAAGCCTAATTGATTTCCAAAATATGCAAGTATCCCAATAACAATTAAAACTAAACAAAAAATAATAGAAGGAACGTATTTAATATATTTTGTTAAATGTTGTGTCCTGTCATAATTTGTCAGAAAATCTTCTTCATATTCTTTAAACCTATTATATGAATAAACTATATAAGTGATCAAATAGACTACTATTAGAAAATCCCAATTAATCGAAATATTTAACAAAATAGCCGAAGTAAAAACAATACTAACTGCCCCCAAAGAAAGAAGATGCCCACCATAAATAAATTCATCCTTAATAACTACAAAAATCTGTTTAGTACTCATTCACTATGATTAAAAATCAAAAAATCCCAAGAATGGGATATTTTCTGTAAAAATAAAAAACAGTCCTTACTATCTCTACAGAATATTTCACAATTATCTTTATTTTTATCTCTCATAATATTTTTATTTTAAAACTTACACATTTAAAAGCTTGATCTCTTTACACATTAAACGCATAATTTCCATTATTATAGCACAAATAATGGAAAAGATACAATTTATTTTTTAATAACTACTATTTAATCCCTTATCTTTATCTCATAATCAATTTGTTCTATCTTTCTTAGATTGTGCTTTGCTTGATCGTATTTGGTTCGCAAGTAACCAACCATATCAAATTCTGTTAGTTCTGACATAATCTCATTGATGATCTCTTTTATCTTTTTTACTTCACTTAAATTTCCACTTGCCGCTTCGTTGACCGCTTTTCTGACCAGCTCGCCACTTAGATCACAAAGACCGCCTAGATAGGAATTAAAATCTAGATCAACTTCTTTTATTCTGTCTATTTTCTTTCCTGTTAAAACCAAATAAAACATTTTTGCTTCTGTATATTCTTCTGCTCCTGCCCGATATGACCCCTCTTCTGTGATTCGTTTATGTCCAAACTTTTTTTCTAACTTTTTAAAAGTTTTTTCTGTTTCAGAAAGCTTTTCTTTGGCTTCTTTAATATCTCCTCTATGCAAAGAAAAAATTATTCTTTTAGAATTATGCAATATAGAACTAGACAAACTAATAATTTGAGTTCTCTGATCTTCTCTTTTGTCGTATTCTTTTTTTAAATTCTTGATAAACTTTTTATTGATCATTGTTTTTGTTTTTAATTGATTAGAGATTAGATTTGTTATTTTAGTTCTAGTTTATATTCAAATCAACAAAACCAGGATTTTCAGCCGTGATTAAATCCACTTTCCACTGTCTACACCAGTTTTTAAATTGTTTCTCTCTTGCAATTGCTGATTTGATATCATTGGTTTCTTCGTAATAAACTAATTTACAAAGATTATATTTTTCAGAAAAACCTTTGACTAATTTGTTTTTATGTTCATAAATTCTTCTTTGTAAATCATTAGTCACTCCAATATATAAAACGGCATCACTAACATTTGTCATAATGTAAACATAATATGTTTTGTTTATCTTCATAATATTTAATATTATATTATGATTATTGTGTTTTCAATTTCATTTAAAATCTTGTGATTCATAGATCAAATCAATGTAACATACTGAAGATTCTGAAACAAGTTCAGAATGACCATATTGACGTTACTCTTCCAACTTTGCTTTCTTTTCATACATTTCGCACATTTCTTTCTCACACCCCCATTTTCCATTGCAATCTTTCATCATTTCCCAACATTCATCTGCTTGTTTTTTAAAATATTTGCTTTGATATTTCACAATCTCCTGATAGTTTTCTTCCAGAGCTAACAACGCTTTTCTTTCTGAAATATTCAATGACTGCCAATTTTCATTTTGTCTTTCTCTGATATTTTCTAATTTCTCCCCGAAAGAGATCGGCTCCTCTTCCCAAGAAGGACCCATAAAATAATATCTTCCTCCAAAAAGAAAAGCACAACGGAAATATAAACCTTCAGCCACTTCCATTTTTATTTTCTCGTCTACATTTGTTTGAAAGATCTTCATTGTCTCTGGAATAGAATCAACAGACAAACGAGACAAGTAGTAATGATCTATGCTTCCCAGTTGAATTAACCTTTGAACATTTTTCCGGGCAATAAAGGCATCAGGATTTATAACATTTATTCCTATCCAAAAAATAGCTGAAAAACAAAATATCGATAGAAAGAAAAATTCCTTTCTTTTCTCTGAAAGTATCTTATACAGAAAATTCAAAAATACAAGAAATATCCATAATAGAAATACAAAGACAAAAAATCTGGAAAAGGTCAAACCGTAGCCATCAACATAAACAGCCATCCGCGTCCAAGCTGAATATATTATCACAGATATTTCTAAAATAAGAACAGTTCCTAGAATTTTAAATATTTTTTTCTCTTTAAGAGTTTTTCTTTTCCCAAATACATCAATTGCATAGATTAAAATAAAAGAAAGAATAGAAACATATATTAGTTCATGAAATCCTTTCTTAGCATACTCAGAATAAGTAATATATTCGTTAAGTCCCCAAACATAATCTTTACCGCCAAAAAGATAGAAAAACTGAATAACGATAAAAAGCAAAAATAACGCTTCAATCAAAACCAAAACAGTTGCTGATTCAATAAAGCTAGAGGATTCATTCTCTTCTGATGTTACCTCAGTCCTATGGTCTAAACCTTTTACCTCTTCTGCTTTTTTATCCAATACTAATTCAGAACTCTGATCTAATGTTGATTCAGAACTCTGATCTGAACCTTTCGTGATCCTATAAAAAATTCCAAGAAATAAATAAGAAATTATTGAAACTTTTAATACCCTTAGAACTATTTCAAAATCAAGATCAAATTTGAAAAACTTGTTAAGATAGGATTGGAACACCTGATCTGCTGAAGACAGAAGCAAAGCAAAAATGATCAAAAATGGAATTGCAATAATAGTTCCTTTGATCACACTACGAAATTCCTTTGAACCAACTTTATTACTTTCAGGAATCATCAATTTACATTTTTTGACAAACGATCCAGCTTCACGAAAAGATCTTACAAAAAAAGAAGTTGGCAAACTAATATATTTAGTAAAGCTGAAATTTAAAATATTTCTATTAAAAAATAAAACAAGAAATAAAAACAGTAAATATATACTGCCATAGAAATTAAAAAATGACAAAAACGAACTTGATCTTAGAAATATAAAAGCAGAAAGTAAAATAGCTAGAATTAAAATAAGAGATTGAGTTTTGCTTATCCTTTTTTTAGATTTTACAACCAAAATCAGAATAAGAATGATCACAAGTGAAATAAAAACAAAAAAGGAAACACCAACTGACTTTTGATGAAATAAATAATCACTAAAAACCCCCAAAATCAAAGCAAAAGAAACTATTAAACAAAGATTAGATTTCTTAAAAAACATAAATTTTATTTAAAAAATTAAACTCTATAGACACAACCTCACTCTAGCACTCCCAAGTAAAAAAATCAACAAAAAACTAGATCTCGTATAAAGACCTAGTTTCTAAAAGTCATATAAAATTCAATAGTAGATTTATCTTGCGAAATGAGCAAATGCTCTGTTTGCTTCTGCCATTTTTTGAACATCTTCTCTTTTCTTCATTGCACTTCCAGTTCCGTTTATAATATCTAGAACTTCCTCAGCAAGCTTTTCTGACATTGGTTTCCCTTTTTTACTTTTTGCGGCACTTATCAACCATCTAAAAGCAAGTTGCATCCTTCTATCTCCACGAACTTCTATGGGAACTTGATAAGTGGCTCCACCAACTCTTTTGGATTTAACTTCCAAAATCGGAGCAACTTTATTAAAAGCTGATTCAAAAACTTCAACTGGATCATCTTTGGTTTTTTCCTTGATTATATCAAGCATACTATAAACGATCTTTGTTGCAACGCTTTTCTTTCCATCTTTCATAATATAGTTTATAAACCTTGATAACATAGCGTTATTATGTTTATAATCTGATTTTATACCTCTATCAATTGTCTTTTTTCTTCTTCCCATATTTTTATAAAAATTATTTGATATTTAGATTTTGGATTTTGAAATTGTTCTATTTCGGCTTCTTTGCTCCATATTTACTTCTTTCTTGTTTTCTTCCTTCAACTCCAGCAGCATCTAAAACGCCTCTGACAACATGATATCTTACACCTGGAAGATCTTTTACTCTACCACCTCTTATCATAACAACGGAATGTTCTTGTAAATTATGACCAATACCTGGAATATAAGCTGTTACTTCAGAACCATTTGTTAACTTTACTCTAGCTATTTTTCGAAGAGCTGAGTTTGGCTTTCTTGGAGTTACTGTTCCAACTTTAACACAAACACCACGTTTAAATGGATTACCTTTCTTCGCAGTTGATGGCTTATTTTTTAAAAAATTGAAGTTTCGCGACAAAGCAGGTGTTTTTGTTTTTTTAACAGTTTTCTTCCTTGGTTTTCTAATCAATTGTTGTATAGTAGGCATTGTTTTAAATTAAATATTTTTATTATAAAAATCAGTTAAAAATAGCACAACTGCATAAGCTTGTGCAATTTTTCATTTAAGATTTGATTTTAGTTCTTATAACTCAAAGATTAACAGATGTTTATAGATATGTCAAGAAAATTATCATTATAATCTATACTTAGAACATAACCATTAATAGATCACTACTGCCTGTCATAAATACAAATAAAATTAATATTATTGGAATAATAAACTGAAATCCAAAAAATATAAATAAAATAATAAATATCATTCCATTTTTCTCTAGCACCTCTCTTATATTCTGCATAGAATATGGAAGAAAATGAAATAATACTTTTGAACCATCAAGTGGTGGAATTGGCACCAAATTAAACACAGCCAACAAGACATTATATAAAACAATTATTCCAAACATAATTATTATATTATTATCAATGGCATAACCCTGCAATAATAACATTCTTATAATAATTCCAAAGATCAAAGCTATCATCAAATTTGAAACAGGACCAGCAACCGCTACCAATAGTTCTCCTTTTTTTTTATCTCTTAAATTATATGGATTGTATGGAACTGGTTTTGCCCATCCGAACATATAGCTTGAACCAGATAATAATAAGAACAATGGTAATATAACAGATCCTACCAAATCAATATGTGCTATAGGATTTAGAGTCAATCTACCCATAAATTTTGCAGTCGGATCTCCAAGACTATTTGCCATCCAACCATGCGCAAATTCATGAATAACAATTGAAAATATAAGAATTACAAAAGAAAATATTTGAATGATTTCTATCATACTTGCCAAAATTAATTAATTAGTTTAATATATAATTATTGTAAATAATAAGTTAATTTTATATTTATGAGTAGAACATGTCAAGTTTGCGGTCGAGGTACAACATCTAGTCAATCACGAAGTCATTCAAATATTGCCACTAAGAGAAAACAGTATATTAATCTTCAAACAAAGAATGTTGATGGTAAGAAAGTTAGAATTTGTACAAAATGTATTAAAACTTCCGCAAAAGAAAACTCTTAAAGAATTTCTGAAAAATACATTTTTAGTAATATTTCAGCTAGTCTAGCCTCTAAGTGGCTCTTCAAAACACTTAGGGGTTTTAAGTTTGTCAAATAATCTAACATAAGCTCTATAAAACGTGTTATTTGCAACAAATCTATTATTTTTTTCTTTATCTTATCAATCTTTCAATAACTTAATTCCCAATGTCGAGATTTTACTTCCTGCAAAGATCAAAATGAACATAAATAGCGACCAGCTTGAAAGATTTAATAATTTCAATATAAATCCAACTGGTATTATTTCTTTTAATTGGCTTGAGATTTGTTCTTGGATCAAATCACCTGTTGCTCCTTTTTGTTGCGTCTCAAGACTTTTGAGATATGTTGGATCGGTTAATCTTGATTTATCAATTTCGCTCAGATCAACGTTTTCATTTTTATCATCAGTTATTTCAAATTCAACGATCCCACTATCATCATTTGAAAAAACTTTTGGTACATCATTTTTCGCTGTAAATATTCCATACGAAGAATAAACTCCACAGAAAATCATAAGAATACCTAATATCAATAAAGCATAACCTGTTATTTTGTTTGATTTTGTTTCCATATTGATTATAATTATTTTTTATCTCAAGGACAGTCCTTTTCATCAATTATTTAGTCCTTAATTTTCTTACTATTTACAAATGAAATAGTTTGACTTTGTTAAGCAAATAAAAGGACTGTCCTTTAGTTCGCTCAAATAACATTATCACCTACTTAGATTCAATTTAGTAACATTTATTCAAAAATAGCTGTTAATAGATCATTTTTACCTTCTCCTTTTTTTGCAGAAAAAAGATAAACTATCTTTCCAAAAGAATTTTTTGAAATTTCCTTTACTGTTTTCTGTCGATCGTTCCTCTTAAGCTTATCAGCTTTATTCGCAACTATAATATAATCAGCCTGATTGTCATTTAAAATATCTATCATTTCCAGATCAAGTTTTGTTAAACCAACTTTTGCATCAACGATCAAAACAATTTTTCTGTTTTTGACTTCAATATCTGTAAGATACCATAAGATCAACTGCCTTATCTTTTCTCTTTGCGTAAAAGATGCTTTAGCAAAACCATATCCAGGAAGATCAACAAAATATACTTTTTCATCAATTAGAAAAAAATTTATCTCTCTTGTCTTCCCAGGTGTTGAACTCGATTTCACTAATTTTTTCCTACCAACAATTGCATTAATAACACTTGATTTTCCAACATTGGATCTTCCGATAAATGCAATATGTGGAATATTATCAAATAAGATCGCATCATCACTAACCACTCCCTTGATAAATTCTGCTGATTTAATAGTCATATTTTTGATTTAAACATTTTATATACACCTCTATTGCTCGCGATTTTCCATTTCACGATCAAACTAGAGAATAGAAATGGAACAACAAAATTAAAAACTATACTTGAAGAGATTATAACTGAATATAATTCAATATTAATAAGCCCTTCCTGAAATAAAATTTTTGTAATAATAATACTGGTACTAAATTTTACTGAAAGTCCAATACCAAGTAAAATTGATTCCTTCTTGCCTAACTCTTTTCTGCCAACAAAATAGCTCACAATAATTTTTACACTCTTTGTAACTGCAACAATTAGTAAAATAACAAGCGGATATGTTATCAAAGCATCAATACTAATTGACATTCCTACCCACAAAAAGAAAAGTGGCGCAAAAAATCCATAAGAGATTGCTTTTACTTCTTTTTCAATTAGTTCCAGTCTCTCTTGATGCATAAAAGTTTTCAATGAAATTCCAGCAGCAAGTGCGGCAAGCGGAGCAGCATTGGCATATGTCCCGATACCAAGAAATAAAAAGAGAATAAAGATCGAAAAAATAAACATCGTATCAACATTCATAAAATGAAATTGTTCTCCTTCTCGCCTGAAATGAACAAATCCAATAGTAAGTAAAAACAAAACCAGCAAAGATAACAATGTCACATAAATTCTTGCCGGATCATGAGAAGCTATTAAAATAGAAACAACAACAAGTATGAATATTTCAATGACATTACCTGTGACTCCAATATCAACGATCGCTCTTCCTAATTTTGTTTTAAGCATCTTAAATTCGTCTAGAAGAGGGATCAATATAATCTCTCCAACAGAAGCAAATGACAATGAAACCAAAAGAGATATAAACCAGCTACAATTAAAAATAAAATGAATTAATAAACTGCCCAGAAATGCTTCAAAAAAAATGATCAAGAATGTTGACTTTAAAACAAATTTTCCTTTTTCTTTTAATTCCTGTAAATTGATCTCAAAACCAACTATAAAAAGTAAAAAGTACATTCCCAGTTCAGCCATAAAAATAAATATCGCAGAGTCTGTAATAGAACTAAACGGATTATAAATTGCAAGTAATAATCCAAATATTAATGATGCAAAGATCCAAGGCACCCTTATTTTTTCTAGAATTCTGCCAAAAATAAAAATAAACAGAAAAGCTACGCTAATAAATAAAAATAAATTCTCCATTATTGTCAGTTAATATTAACCTTCTTTATTATATTACTTAATATAAAAAACTACAAATAAGAAAACAAGTCTTAACAGCTCCAAGCTACTTAACTACACTTAAGAAAGTTCTGAAAAACTACAAATTTAAAACCTCTAAGTGACTTTAAGAACCACTTAGAGGATAGATAAAATATCACAAAATTTATATATCTGATAATTCCTTATCATTATCAATATATCTTACCTTTTCAAATGGATTAATGACACTTGAAGAAACATTTGCAAGATGAGCGCTTATCCTTCGAAAATAAACAGCAAGTAATGCATAGACAACTGCATTTTTAACCTTAATCTCACTATCATCAATCGTACTTGCTACGATCTGATCTGATCTGCCACAAATATCCTTCTTATGCATATCAACAACTTGTTTTGCTTTTTCTTCATCAGAATTTACAAAAGCCTCACATGTAAGATCAAACATCTTTAAGATTATATCAACTTGTTTTTTTATAATTTCTGCATATTTGTTATCAGGAAAATCATTTTCTAATTTCAAAGATATATCATATATATTCTTCATAAAATCCCCTGTCCGCTCCACGTCCCTCGTTGCTCCAAGCAAAATAAGCGCGAAAGTCACATCTTGCTCTGGGTCAATAGAAACATGTTCCAGAATCTTTTTACGGATCTCCATTTCATAACGATTGATCTTTCTATCTTCCTTGTGTATATTTTTATGTATCTCTTTTCCAGTAATCAAAAAGTCAGTTACCAACTTAAATGTTTCCCGATTCTTATTAAGCATAACTTCCAACGTATCAAAAGATTGCTTTAATAAATTTTCCCTTTGCAGAACTTCCTTTAGTTTTTTGAACATAAATTTAATTTATGATTTAGAAAGATTTAATAATTTTTTACTCAAGTAATAATAATTATAATTGGAATAAGATAGGCACTACAATAAGCTGTTATAAAAACAAGGGTATTCTTTTTAGACCTAGCTGCAAATTCAGCAATAGATTCAGCAATTCTGATTGGAATACTCCGAAATGGATAGATAATTATAATTCCAAAAACATTAAACAACAAATGAACAAACCCAACAGTTATAGCAATTGGATTAGCAGTCGCCATTGAGGCCATCATAGCAGTGGTTGTCGTCCCAATGTTTGCTCCAAGTGTATAGGGAAATATTTGCCTGATCGTCAAAAGACCAGAACCAACCATTGGAACTATTATAGAAGTAGATATTGAACTGCTCTGAACGATTGTTGTGATCACAACACCTACCCCAAAACTTGTTCTATCATTTTTGAATAAATAATAATCTAGTAGAACCTTAGCCTTTGTAATTATTAATCCTCTCATTATTTTCACCAAAGCAATAAGTGAGGTAAACATCAATACAATTGAAATTGCAAATAAAACAGCAGGAATATTAATATTATCTTTCATAAGATCAATAACTGGATTTAAAATTGCACTTAAAGGATTAAAAAGTTTTGCTCCGCCAAAATCAACAAAAAACCTAGCAAGAACACTAGATATTTTTTCAAGAAAGTGAAATTTCATTTCAAGAGGAAACAGAACGATCACAGTCATAATATTGAATATATCATGAACAATTGACCCTGCCAGCGCCCTTTTAAACTCCAACTTTCTGGTGATATGCGCCATAGACACGATCGTATTCGTTACCGTGGTACCAATGTTTGCCCCCATAATGATCGGAATCGCATTAGCAATTGGAAAAACTCCAGAAGCAACTAGTCCAACTACAATAGATGTTGTACTTGAAGAACTTTGGATCAAGCTTGTTGCCAAAATTCCAATAAAAAGAGCGACAAGCGGATTTGATGTTCCAGCGATAATATTTTCAGCAAACTCCTTCCCGAACATCTTGAACGAAGTTCCCATTAATTTTATACTAAGCAAAAATAAATAAAGAACAAACAAAATCAACATTAAATTTAAAACAAATTTCACATAAGGATTTTTCAATATTTTATGCCAATTCAATGAATTCATTTACATTGCTCTTATTTTTATTGTATAAATATATTAATATTTTTTAACCTACAAATATTTTTTAACCTACAAATATTTTTCGACCTTGTGGAGAAATTTATCGCGCAAAGTTCTCCATAAAGTCAAACGATATTTAGATATAATAACTAATATAATTATATATCTTATTTTTAAAATAGACAACACCAGAAACACCAGAAACTTTTATCATCGTTTTATAAGTTCCATCTCCCATCCATAGGGATTGATCGGAATAGACATTTGATGTCCTGATGGAAAATCTTCAAATTTTTCGATTTCTGATCTAAATTGATAATCAACAAATTTCAGATGATGAAAATCAACAACAGCTCCATAGATCGCAGTTGTCAAAAACATTGCTGAAATTATTTTTATAACAATATGACTTTTTCTAGATAGTCCCCAAACCAAAGTTACAAGAAAAGAACACATCGGAATCATCCAATAACGATTGCCGGTTGTCAGCTGAGATAAAAATTCTAATTCGTGATCCTTTGGAAGTCCTGTCGGCGAAATTAAAGATGATATAAAAATTAGCAAACCAAATATTATAAAAAGCTTAAGTTCAAACAAAGATTTAAACAGAGCATAGACAATGAGAACCAAAGCCAGAAAAGTTGAAAAAGCAAAAAATATAAAATACCAAGAAATATTATTCAAGATCCACATATAACCATTCACACCAATCAAAGAACCCCACACTATTTGTCTGGCAAAAATTGAAAAGAATAATTTCACAGTAATATCTGGTATAATCGCTATTCGCTCGCCACCATCTAAATAGAATATTCCAAAGATTTGAACAGCGGCAGTAGAAAAGATAATGATAAAATTTTGAAAATAAGATTTTTTTCGTTTATAAAACCAAATAAAAAATGCAATTGGTAAAAGTAATATTGAAAACGGACCACTCAAACCAGCTAAGAGTAGAACTAAAAAATCAAATATTTTCCATGACTTTCGGTCACTACTTTTGGCTATCAGAACCATAAAAGCTAGGAGTGCTAAAAACCATTGCGCGTTTGTAATATTCCCACTAATTTCAGCTGTATTGGGCAAAAATAGATATAAAAGCACAAGTAGGATCCTAATATTAAAATTTGAGATTAGTTTTTCAAATCTTGAAGAAAGTAAAAATATAGCTGGAAGAATTTGAACGATTAAAGCAGAAAAGTTAAAGATCAAAGGCGCTTTGATGATTGGAAATAACATAGCAACGATTGCCACAATTCTTGAAAGAGTTTGGAAATATCCATCCTGTACCAAAAACAAGCTTTTAAAAGCTCCTAGATTATAAGCATTTGCAAACCAAGCCGCACCATCTTCTGCCCAGAATTGAGGATCTAATATGATCTCTGTTCTTCTATAATAAACAACAAGAAAAGCAAAAATGGCAAAAAGAATTTGAAAATATTTTGTTTTATAAAATTGTGATAATTGTTTCATAATTTCAGTGTAATTAATAATCAATATAAGTCAATTAAGAAAAATAGAATTTGACTCATCTATATTTTCCACAGTAAATTAAAATGGCAATAGTGAAAAATTAAAAAATTGACAGATCGTAACTATATATTTAAAATGAAATAAATAATTCATATATGGAGGAAAAGAAATATGTATCATCCAAACTATTTGGAAAAAGTCAAAAAAGAAGTGATCGCACTTGATAAGACACAAACGAATCAATCAGTTGCACATAGATTAGATCATATACTTAGGGTCTTAAGCTGGGCCAAACTTATATCAGCAGAACTGGTAGGTAATGACGAAAAAGTTAATTTGGAGATTCTTCAAATTGCTGTATGGCTTCATGACGTCAGACAACCATATAACGAAAAGAAAAGCTTACACGTACAAGGAAGCGTCGTAAAGTCCAGAGAGATATTGGAAAGCATCGGATACCCCAAAGAGAAGATCAAAAGAGTGCTAGAAGTTATTTCTCAACACTCTTCAGAAGTTGTTAATTCTCCAGAGACCATTGAAGCAAAGATCTTATACGATGCAGACAAACTTGATGGTTTCGGAGCGATCGGATTAGCTCGCGTCTTTACATTATGTGGTCAACAAGGAATTTCTATTGTAGACGCCGTAGAGTGGTATAAACAGAAAATTGCAAAAGCAAAACCGCTATTGCAAACATCTATTGCCAAAAAAATTGTTGAAGAGAATGAAAAATATATAGACTCATTCTTCAAGCAATTTGAAAAGGAACAAGAATTTTTAAAAGCCATATAAATTATGGCTCTTTTTTATAATCTTTATTCAATATCTTATATTTTTCTATATTTTATTTTGTCAAAAACGTAGTGTATTTTGCAACGGCCGTTGCAAAATACACTACGTTTTTGATATTTAGACTTGACAGGCTGTCTAAATAAGTCCCTATTCGAGTAGATTTGAGCCCTCGCTCAAATTTCAAATGGCTTAGGCAAGAGATTAAAGCGAGGGCTTTAATCTACCCAAGAAAGTTTTTAGACAGCCTGTTGAAACAGAATTTAAAATAACAATAATTCAGGCAAATTAATAATCACCTTGCCTTTTTAAATGTTTTAGTTTAGTATTGTTCTAAGGAAGGAGGGTCAAGTTAAAAAATAACTTGGCTTTATTTGTTCCTTAAAACATCAACAGGGAGGAATTAACACGAAAAAAGACAGAGAAGATATTGGATCTATATTAGAAGGATATAACACAGATAACCTTTCTTGTGGCACGATTGGAAGTCATTCTGCACTGGACGTCTGTAGTGGAGCACGTCTGGAAGGAATGGGAAGTTTTGTTCTTGCTAAAAAAGGAAGACACAGAACATATACTGAAATGTTCTACGAGAGAAGTCACAGAAATCGTAAGGTAGGTTGCGTTCAAGAAGTCCATGTCGTTAAAGACTGGAAAGAACTTCTCGGCAAACCAGTTGCCGATTGGGTGAGAGAAAAAAATGGAATAATCAATTTGAATAGATCTCTGGCAGTATATCTGAGAGATCCACAAAACGGTTATGATCCGATATATGAAATGGATGTTCCATTCTTTGGAAATCCTTATCTTATGGAAGTAGAGGAACGAGCAGAACCATACAAGATAGAAAAGAACCAGGATTTCCTGATGGAAAAAGCCAAACTACCGACCCCATTGGCATTTAACAGTCCAGAGGAAATAGATCGGCCTGTTCTGATCAAAGCATCTCAATTCTTAAAGGAAAGAGCTTTCGCTCGAGACTTTGTTGTCGTAAACTCTACTAAAGAATACTATGAGAAGTTAAAAATGGTTATTGGAAATGCTTCATCAGATGATAAGAATTTCGTAGAAACGGCATTCAAAAGCGCGCCTATACAAGAGTATATTCCAGGTGATCTATTGATCAATCTGAACTATTTCTATTCTCCAACGTGGGAAGATCTGGAATTCTTGGGTGCTGACACAAGAAGACAATTTGGAAACGGCGAAGAAGCTACGCACATTCCAATCAGCCTGAGAGAATCTCTGCTTGAGCAAGTAGTAAATATGGGCTGGAACCTTGTTAAGACAATTGAGGAACATTATCCTCAAGGTATGATTGGACCCTTCGCAATACAATGTATGGGAGATGCAAAAGAAACATTGAGACCTATTGATCTGAGCCTCAGAATGCCAGGGTCTCCAGATGCAGGAGCAACACCATATCCATTCTACTTATATGGAGAAAGGATAGATTTCGGAAGAAGATGTGCAATGGAGATTAAAGATGCTACCTACAAAGAAACTCTTGATCTAATATTGTGCTAACATTAGATCAAACAATATATAAGAAAACTTACCCGTAGATAATCTATTTTCGAATATGATGATCTGCGGGATTTTTATTTTAAATTGAATTACCTCTTAATCAAAAATAAGAGACAAGATCTAAAAATCTGCCTCAGGCTCTATGAAAACTGAAAGATCCTAGTATAATCATTTTAAAAATATTTTTCAATTTAAGACAAATAAAAAGGAAGGTGAAGAACTAATTGCTATTGTCTTCTTCCTTCCATTTGCCATTCTCTCAAGATTTAAAAGCTCATCATTTGATGTGCCTAACTTTTCAAGAGAGATATTTGCCTTGCATGCATTATCTCTGATAAAATCTATCTTGAACAATTCTGGTTCTGCTCTTGCAGAATTTAGCCAGAATTCAGCATTATTTATACGTGCTTGTCTCTCAAGATTTAAAAGCTCATCATTTGATGTGCCTATATATTCAATAGAAACATACGCATAATATGCATTATCTCGGACAAAATCTATCTTGAACAATTCTGGTTCTGCTCTTGCAGAATTTAGCCAGAATTCAGCATTATTTATACGTGCTTGTCTCTCAAGATTTAAAAGCTCATCATTTGATGTGCCTAATTCTTCGAGAGAGATATTTGCCTTGCATGCATTATCTCGGACAAAATCTATCTTGAACAATTCAGGATCATTTCTTGCAGATTCCAACCAAAATTCAGCATTGCTTATATATGCTTGTCTCTCAAGATTTAAAAGCTCATCATTTGATGTGCCTAATTCTTCGAGAGAGATATTTGCCTTGCATGCATTATCTCGGACAAAATCTATCTTGAACAACTCTGGCTCTGCTCTTGCAGAATTTAGCCAGAATTCAGCATTGCTAAACTTTTCTGAGACAAATTCTGATTCGTTTTTCTCATAAAGAGCTATCCATGAAGATGCTCTATCTTTAATATCAATCTTAGAAATAAAAACATTATAGAACCCACCTTCTTTTCCTAATGAAAATGTTTCTTCAATTGAGCTGTATCCATCTTTTTCTATCTTGATAGATACTATCCAGGGATCACTGCACATCCATACATCATACATCATAACCTGTGAAATTGAATCGACAGAATCATGATCTACTGTTTCCGTCGAAATGGTTTGATACTGAGATTCACACAAAATACAAGCGAGAATATCAAAACTGAACATGCCATCTGTGTTAGTTTTTGTTTCAAATATTCTCCCCGTTTCATCAGAAACAGTGACAGAAACATCCTTAGCTGGTAAGTCATTTTCCATATCACAGATCACTCCTTCTATGTGATATGGATCTCTATTCTCTGGCATCTCCTTCCAATCTTCATAGCTAGATGCTGCTATCACAACAACAGTAGCAATAATAGCAATAATAGCCATCATAACAACAAAAATACTTTTTTTATACATTTTTATACTACCTCTTCTGAATTTTTTATTATTTTATTTATTCCCATATTGCGGGTCAAATGTAATAAAGCTTGTTTTATTACATTTGACCCGCAAGGAATGTTTGTAAAAGAACGATTTCTATCAAAATTTTATTACAACTGAGAAATATAACAGAAAACATCATTTTTGTCAATAGCATGCATACTCTTGCATGCATACTCTCAAAAAAAGCTAGGTTTCCAATTAGAAATCTAGTTTCTTACGATATTTTTCTTGTCAAATCAATGAAATTTTCAATAGTTTAAATGAGAATTTTGAAAAATTAGAGAAAATAGAAATATTAATAAAATAAATTAAGTACAAACCAAGATTTTTAAAAATAATTATGAAATATTTTTCAATTTAAGATAAATAAAAATGGAGGTTAGGTTGAACCCTTTGCTCCATAGATTTATAGACTTTAAAAAAAGAAATACCAATGTTGAAATATTTTACTGATCATCCTTTCTTTTCAGCTAAATTAGATAACAACAAACCAATTTCACCAAAATGAGGTGCCATAAAGTATGCTGCTATCATCGTTTGATAATAGTGAGCTCTCGTTATCTCTGATCTATAATAAATATTATCTTCACTATAAGCTGCAGGAATTCCAATTAAAATATTTGGATACAAATGAATTGTAAAATTCTCCCATTTTTCTCCTTCCACTCTGTTTACGGCTGCCATAACATTTATGTTAGCACGTAAGTATCCAAAATAGATATCGTCTCCGACTTGTTCGAACTCCCGAACTTCCATCTGGCAAGAAACTAATCCCTCTAAAAGTTTCTGCAGACCATCAAGATCAACTATTCCATTTGAAGTTTCTACTTTCGCTGGAACAAGAAAAACCTCGACAATCCTACGATAGGTACTTACTTTCTCTATAATTCTAATAACATCTATTTTCTCATTTGTTTTTAAAGATGCTATTATTTCATCTATGTTTACTTTTTCAGTCAATTATTTCACGCTCCTAAATTAAATAAACAATATTTTTGTCACGGTTTTATCATGACTAAACAGTCTATCATAGTATTTTATCTTCGTCAATGGTGAGTGTGTTTACCATTGACAAATTACTAATTTAATGATAATCTAATATGATGTCATATAATTTATGACGAACATAACATACGAATTGAAGTTATTAGGAGGTAATAAATAATGTTTGAAACAGGAGGAGTTCTCTCCGATGAAACAATTTTAGAAGCTCGAGAAAAAGGATATATTGTTATAGACCCGTTTTATCCTGAAATGTTAACTGGAACTGCTTGCGATCTACGCGTGGCTCCAGACTTTTATCGAGTTATAAAATTTCCACCAAACACAATCGTAACACCACACGATCCTTCTAAAGTTTTTGAAGGACCATTTATGGCAAAAACGATTGCTTAATGGAGAAATGAATTTGAAATGAAAGATTCAAGAGAAAAGAAAACAGGCAAAAAGGGAATTTTGCTAGCACCCATAGAAAGAATACTGGGGCATACAGTTGAATTCATCGGCAGTACTGTGCCATGGATAACAAGCGAGGTTCGTGCTAGATCCACTACAGTAAGATGGGGAATTAGTATTGCGCTTGATGCTGGACTTGGCAATCCAGGATACTACAATAGCTGGACTGTTGAGATCATCAATTTGAACGATTTTTGGTTCTTCTTACCAATTGAAGATGAACCACTAGCACAAATCTTCTTCAAATTTGTAGCCAACCCAGTATCCTTAAAACCCACTTTCTACCAAGACATAAATATGAACTTGGAAGAATTAAGAGCTAAATGGAAATCTGAGAATATGCTACCAAAATCATTGATATAGTTTCTGTGGATTACAGAAGCTATTTTTTATTTATCTATTTAAATGTGGATTTTGGAGAATTTGGAAAAAATTGATAAAAGAATTAATAAAGTAAAAAATAAAAAAGATATAAATCGCAAAATTTACATCCTTAGGACTTTTAAAAGTCTATTTATAAATCTTAAAAGTCTATTTTCTTGTTTCTTTTCTTGTTCAAATTTGATCTCCTTTTGATCATCTGTTATTTTTATGATCCTGTATCTTTCTTTTTCATTTATTTTTCTACAGTCATCCTTAAAATACTGTACGAATTCTTCAAAAACATCTTTTGAAGCATACTCTTCTTCTTTATAATGTTGCTTACAGCTAATTAACGATGAATGCATCAGTTCTTTTATTCGCAGTCCGGGAATACCTACATCATTATAAAGCAATGCTTCATGCTCAAAGTCTTTTCTTATAGACTCCTTTGCATAATCCATTGCAATGAAAACAATTAATATCTCCGTTTCATTTTCATCACCATTTAAAGGTACAATTCTAATTTCACTACAATCTCTCATCCTTGGTTCCTCCAACAACAGCTTTACTTAATTCTGTTGACTAGTCAATTTAGCATATCTTTACCAAAATGTCAATATACCAAAACGAAAAGTTATTTTTCTTGTCGGGACAACAAAATGTAGCCCCGAACAATTTCCCGGTGGTTTGGGTGGAGATTTTGGAGAATTGGGATAGGGTTGAGGGAAAGTTGGAAAGAGTGGAAAGGTTTATGAGATAGATAAAAATAATCAGTCAAAAAAATATAAAAAGATAACCCCGAAGAATTTTTGTTTATTATTTCTCCGAGGCTTGACATTGTTCTAAAACGCTTCATGAATTTTTCACACATGAATGCTGGCTTTAGTGAGCAACGACTTGTTGGTTTTTCACAATTGGGAAATGGCCTTAAGAAACATTTTTTTACTGATTTCTCATAGCGATTGAATGGTCTTAATTTTAGTGGTGTAAAATTTTCATCTAACACCACCAAAGACAAATCCGTTGTGGTTTTACACAGGATACTCATGGTCTTGAAAGACAAAACAATTCTGGTTTTTCACACCCAACTTATGGTCTTAGGCTTCGACTTATGCTTTCAATGCTTGTTCAAACACCCAGAGTATTCTTTCGTTTGCCGCGTGTTCACCTTCTCTGCCGTATATATCCGGATTCTCACTTTCAAAATACAACATTGTATGCCAAAAATCAGCAAAGAACTTTTTGCCAACTTCTCGCATAACTCTCGCTTGAATGTGGGCAGGATTGAAGAATTTGTGCTCTTTTTTCGTACCAAGCGTTTTTTTACAGCAGAATCCTTGGAATGTTCTTCCTCCTTTTGAATCATTCTTAAATCCAAGGTTTACAATCTCGGTTTCTTTACATCCTCTTATGTTACATATTGCAGGATGAGCATTTATGGCCTTTTCCTGTTCCTTGAGTCTTACACTTTCGAAAAGCTGAGAATAAGGCGAATTAGGAAACCTGCTTTTTTGCCACTGCAAAGACTGAGGCAGAATAAAGCAAATCACGGTTTTGAGCAACGGATCATAATTTAGTTTTGTACCTCGCGTACGCGATTGAGCCAAATTTTCCTTTGTGACCCTTAGACCTGCATTGCCCCAAAGATGTCCTGTATCAGGAAACCTTTTTGGATCGCCAATACTAGCAATCAAATATCCTGTCAACCATTCCCCGATTCCTGGGATGTGTTTTGCATACATATTCCATATTGGATAAAAGCCAACTTGTTTGGCAATCTCCCTTTCCAGTCCTGATTTGACCGCTTTTACTTCCACCACTTGGCTCATCAAGAATTTTTGCCATCCTACACCTCCTGCTTTTTCACCGAATTCTTCGGTTATCTGAGGAGCAAAAACGCTTTGACTAATTGGATATATCTCATCCATTCGCTTGCTTCTTGAACTAAATCGTCCCGAAAATTTCTGGGCTTCAATTGCAATTTGCACTCTTAATCCCGCAAACTCTTTTAAAACCTGATAACTACGTTCAACTGCCGATAATTCCACTTTGGGACTTACCAAAAATTCTTCAAAAACCACCCTGAAATCATCGAGTGTTTTCAAATTTTCAAACTGTCCACCATATTCTACGAATATTCTATAATCTTCGTCACATGACGGGCATAGTTTTTTAAGGTTTTGAGAACTATATTTGCCCTTCCAACTCTTCTTCTGAATCCACACCTCATTTAGAGGTTGCTTTATCCCGCATTTAGGGCAAACTTGCATCTGTTCTTCCATTTCCCTTCTTATCGTTTCTGTTTCCAGATCTAAAAAGTTCATCTTCTTCCATACCTCCGTATATTTTTTCCTTCATAAATTGTCAAAGGACACTGCTTTATCCAACACTGAAAATAGCATTGTCGGTTCGTTCCTTGAACCATTCAATAATATATTAAAGAAAGATTTTGTCAATGGTACGCATATAAAATTCAAAGTTTCTAACTCTATACAAAAAATAACCCTCTAAAGGATTATTTCTTTTGTCGGGGCGACAGGATGTAGCCCCGAACAATTTCCCGGTGGTCTGGGTGGGGATTTTGGAAAATTGGAAAAGAGTTGAGGAGAAGTTGGAGAGAGTAGAAAGGTTGATGAGATGAATCAAAAATTAACTAAAATCATATAAATAACAAGAGTCAAAAAAGATTCTCGTACAATCATTTTTGAGATATTATTCGATTTGGGACAAATAAAAATGGAGATCAGGTTGAATCCTTTACTCCATTGAATTAGACCAAAAAAATATCCTTATAGTTCAAACATTCCGAAAGAACTATTATAGTATGGTTTTAATCTTGTTTATCAGAGATTTCTTTATCAATCTTTTATAAAACCTTTGTTCTTTATAAAACTCTCGAAGCGCAGATTTTTATCAGAAATTAGTTTATCAATTTCTTTACGAAACTCTTGAAGCGCAGATTCATCGAAAATCTTTTTTGCCTTAGGTTCAAAAACAATGCTCCAAAGAATTTTATGTCCTAATATTTTATCTCCTGATAAAACCGAAGGTAAATTTGGCGGTATACTAATCTTCTCACTAACCATGCTCGCTCCTCTACGAGCTTTGAAGTCGTTAATATCTCTACCGTAACCCACAAATATTCTATCTCCTTCCCTCCTTTTGTTTTCTCCTAGATCAACTTTGACATGAACTAATTCTCCAACATTGTCATTTTTTTTCCAATAAAATCTAACCTGAGGAGAATCTTTTTGACAAATTCCTACTTCAATTCTTGGTGTTGAGACATATGTCAAAGATTCAATGCTTTCATGCTTTAGAACTGAGATTCCATTTTCTACAATGTCATATTCTGAAATAATTTCATTCTGATCTTTTTTCCAGAAACGAATTATACCTTTTTTCTCACAAAACCTGAACATAAACATATCTAATTCAAAGTTAGTATCTGAAGATATGTTTAATGTTTTCAAGATTTCAAAGATCCCTTCCCCGATAGATTCAAGATTGTCAATAAATGTTGATTTGATCATTTCTTTGCAACTCCATTGTGTCAGAATTTGATAAATTATTTTTTATTTCCAAATTAACTGACCTTTCATTATACCAAAAACATAATCTTTGTCAATAGCTCCGCCATCTCACACCACTAAAAAACTTGAAGCTTCTAAATCTACAAAAAAAATAACCTCTCAGATAAAAAGGTTATTTTTCTTGTCGGGGCAACAGGATGTAGTTGGGAACAATTTCCCGGTGGTTTGGGTGGGGATTTTGGAGAATTGGGAGAGAGTTGAGGGGAAATTGGAGAGGGTGGAAAGGTTGATAAAGTAAAAAATATAATTACACTTTACAAAAAACTTTACAAAAAAAATGGCTAGCCACATTTAATATGACCAGCACTTTATAATATTTGAGAACTGCGAAAGAAGAATTTTATATAGCATTATTGTGGCAACAAAATTGTTAGAAGCTCAGTTGCAACGGGCTCCTCAATCATAAATGCTTCATCTGGATATACGTGGATTTTAAAGCCTCCTTTCTTTCTCTTGGCACTTACCTCTTCTGAAGTCCAATGATACGCATTCACGATTTTCTCAATCATATCGGGGTAGGTTCCAATCCACAGCCGAATATAAACACCAAACCCCATCTGATCATCTGACAAAGGTGGCTCTCTCCCTGATCCAAAGAGCAGTTCAACTGCCTCTGCATATTCTCCCTTCTTAGCAAGAGCAATGACGATTTCGTTTAAAGACGCGCTTACTGGCAATCCAGCGATTTTTCTTCCCATCTCTATATTTTTATCTTGAAATTTCTCATGTTCACTATCGCTCATTTGAGCACCTCCGGTTCCACCACTATTACTTTCGGATGGATAAAATATTACATATACTTTAGTATTCGTGAATATTTTATCCGCCCGAAAAAGATTATTTTTCTTCCTTTTATTTAAAAGAACAACATTTTTACCACGATTTACCATGACCGTGTAGTCTATCAGAAAATCCCATCCTTGTCAATGACCCGCATGCACCATAACTCTCAAAAAGAGACTAGGTTTCCAATTGGAAACCTAGTCTCTTACGATATTTTTTGTCGGGGCAACAGGATGTAAGTGGTTTGGGCGGGGATTTTGGAGAATTGGGAGAGAGTTGAGGGAAAGTTGGAAAGAGTGGAAAGATTGATGGCTTTATTATAAGTTTTGAGTTGCAAATATAAGTGTCGCAATTACTAAACACCACTTGAATTTGAACAAAATACAGGAAAATACCATGCTGATTTAGGATGCAACTACTTTCCTTTTGGTACAAATTCAAAATTTGGAATTTGTGTTGTATCAATCTGTCTAATCTCGTCGGTTAAAATATTTTCTGAAGAGATCCTAAACTCCACAAATGATTCAATACCTGGATCGTTGTAAGGAATATCTTTTTGATTACTATGCCAAGTACCTTCTGCTTTAATGTGATGTGGTAAATATTTGCCATATCGGATGTTCCGAAACTCATCAATTTCAATAGGAATTGAATAAAGTCTTTGCCCTGTTTTTTCTCTTTCTTGCCAATCATCTTTAAGTTGTACAAATGCTGCATACTGCGCCATCTCTGGAAAATCGCTTGTACTGATTAGCATAGAATCTTTAGTGCTTGCAAACCCTCCAGCATGAATATTGACTCTGCCTATTAAGTTGGAAAGGTTATACTCAACGCTTTCATATCCGTCCTCATTCTGCAAAATCTCCTCTTCACTTCGAACACGATAATAGTTTGCAAGAAATCCATCTTGTTTTATTTCTTGTAATTCTTGCTCTGTTAATGTCGCAACTCTGTAAACCTTTTTCTTGCCAAGTGATTCCTTAAACTTTCTCCTTAATTCTATAGGTGTCGGCAACTTCCCTTCTCAAGCTTCTATTTGAGCAAATACAATCAACTCGTCCACTCTCGTACCGATCGAAGGTTCAATTAACAATCGAACATAGTCATCGCCCAAAGCTTGACGTACTTTATCAATTATTGACTCTCCAGTACAGCCCATATAGTCTTCCATTATTTTTGTCTCTATTTCTTCTGCTGGCAATTCTTTCATTAAAGTTTCATATACTATGTCTTGATTAAAATGTTTGTCTTCTCGCAAGAGACGACGCATTATTTTTTCAATTGGCCAATTCGCAATTGCATTTTCATTTTCGCTTTTTTTGTTCTCAGCTGGTTTTCTTTGAGCATCGCTCTCCACAAAAATATTTTCAACTTTCCTTGGAGGGTTTTCTCTGTGTTGAGAGGCTTCAAAATCTTTCATAATGTTACATAAATATTTAGAATTTATTTATAGCGCTTTAGCAATTTTTTAAACATTCAGAAGTGAATGATTCTCTAAACTGTTAATACATGTCCGTTAAACGCCTAAAATTTGCCATGTCTTTTTGCGATAATTTCTTTTTAGCCTAGGTTCGTCATAAAAAAATTTATCCGCTCTTGCGTTAATTTTCAAAATATCTATGTGTGTCGGGGCGACAGGATACAGTTGGGAACAATTTCCCAGTGGTTTGGGTTGGGATTTTAGAGAATTGGGAGAGAGTTGAGGGGAAGTTGGAGAGGGTAAGCAACTTATTAACCAAGGAAAAAAAATAATATTATGGTTCTTGCACATATAAAAAAACAGATTAAACAGAATCAAAATTGCACAGTTCTATACAAATGCAAAGTAAGATTTTGTCTTGTTTTTTACAAAAGTTCAAATTTTTTTGAGTGAATAATTTTCGTTCTTTCTATTAACTGCACGAACCGTGTAAATCACGAAAAAATAATTTAAGCATATCTTTTAATTGTTTATGTTTTTCAGGTTTTACTTTTTTTTGAAGGTTCATAAAAATTCCTTCTTCTATATTATCTAAACAATGGTTTAGCGAAGCTTGCGATAATATACTTCTAAATATTTTAAGTTTTGTTTTGTTGTCTATTAACCGTTCAATTAAAAGTAGAAAGAAAAGATCAGCAAGTACTACTTCCAGAGATTGAATACTTGTTTCTTTTTGCACAAGTGTAAAAATTATATCTTGTATCTTCTCTATCTTATAGTTTGCCTTTTTTAAAAAATAATATATAAAAGTCGCATCTATTGGAAGAAATTCATATTTAAGTCCTATCATTTCTTTCTGCAACTCAAATCGCTTATCAAGCGATATCACCCCTTTTGTTTGCGCCAAATTGATTAAAGATTGAGTAGAGAAAGATTTTACTTTGTGTTCATTTTTTAAAATAACTCGCAATATGCGATCATCACAATAAATAGGTAAATTAAGGTCTTCAGCAAGAAAAACACTATTTTTTGTTGTTTCATGAAGAGCATTAATTAAATTGCGTTCATCTTCCGACCTTTCTTTGGATAATCCGTGAATTTTGCAAGATTTATCCCTGCTTAAGAAATCTCTAACTTTTTCTAGCAGAGCAACTGTTTTTTGTACTTGTTCTGGAGGAATATCAATTAACTTGTGCTGACCATTAATTTTTCCAAAAATTGTTTGTCCTTTGCGCACCGATATTCTATGTTCGTCGATTGATTCTGTTAATTCATCAATTACGCTTTGATGCACATAAATTTTCTTAAATAGTTTTGGTAATAATTCAAGCTGATTGAAGTGAGTCAGAAGAAATAATGGATAAATATCAACAACAACAGAATTGTCGTAGTACTCTTTAATCGTTAAAGCTTCTGTTGAAATCTCATCTGGCGAACCAAATAAAATTTTTATCCCAACATCTGGCATTTTGGTAAAGGCAACCCAAACATCAAATGGTTTTCTGTTTGTAAACTTTGGAATAACAGCAAGCGGAACCCTAGACTCTCTATAAAGCCCAGTTGCATTTTCCGTTGACTCTGCTAACTGATCAACCATTTTTAACATGGGACTAATGTCTTTATCTTTTACTTCAAAAGTTTGTAGTGCTTTTTCTTCGGGAAATCTTTTACTAAATTCGCTAATTGATTTTTGAAATAGTTTTACATATTTATCTTCAAAATCTTTTTCTTCCACTTGTTCTCTACGTAAAAATGTAAAAATGTAAACAAGATGAGCTTTTGGATTATTGGAATCGTTTTTTAAAGCTTTATAAGTAAGCTCCAATGCAATTTTCCATTCCCCAATAAATTCATAACCGCCTGATAGTATCACAACATCATCAGTTTCAATTACTCTATTTTTTACGGCATCATAAGCTTTTTTTGCCTCATGTTCTTTGCCCAATCTAAATCTACACATTCCATAGAATACGAGGTATTTAAGATTGTCTGAGGTTTTTTCAAAAAGTTTTTTGAAAGAAGAGGATGCTTTTTCAAGATTACCCAAGTAAAGATTTGAGTATGCTTCTACCTGTTGAATTAAAGAATGTTCACGCACAGATGTGCCTAATGTACCTATCCATTTTAAGAGATTTCCGTATTGTCCTGAGCTATACAGACATTCAGCATATTTAAGAGTTCCTGTAGTTGCTTCTTTAATGTTAATATATCTTTGATATATTTCTGCAGCGCGGGAATAATCTTTTGTGCTGTATAAAAAATCAGCTAAATCCATTTCAGCCAACATTTTTTCCGATTCTGATTTTGAACTTTCCAATGCCTTCTGAAGTAATAATTCCACGCCCGACATTCCTAATCTTTGAAGATGTGCAGCACGAATTCGTAACGCTTGAGAATTGTCAGAAAAGTTTTCTTCCAATTTTTTTAATAACGCTTCTGACTTGTCATTGTCTAATCTTCTTGAGTATAACTCCACTCCAAGTTCTGCAACATCCAAATCTAAATCTTTTTTTTGTTCTAATAAGGGAATAATTATTTTTTCCGCGGTATCTAAATCACCAGTTCTCAAAGAACAAAAAGCACTATGCCTATCCACATTAAATTCGTCTCCTCCTAAATCTTTATATTTTTTAAAACTACTTATTGCTTCTTTATGCTTACCAAGTTTTAGTTGAGCTATCCCTTTATTAAGAAAAGGGGTGGGAGATATGGGATCAACAGAGATAGCTTTTAACGCAAATTCGATTGCCTCATCAAATAAACCAAGAGCAACAAAGCAGCCAGATAAATTAGTATATGCCATCTCTAAATCAGCTTTCTGTTCCTTATTCTGTTCCTTATCTTGTAAAAGTTCAACTGCCTTTTTTAACCAAGAAATAGCTTTCGTGAATTTTTCTTTTATAGCAGAAGATATTTTATCAGGCAGAAAAGCATTATTCTTAACAAATTCTCTTGACCCGATCATAACATTTTGAGCAGCTAAAAAGTACGCTTTAATATTTTTTGGTTCAAGATGAATAACTTTCTCAAAACAGAAAATTGCGGTATCGTAGTCATCCTTGGACATTGCTTCAAATCCCTTATACCAGCACGACAACACTGTTTCTCCTTTTTCTTTCAGGAATGGTATCAACTTTTCATATCTTTCTAAAGTGTACAGAATATTTGCCTTAACAGAGATCGCGTGATTATCAGTAGGATGCTTTTTTAACAGATCCTCAATTATCGCCAGCCCTTCTTTTGGATTATCTTCTAAGGATTTTGATAAAGCATAATTCGCAATTGCTATTGATTGGTCTGGTTTAAACGAATAAGCTTTTTCAAAAAATTTCGCTGCTTCTTTTGTGTTTCCGAGATTTAATTCACAAGCACCTAAATTATTATGAACTCGAAAAAAAAGATGCGGGTCTATTTTTTCTGATTCCGAGTTTAAATCTCTTAAAATTGTTTCATATTCCTTTTTTGCTGCTTCGTTTTTTTCATCATCTATTTTTATCTTTGCTTCGTTAATACGTCGTTGATAATTTTGTTCCAACTTCGTTCGGTATTTCTTCTTGACATTATTGATTGATTCCGTATGCCCTATAATTTTTGAATCTAATAAATCTATTTTCTGTTCAATGTCTGGCTGAATTAAATCTGGAAATTGACTTCGTAAATTGGAATGCTTTGTAAAAAATACTATCAACTTGGAACTTGCCCACGCTATACCAATAAACCCTCTCTCCGCAGCCTCTGTTCTAATATAAGTATGAACATCCTCTCGCAGTTCCGCGGGGGTAACAAAAATCCATTTTTCAATAATATATTTTCCAGAATCAACAAGTTCTTTTGCTTTATCTAAATCCCTTTTTATTTTTAATTTATATTTTGAATCGGTCGCTTTATTTGGTTTTTTGGGACAGTAAAGCTGAAAAAGTGTTTTTTGCTTTTCTGAATACCCATCATTTCCTTTATCGCCACCGCTATCATCAATAGTTTGAAAATCATCAAATTCAGCAGCAAAAAGATGCTTACAAAGTTTAGAAAATTGGTCTGGTGAAATGATTTGGCTTATATTATCCATTATTTTAAATACTTAAATATTGTTTAATTATTTTTACTTTCTAAAAAAACAATTATTCTATTAATTGTTTTATCAAAATTTTTTATTATTTCATGCTCTAAAACCCTTAAAACTTTCCAATTTAGTTTTTTATTTTTCTTTTTTAACAGTGATACCTAAAAATCCTAATAGACTTTCCAATTTTCTTTCAGCGTTGCTTTCGTTATAATTTATAATTATCCTATCAACTTTTTTTAATATTTTAACAGGATCATTATATTTCTTATTCTTAACAAAAATTTTAATCTGCTCTTTTTTAATATCAGGGAACATATCTCTTATTTCGTCAATTACCTTTTCAATTTTTTCTAAAGCCTCAACGGCTCTTTCTTTATTTTCCATGTTTTAGATTAGATTAGTTAATTATTTTCTATTGGTATATATTTAATTTCTAAATCAGGTTTCATTTTAATAACATCCACTACCCGCCCTGGAATATAAAAATCTCTTTTCATTATTATCGCTTTGTAATGTTTATTTTTTGATTCGGGGTTTAGGATTATGGCATTTTTTGCAAAATGAAGTTTTTTTATAACAATGTTATCATCTATTATTGCCACTACGCGATCGTTTTCTTGTGCTTGAGCAGTATCAATTTTTTCTACTAATACATAATCGCCTGAACTGATTCCCGCTTCTTGCATACTCGCGCCTATTGCTTTAACCACCACCATATCCTTAATACTTTTCCCATCGGGAATAAAATTTTTATCTATGGTTATATATTCATCTATCTTTTCATCCGCGAATATGCTTGCATCATCGCATCCAACAGACGCAACGACTGGCAATAATATTGTGTCAAAATCCGTTGTCGTTCCTATGTTTGCAAGTTCTATACCTCTTTTTTGATTATGTTTGCGATAAATAAATCCTTTTTTCTCTAGTGCTTCAAGATATTGAACAACAGTTCGTAAAGAATTGACGGCTAATGCTTCTTTTAATTCAGTGATTGTAGGAGAACAGCCATATTTATTAAAATACGACTCTATTAAATCGAATACTTTTCGTTGTTTTTTAGTAAGCTTTGAAATCTCCATATTTATAGATTAGCATAAATAAAATATATGTCAAGTATTTTTACATCATAAAATACAAAACATACATAGAACAGTAAAAACAAGTACAAAAAAAGAGGATCTTATTCCTCTTTTTTATGTAAATTTTGAGAGAGTTATAAACCAATTTTTGCAGAATCACAAACAACATAATGTAAATATTCCGTTGTTTTATTTGCTTTGTAATTTCTGTTCTCAGATTTATCTGCTTTAAATCTGTTATAGTCTTTTGTAAAATAACCATACTCCCCGCGCAAACTCATAATTTCCTTTATATCTTCTAAAGACATTATTCCTTCGTTGTTATAACTCAAAAATATATACTTTACTTTTGCTTTTGAAATTAAATCTTTAAAAGCATTTTTTGCTTCCACGCAGGAACAATATAATGATTTTTGATTTTCATAATTGTTTTTTACCAAGTCATTGTTATTGGATTTATTCCGTTTTGAATTTTTAGATCTTTACTAAAAAATAAAATTTCTTTTCCTATTTTTGCTTTATATGCAGTATGTGAAACTGAATATTCTATTTTCTTGTTTGCCCAACTATAAATTTTTTGAATTTGAGATGTATCATCATAAGAAACAATCCATTCAATTTTTTTTATTTTTTTAATCATATTCGCTACTTTCTTGTGATCAGCATCATTATAATAATTTACATATAGAGAACTACCCTTGAGATAATACGGGGGGTCAAAATAAAGAATTGTCTTTGAGTGTGATTCTTTCTCCTGAATTTTCTTAATTAATTCAATTGCGTCTAAATTATAAATAGTTATATTTTTTTTATGTTTAGCAATTTTTTTAATTCTATCAATTAGATCTCTTTTATTAAAACGACAATTCATTTTATATTCCCCTTTTTGTTCTATGCCACCAATTACACCAGCATTAATAATGCCCGATATGTTTGTTCGATTTAAAAAGAAAGTAGAAAATCCTAATTTTAACAATATAGCCTCTTTTTTATTTTTTTGAATTTCCTTTGCCTTTTGCCAATTTTCAATCGTAATATCTGTTTCTTCGATTAAATTGCAAAGTTTTTTTGTATCATTAAGAACTGAATGCCAAAAAGCATATATTGAACGATCAAAATCATTGATGGTTATTTTTGACACCTTGTTTTCCATTAATAAATATAATGCAACGGCAGCACCGCCTGCATATGGTTCAATGTAATGATTATTTATATTGTTATCAATACATATTTTAGCGATAAATTTGGCCAATTTATTTTTACCGCCAGGATAACGAAGTGGCGAATAGAACATATTTTTATTTTTTAGATTGTAAAGATTCCCATAGAATCTCAAAAAATTCTTCCAGATTGTCCCATTTTAATATTAAATCACTAGATGTTGGTTGTGCTTTATATGAGTGAACATAGCTATGAAAATAATCAATGGATAGTAAATTATTTTTACCTATTGCCACTCGCCTTATATTTTCTAATTGTTTTTTTGTTGCCAAATTATTATCCTCCATATATTTTGCGACTTGGCTAATTTTCGTAGTTAACTTTGTATTATCTGCAAAAGATTGTTTTTGTTTGATCTCCCAATAATAATCAACACTAATTTCCAAAAACACTCTAAACAAAACACCTACTGCATTTGGAACTGCATTATTTGTGTCATCAAGTAGTAACTTTCCTCTAAGTTCATGATAAATATTATTAATTTTTGTTTCTTTTATATTAAAGCGACAAGTTTTTGGAATAAGATATTTTCTTGAATTGGATGGAGGATTTATCTTTGTTTTCTTTTGTGTTGTAGTTACGTCAACATTTGCATTACCAAATAAATTATTTTTTGTATTCTTTTTAATTTCAGAGTCTACTTTTTCACAATCATCATTTGTAATTGATTTCAAATATTTTTCTTTCTCTTCATTTTTATTTAGGGAACGAGAATCAATCTTTTCTCCAGAAAAGTCCTGCTTCTGTAAAACATTTAGAATTATAACTTTCAATTTTTTCTCAAAATCATCATCTTTAATTTCTAATTTTCCATCGTCTTTTAAATTAAATCCATATATTTTCCATGCAATAGAACTTTCTAAAATACGCCAAAAATTTGTTACATATCCAGGACCTAATACTTGCTCTTTTAAAATCTCAGGAATATCTATGTCTTTTATAATTTTTGCGATTGCAACTTTGAATTCTTCTTTTTCAGTTGCATTGCCTCTGCGAACATTATAGTTAGTTCTTTCTTGTTCTCCCCAGCCAACTTCATTGTTTCCTTTCGCATGTTTTCTCTCAATATAACGAAATCCTTCTGCTTTATTATCTGTCATTAGACAATCAAATAAAAAACTACCATCAATATCTATATCTTTCTTTAGTTCTAAAAATTTATTTTTCAAAGTATTATTTGGTGCTAAATTGGGATTATTTAATAATTTATAAACAGTCAAACGACGATTACCTTCTAATGTAATGTTTTGTTCGCCTGTACTATAAATAACCAACTTTTCTAATTGTGGTAAATCAAAATCTTTAACAATTTCTTTTGCAAGATTCTCAATCTTAAAATTTTTCTTAATACAAAAGTATTCAATTAATTCTTCTTCGGGCTTATTGAAATATTTATCAGGGAAACGAGCATTTTCATCCCATAGAGATAATTCTTCTAGTGACATTTTAGATTCTTGCCAATAGTTATTTTGTAACATAGTCATATTGTAATTTAATAAAAATTATACTAAAGCAGGTGTTCCATATCCACATTCTTCGCAAACACTATGTTCAATTAAATTTATACCGTCCACATCAAACATTCTTGACACCAATTCATTTTCGCAATGAGGACAAATTTCTTTTGCATCAGTTCTGTCATAATCAATAACTTCCAAATCATCATCAACTCCGTCAAATTTAGAATACTGATTTTCTACATCGTACAACGCGATAACTAATCGGCTTCTTAATTCTTTCTCTGAGAGTTTGCTTTCTACTTGAGCATTAATATCAATATTGTATAACATAATTTTTTAGTTAAAGTTATAAATAAATATATTGCACTTTTAATCTATCCTTGAAAAATATATTGTCTATGATATTTTAAAAATCTTTCTCTTCCAGCGATTGGTAAATCCGGGATTATTTGATTATGTTGAATATTCAATCTGCTAATATTTTCTTTTGATAATTTATTTGAAATCAAGATTCTTTTGTCTAGTGTAAAAGTGATCAATCCAATACCTTTATCAAATAATTTATCGTATAACGGAGAAAGCAATAATCCATTTTTATAGTCAATCCTTTCTTTGTTATTGCTATGAACCCAAGGTTTTATATGACTGGCAATTAATAATCTTTTTTCATTAATCTGTGTGATAGGACATTTCTCTAATTCTTGAATTAAACTTTTTCTAAAATAATTTTGCCCTATTCTGATTTTTTGCTCTACAATTTTTTCCGTTTTTTTAATTACCTTTTTCTGCTTAAAAATAACTTTATTTTGATTAAAAACAAAATATCCCAAATCGTTCTTTTCTGCATTTTCAATAAACTGAGTTAAAGCATAAACTCCTTTTGCAATTCTTGTAAAGCGAGAATCTCTTTGCGCTCTTTCTTGAATTGTATTATCTGGAGTTATCCCAGTAATTTTAGTTTTATCTTTATAATTCCAAACTTCTTTATATAAAAGTTTCAACGAAGCAAAAAATCCATTATGCAACATAACCTGCTCCATAGCGTCTGAATAAGTTAAATCTTTTTTATGCATATTGAAATTTTTTAAAAATATTTCTATTCGTGCTGTTTCCAATCAATAACTCAGAAATGTTACCATATTTTCCTGATTTGTCCTGTTCCGAAATCATCCATAAACTATCAGTCCAAATTTCTGACTCTTTCCAATTTTTTAAATTTTCATCATTAAAAATTGGCATAGTTAGTCTTTTATTTCTTATTAAGTCCCTTTTTTCTACTCCTATATTATCATTAAACCAGCAATAACTCAAGAAAAAAAATAAAACACAAAAGACTCCACAGTCCTGAAGGAGCTATGGAGCCAACATGCGAACCTTCAAACCTTCTGTTTTGCCCTCAAGCAAAATAAAAACAGCCCCTCGCGGAGTTGCCTTTTCCAGTGTGTCGGGGCGCCGGGATTCGAACCCGGAGTCCCTTGGTCCCAAACCAAGTGCGTTAGCCGTTACGCCACGCCCCGCTGATGAAGTAATACAACTACAATAATCTAATAGTATACGAAAGACAGAAAAAGTCAATTTTAATTTTACTTAAACTTTATAATAATATACAATATTAATATGAATGAATACGTAAAACTAGCAAGATTAGCAATAGAAACATATATAAAAACTGGTGAAAAAATTGAGGTTCCTAAGAATCTGCCAGAAGAATTTTTTAATTGCCAAAAAGGAGTTTTTGTGACAATTTACAAAAAAAATGATACTGGATCGGAAAAGCAACTACGCGGATGCATTGGAACATTCGCACCAATAAAAGAAAATATTGCACAAGAAATAATTGATAATGCGATCTCATCAGCAACTAATGATTATAGATTCAATCCTGTTATAGAGAAAGACCTTAATAATCTATCCTATGAAGTAAGCTTATTAAATCCACCAGAACAGATAGACTCAACTAAAGATCTAGACGCTAAAAAATATGGCGTTATCGTGAAATCGCAAGACGGAAAAACTGGACTTCTTCTTCCTGATATTGAAGGAGTTAGATCGCCAGAACATCAAATTGAAATTGCTTGTCAAAAAGCAGGAATCAATTTGGATGAAAAAAAGATAGAACTGTTTAGATTTACGGTAAGTAAGTATAATTTAGCTTCTTAGGCTATAGCTTTTTAGGTTGTAGGTTTTTAGAATAAAAAGTATACCATGACATTGTTCAGAATGACAAATTTTAAAATTATTTTATGATTAAAAACAAAATATTAATAGCAGAGGTCGTTCCTGCAGTGAAATTGCCAAGAAATGTTTCGCAGGTTTTTAGCTATACCATATCCCCAAAAATGGAAAAAGAGGTAAAAACTGGAAAAATACTTGAAGTTCCTTTTAGAAATAAGAGCGTACTAGGAGTGGTTTTAGATGTAAAAAAAGAAGTGAGCGAAAATATAAAATTCAAACTTAAAGAGATTAGTTCTCTGCAAGAAAAAGATCTATATTTATCAGACCAACAGATTCAATTGGCAAAGTTTATTTCTACTTACTACTATACTCCTTTGAGTTTAGTTATAAAAGCAATAGTTCCGCCACTGACAAAGAATAAACCAAGAAAAAAGATCAATTTAAATTACAATTGCAAAATTCCTGATATCAAAAAGACTGAAATAAATAAACTGCTTAAAAAGATTGAAAAGAAAAACAAAGTCCTTCTTATTCACAATCTACAAGCAGAAAGACATAATTTGTATAGCGAAATTATCAAAAAAAATATCAAGGCAAAAGCCCAGACACTGATCCTATTTCCAGAATATTTTGATATCTATAATTTCGCTGACTTTTACAAAAATAAGTTTAAAAAAGAAAAGATTGCTATCCTTACAAGTGAACTTACTAAAAACCAATATTCTAGCGAATGGGAAAAGATCAAAAGTGCAAATGCTCAAATTATCATAGGAACAAGACAAGCTCTCTTTGCACCATTTAGGAATTTAAAACTTATTATATGTGACGATGAAAATAATTCCAGCTATAAACAATGGGACCAAAATCCAAGATATCATGGAATTAAAACTGCTCAAAAACTAGCTGAGATCTTTAAAGCCAAAATTATCCTCTCGTCCACTGCCCCTTCTGTAGAAAGTTATTATCTCTCAAAAGATCCCAATCAATTTTCAAAGATTGAATATATTACAAAAAAGTTTGCACGCAATATAGATATTGTTAATATGGAAAATGACAGAAAGACGGGAAATTATTCTGCTCTTAGTGAAAGATTAAAAGAAAATCTGCTCAAAAACATTTATAACAAAAAGCAAGCAATTATCTTTATTCCTCGTCTTGGGAAAAACACGATCACAAAATGCCGAGATTGCGAATATATTGCACAATGCAAAAATTGTGAGAATATATTGATTCTACAAAACAATTTCTTATACTGCACCAGATGCAAAGAAAAAACAAACTTAATAAAACAATGTCCGAAATGCGAAGGTCAAAGAATGAATTCATTTGGATATGGATCTGAGGAAATTCAAAATGAAACTGAGAAATTATTTGAAGGGAAAAATATAAAAATAGTCCGCCTAGACAGCAGCACGACCCAAAAAGGAACCAATCAAAATAAAATACAAACTGACTTTATAAATGGCAAAATTGACATCCTGATCGGCACTCAAATGGTTTTAAAGAATTGGAATATGGAAAATATCAGCACTTTTGCGATCTTATTTCCTGAGATCATTTTTACTCAATCAG
>JAGLIM010000023.1 GCA_023142995.1 Minisyncoccota bacterium | reverse complement strand
GTTACAAACCAGTTCCCGCGTTAAATGTTGTTATATTATTATGTAAACCAAAATCCAGCTCTGCTTATTAGCTGCTATTGACAAATATTTAATTTATGCTAGTATCTAAAGTTAGCTTCTTATTTTTAGATATTTTACTTGTATATGAGTAAAGATACTAGTTAACACCATACAGAAGAATAGAAAAAGCAGTCGTTGATAGAGATTACGGTTCTAGCTACTATTTGAATGATATTTATTTTGAAGACAATAAAAATTGTTTATCTTTGAGAACAAGCTCCAAAATATCGTTTTTAGAAGGAGGAGTTAATAGAATTATCGTTGACAAAGGTACTCTCTATATAAAAGAAGTTACCTATAAATAAAGAGTGTCTACAGGTTGCGGCTTAAGCCAAAGCCTATTTTTTTTATTTATAATATTAAAACCTTTTAATTCTAAGTCTTGTTAAACAATATTTTTCATATAATTATTATAAGCATAACTTGTTGGCTCCAGTCTCCAGACTGGAGCCTTTTGTGTATAGGCATAAATTACTGTTTATACATAAAACTCCACTCAGGAGAGTGGAGTTAACATAAACTAAAAAACTACAACCTAAGAACCTAATTTTTTTCTCATCACACTAGAAATTTCTGGCTTTTTACTGATCTCAATATAAACCATTCTGTCCTGTCCGCCATGCGCAGATTTTAATTTTTCAAGCGTTTTATCATCGTAAATGTTTTTGATCTTGCAGAATATATTATCCCCTTTTGGCTGGATAAATTCAACTCTGTCACCAGCAAAAACCGCATTATGAACTTTAATCTTTACTAGATCTTTCGGTCTATCTAAAAGCTGAGGTTCAGGTTTTAACCTGCAAGAAAAATCAGTTTGCTTGGATTTAGACTTATTACATTCTAAAGAGTGAACTCCATTTTTTTCACTTTCTTTCTTTAATTTTCCAAATTCAAAATTCAAAATTCCATATTCCAATCCCATTACTTCCCCCACAAATTCATACTCTTCTTTAATATGCGAAAATTTTGTTTCTTGTCCTTTAAATTTACACTCACCAGAAAGAAAGCCTGTTGTAAAAGTTCTGTTTTGAAGTTTTTTTAATTCATTTTTCAATTTTCTTACGCTAATATTCTTTTCTTTGTTTTCATCCATAGCATCTTTCCATGCTATAGCATGGAAAGATGCTATGGTCTTATTGTTAGGTTTTTTGCTTGGTTTTGCTGTGTTTATAATTGTGTTTGTAGCTGTGTTTTCATTCGTATCTATATCAAGCGCTGTTCTATATGCTTTAACAACTTGTGCTAAGTAGTAAACACTTTTCGCTCTACCTTCAATTTTAAATGAAGTTATACCAGCGTTTCTGAGTTCATCTAAATGTTCAATCAAGCAAAGATCCTTTGAATTTAATAAATAAGTTCCATGTTCGTCTTGTTCTATTGGAATATATTCATTAGGTCTTTCTTCTTCCACAAGTTGATATTTCCAACGGCAATTTTGTGCGCAATCTCCGAGATTTGAATTTCTTCCTGTTTGCCAAGAGCTTAAAAGACATCTTCCTGAATATGCCATACACATTGCGCCATGAACGAAATACTCTAGTTCTAATTTTGGAACTTTTTTGTGAATTTCTTTAATTTCGTTTATATTTAATTCTCGGGCTAAAACAATTCTTCTTAGGCCATTATCAAACCAATATTTTGCTGATTGCCAATTTGTAGTATTTGCTTGAGTGGAAAGATGAATTTTTGCATTAGGGTATAAATTCCTGATCATTTGTATCATTCCAATATCAGAAACTATAAAAGCATCTGGCATATTTTTTTTGTATATTTTTAGATGCTTTTCAAATAGTTCTATGTGATTATTATGAGCAAAAACATTTGCTGTTATATATATTTTTTTATTTTTTTGATGTACATATTCAATCGCTTTGATGATTTTTTTATCATCAAATTTATTAATTCTTGCCCTTAGACTAAAATCGGCAGCACCAGCATAAACTGCATCTGCTCCATATTCAATCGCACAAACTAATTTTTCGAAACTTCCAGCAGGCGCAATAAGTTCGCTATTATTTAAGCATTTTAGCATATAAACATTTTAGCATAAAAATCAGTATAATTTGTTTTAATAATTTCACTTTTGTAAATTTAAAAAAATATACGAACAATATTGTTTATTGAGATAAACTGGATTCCCTTCTTCAAGGGAATGACAGGAATAATGAAATTATTTCAGCAAATTAGTATAGTTGTTATTTAATTTATAAATAGCTTTTTAAGAATCTTCCAATATCATCTATGGATTTATAACCATATACAACCGCATTTTCATCACAATTTCCAGTTGCCATAGCAGATACTTCAGATTCAATCGTTCTATCAAATAAAATTATAACTTTTTTATCTTTTAGATCTTTCAAGCCAAGCATATAACCAACTTCATAACCGACTCCAAAACTTGGAACTGTTGCTTCTGCAATTAATATATCACATTCATCTATCCATTTCATATCTCTTTTATAGATATTTGTTGATCCAAAGTTGTTTTCAATTTCAATTAATTTTTCCTTTTCTTTTACTATATGGTCAGTTAGTACTTCATGCCCTCTTTCTTTTACAAAATTTACAATATACTTATTTGTTTCTATTTTACTTCTGTCACCCCTAATTGGAGCAGCTAAATATACATTCATATTTCTTTATTTTAATGATTAAAATATACATGATTTTGATGCGTAATAATTCACAGGAGCATAATCATCTGTAAGAATATTAACATCATCAGTATTTATTGGATCTAACCATAAATGATCTAACATTTCTTTTTCATTTTCACTTACCTCTTTTTTCAAGACTTCTTCAATATCAAGTCCTTCTTTCACTGCTATTATGATAATATTTTGGGTATTCTCAAGTTTGCTTTTATCAAGTGAAACTACTGGAAATACATATACATCTGTAAATACCTCTTTGATCGTTTTATATTCCGATCTAAAAAACATTGATTTTTCACCGTCCAACGAAGATACAATATTAGCGATATAAACTCCATCTAATTTCAACATATCATATATTTTATTCATAACCTCCTTTGTTGTTAAATGAAATGGAACTGAACACGAAGAACTAAATGCATCGTTATAAATTGCATCATATTTATTTTTATTTTCTATAATATTTCTATTTATAAATATTCTTGCATCTTCATGGAATATATTAATTCTATCGTTTTTCAAATCTAAATTAAAATATTTTTCAGCAAGTTCAGTTGTTCTTGGATCAATTTCAACTATATCGATTACTCCATGTTTGTTTCGTTTGATAAAATCTTTAGGGACTGAATAAGCAGCTCCACCGAACATAACTACTTTGTCAATTTTTTCTTTAAACAAATTATCTAATCTATAATATTTTGTGTATTCAAATACCAGTTCATCGGAATTAAGATACATACCAGAATCAAAGAAGTTTTCAACTGCCATAACTCTAATATCTTTTCCGTCAGAATATTTCATATCATATACTGCAATATGATTATATGCACTATCTTCACTTGCAATGTACCTATTTGAATCAGTCGCATTCGATATTAGCGCAATTGCAAAGAACAAAACGAAACAAAATGACATTTTCATAAATATCTTTTTTTCATAAAAGCTTATTAAAGATACCACAAAAAGCGTAATAGATAATCCGTATAACATATTTGTACTTCCAATATTTGGAATTAAATAGAACCCTGCTAAAAATGTTCCAACAATGCTACCAAATGTTGATACTGCGTATAGATTACCAACCGTACTTCCTGAACTTTCAACATGCTTTACTGCCATTCTTACAGCATATGGAGAGACCATTCCCAACATGACCGATGGTAATGCAAACAAGATCACAGCAGCAACTATCGCTCCATTTTTTACGCCAAATAATAGACTAAACGCTAAAACACTATCCTTGATAATTATAATTGCAAACATTGATAATCCTGAGATAAATATTATTGCAGAAAGATTTTTAACACTTGGATTCTTGTCAGCGATCCTTCCGCCTAAATAGTAACCAACGCTCATTGAACCTAAAACAACACCAATCAGACTTGTCCATATAAAAATCGAAGTCCCAAGAACAGGAGCTAATATCCGACTTCCAACTAATTCCATAATCATTATCACGGCACCTGTTATAAACACAATTAAATATAATTTCTTTATTGACATATTCAGTTTCTGGTATTAATAAATAAAAATAAATTGATTTTTATATAACTTTAATCTATTATATATCTATAAGCGATAAAAGTAAATTATTTATGGAAAAGAAAAAGTATGATGCAATAGTTATTGGAGGAGGAATTAGTGGAATTTTGATCACTCTTGCTCTCTGCAAAGAAGGAAAAAGCGTTCTTGTTATTGAGAAAAATAATGTTCTTGGCGGTAATTGCCGTACTTATGAAATTG
>JAGLIM010000022.1 GCA_023142995.1 Minisyncoccota bacterium | reverse complement strand
CTCATGCAATTACAGGTCTTATTAACGGACCACTAGTAGAACTAATTAAAAAATATTTTACAACAGTTCCAAGATTTTCATCGATCAACACATATTATGTTCGTGATAAAAAAAAGTTGCAGGAGTTCCCATTAACACTATTACAACTTGCCTGTTTTGATATACTTCCAAAAAAAGAAAGACTTCTTATGTCTGCTGCAATGATCGATGCAGTCGCAAATTCTTCTATTAATAAAAATGTTCTTCAAAAAAGTGTCTATGAGTATATGAAAAAGTATAATCCATCAGAAAAAACAAATAAGCTCATTGATGCACTTTCATACTTTTTGAGCGGAAAATCAATGAAAGAGACTCCAACTTGGAGATTATTAGGTGGATCTGGTTATATAGATGAAAACGAGCATAGTAGAAAAGGACATCTTAAAAAATTTATTAAACTTGCTAAGCATAATTATTCATCACAAGGATATCCTCTTGGAGGGATTCAGAGTATAACTGATTGTGCTTTAAATTCAATACAAAAGAGAAAAGTTGCCTTTAATCTTAATGAGGAAGTAATTAAATTCATTACTAAAGATAATAAGATCAAAGGAGCAAAAACAGATAAAGATATTTACTATTCAGATATTATAATCTATTCAGGATTTATGAAAAATCTCCCAAATTTGATAGATAATTTAGACGAAGAATATAAAACTGAACTTTTGAAATTAAAACAAACCAAAAGTCTGACACTTTGGCTTGGTCTAAAAAAGAAATTACCAGAAATTTCATATATTGGTTCAGAAATGTTTTTTGATACAGACACTCCCTACTGGGCAGTTCCTGTTTCAAATTTTGATCATCATCTTACTCCAGATAATAAACAGCTCATCGGATTCACAACAGTTATTAAAAACGGGAATACTAAAAAGCAAATAAACAAATTGAAAGATTCTGTTTTTGAAGCTATACCAAATATAAAGAATTGTATTGAATTTGAACATACACAAATTACAATTCCAGAAAAAGCAGCTGTAACAATAGGAGTAAAATTTCCATCTCCTAGATCTCCGATCAAAGGTCTATATCTTATTGGAACAGATACTGATATGAGAAGTATGGGAATTACAAGAGCATCATATTCTGTTATTAAGGCTTTGAACTTTATGAAAGAAGATGGATTTTTGAATTAAGAAACCTTCAAACATACAGCTCTTTATAAAAGCGGTTATAAATTTAACTTAAACTCCTAAAATAACAGTTGAAACCACAATTACCATTGCATAAGCCAAGCCACAAGCGATAAGACCCACAAATCCATATTTTATAGTATCAACTCCGCTTACCAGTCCATAAAAAATTACTAATACACAGATCATTGAAATAAATCCTAATATCCAGTTAGTAATATTCATAACAGCTTGTCTAATATCAGTAGAAGTATTATCTGGTGCGTGTTTTGTTCCCCAGGCAGAAATTGTAGCACTTTGAGAAGTTTCAGAAATCAGAAGAGAACTTCCAACAAACACAGAAAACAACATACAAAAAATCAAAATAACTTTATTAATATTTTTTTTCATTACATTATTATTAGTTTTTGATTAATTATATAAGCATTTTATTGCTTTTTTTTATTTCTATAAAATCTTTAATTGAAAATAAGAGGAGATTTCTAAATCCTTTAAAAATCTCCATTTAAATTTATTTGCCTAATGTTCCAGAAGTTACTTCTGAAACAGCGATTTTTGTGTCTATCTCTTCTATTTCTTCTGCTGAAATACCAAAGAGAGGAAATCCTGTTATGATGCTTGGTGTTGTTGAGAATAAACCATCTATTTCTGATTCATTACCATTACCATTACCACTAAACACATAGATTGAAGCACTTTTATTTCCTTCATTCTCTATTTTTTCAAGTAACTTCTCATATTTAAGGAATTCCTCAGTGTCCATAATATGATTTGTCCAATTGTTTGGACATTTTTTTCTTAATTTCAATTCTTTTATTTCTAATCTTGCTTTTGCCAGATTTAATTGTATGATCGGATCGATTCCAATCAATGTACTTAATGGAACTTTGTATGATTTAAAAGCATCTTTGGTTTTACTCTTTTCAGCTAGTTTCATAAAAGATCTAGCCATAATTACAATAAAAGAATTACTTGTAGCAAACTTCTGGCTTCCGAAAATATTTATTACTAATCCTATTATTAGAATAGCACCAAGAAGTAAAACTCCTGAATAAATAATTCCCACATTAAACCAAGAAAGAGCATACCATACTGTATTTGCTATAATTCCCAAAAGATACATAAACAGTGCTAGAAAAAAGATACAAAATATACCAGCTGAAAAATAATGCCTTAACTTTCCTATTTCTTTTCTAAGAACAAGAGCTCCTTTAACGAATAATTCCATTCCTTTCAATCTAACCTCTCCTATTTTTTTGTTTTATAATTAATAGCTTCTGTGTTAATGAATTTATTAACGGATTAAAGTCCATTTTTCAGAGTTTCAATATTTTTATAAATAGCAACTCTGAATAATAGACTTCAGCTAAAAAAACATTTTTTCAATTTGTCTAGTAATGTCTTTCGTTTTCCAGTTTTTTCTACCATAACATAAACTTACAGCAACTAATGCAAAATTTAACCAAACATTTTTTCAAGTTCCAAAAATCTTCGCAGTGGCTCCTTGCCGAATTCATTCATTTCTTTTTTAATACTTGCTAGATCGTCTTTCTTACCACTTTTACTGTGAAATTTATCAGCATAACAAATTATTTTTTGTTCTAAAGTAATAGGTAGAAAATCTTTTTTAGGAAGTGGCAAATTATTTTCTATAATATATTTTTTCGAAAGCCCTGCTCCAATATGCTTTTCACATACTAAAGCTTCCTTTGTTAATCCTTCGCTTCTTAAAATTTTAGCTCCAATAACACCATGCTTGAGATAATTTTTTTGATTTTGATCAAAATTTTTCATAAATTCAAATGCACCTATATCATGTAAAATTGAACCAGACGCAATTAAATCAATATCTATTTTATCAAACAAACTTTTCTTTGAAATAATTTCTAGTGATTTTGCAAAAACAATTAAGCTATGATTCAATACAATATCAAAATCTTTTCTAGAATTTGAATGTTTTTTTAAGATATTTATATAATTTTTTATCATACTATAAGTTTTGATATTTTTATTAAACTTAAATAACATATTTATTATTGTATGTTTTAAGAATAAATGATATACTTACTTAAGTCAATTAAGTAAATATTTTAAATGAAAAAGAAAGTAATTTTAGTAATATTGGATGGATGGGGAATAAGTAGCGAGACAAATGGCAACGCAATATTAAATGCCTCAACTCCAAATATTGATGATTTTGTGAAATTTTATCCCAGTACGATACTTCAAGCATCAGGCATAGCAGCTGGACTTCCATGGGGTGAAATGGGAAATTCTGAAGTAGGACATATGGTAATGGGTGCTGGAAAAATATTATATCAAAATCTCCCAAGAGTTTCATTATCAATTCAAGATAAAAGTTTTTTTGAGAATGAAGTTTTGCATAATTCAATTGAACATGCTAAAAAGAATGATTCTTATATCCACGTAATGGGACTTGTTAGTGATGGCGGAGTTCACAGTCATATAGATCATTTATATGCTATTTTAGAACTTTTGAAAAAAGAAAGTGTTGAGAAAGATCGTGTTTTCATTCATATCTTCACAGACGGAAGAGACACAGATCCAAAATCAGGTGTTAAGTTTATTTCAGAACTTAAAAAGAACATAAGAGAGGAAAATTGGCCTGGAAAAATAGCCAGTATCACAGGTAGATATTATGCAATGGATCGAAATCAAAATTGGGACAGAATAAAATCTACTTATTATTGTCTTGTGAATGCTGTTGGAAAAAAAGAAAATGATGCAAAAGCTGCACTTGAAAAGTATTATAAAAATGATATTACTGATGAGTTCATTAAACCAACTTTGATTTTAGATGAAAATAATGACTATCATTTGATCAAAGAAAACGATTCGGTCATCTTTTTTAATATCAGAGAAGATAGAGCTAGACAGATCACAAAAGCATTTGTTGATAAAGATTTTAAAGATTTTGACAGAGGAAGTAAACTACCAAATATCAACTTTTCTACAATGATTGAATATGAGAAAGGTCTTGATGCAAATATTGTATTTATAAGAGAAAATGTTGAATATCCACTTGGTAGAGTTCTTAGTGAAGCAGGTTTTAAGCAACTAAGAATTGCAGAAACTGAAAAATATGCTCATGTGACATATTTTTTCAATGGTGGAAAAGAAGAACCTTTTGAAAATGAGTTTAGAACACTTATTCCATCCCCATCTGTTGCAACATACGATCAAACTCCAGAAATGAGCGCAGATCTGATAACAGACAAAGTTGTCAAAGAAATTGCACTTGATAATTTTAATTTTATTCTTGTAAATTTTGCAAATGCTGATATGGTCGGACATACAGGAAATTATAAAGCAACTATGAAAGCAGCTGAATTTATTGATAAATGTTTAGGCAGAATATATAAGTCCGTTATTGATAATAATGCTACATTTTTTATTACAGCCGATCATGGCAATGCAGAAGAGATGTTTAATGTTAGGACTGGTGAAAAAGTAACTGAACACTCAACGAATCCTGTTCCGTTTATTATGATAACAAACAGTAATATGTATAAAAGCGAAAATACATCTTTTCCTCAAAAGATTGGTGGAATGTTAGGTGATATTTCACCTACAATTATTGACGTTTTTGACCTTAAAAAACCAGACGAAATGACTGGTGAAAGCTTACTGGATGGACTACAACGCTATTGTAGCCTTTGCTAAAATGTTTTGCGATCAATTATTTGCCTTACTATGTTTTTTCTTCCAATCATCGATTTTACGATGATTTCCACTTAATAAAACTTCTGGAACTTTCCAGTTTGTTTTTTTATCAGGTGAAAAAAACTTTGGCTTAGTATAGTGTGGATATTCTAAATAATCTTTTTTTGAAAATGACTCCTCTCTAATAGATTCTTTATTACCGACTACTCTATCAATTAACCTTGAAACAGAATCTACAATAGTCATTGCCGGAATTTCACCGCCTGTTAGAATGTAATCGCCGACAGAGATCTCTTCATCTGCTAAATATTTTACTACTCGTTCATCAACACCTTCGTATCTACCGCAAATTAAAACTATTCTATCTAATTTAGAAAATCTCATCGCCATCGCTTGATCGAATTTCTTACCTTTGGCGGATAATAAAATAATTTTAGTTTTATTTTTAAAATCATTCTTAATTCTTTTTTTCTTAAAACATTTCAATTTACTTTTACCAATAATCTTTGCTAGCACTTTATAGATCGGCTCAACCTTAAACACCATTCCCACGCCACCACCGTAAGGAGTATCATCAACAGTTTTATGCTTATCTTGCGCGTAATCTCTCAAATTATGTACATTTATTTCAAGCAATTTGTTTTTCTGTGCCCGCGCCAAAATGCCTTCATTAAAATATGAATCAAACATCTCTGGGAAAATTGTAACAATATCAAATCGCATTTTTATTCTCTATAAATTAGAATTTTAAAAAAAGTTAACAAGATCGTAAAAAATCGTGCTATTCAAAAGATAGCACGATTTTTTTATATTGTAAATCTACAATGAAATTATAAATTTAAATCGTTAACAACATCTTCAACGTTCTCAGTAGTAGTAGCAGGTCTTTCGGGTCTTTCGGGTCTTTCAGGTCTTTCGGGTCTCTCTGATCCTTCTGGTTCAACGATCTTAAAGTTTACTCTTGCATTATTTTTTGCACCAATTACTCTTAAAAGTGTTCTGATAGATTTTGCTGTTGAACCTTGACGTCCAATAACTTGTCCCATATCAGCTGGATTGATGTTGAGAGAAATTAAAACTCCCATTTCATCAACTGTTCTTTCAATTTTAACATCGTCTGGATTATCAACAATTGATTTCACGATGTATTCTACAAATTCCTTGTCTTTTGTATTGTCCATTACTGTTTTCCTTTTATCTTCAAACAAGTAGACTTGCTTGAATTAGTTAACTTATTAATTTATACTATTTTCTATTAATTGTTTTTACACATTTTTTGTTCAGTCGACCATCTTTATTAGATTTCATTATAGTTGAACGATCATTACTTAAGTAATTATATAATAATACATACTATTGTCAACAATGATCATTCTACTAGTTTATTTTTATTTTTTATCTTCTTTTTTAGTCTCTTTTATCTCTTCTTTCTTCTCTGGGGCAGAAGCTTCTTCTTTCTTTTCTGGAACAGAAGTTTCTTTTTTGTCTTCATCTTTCTTTTTCTTAGGACTCCATGACTTCACTTTCTCTCCTTTGATTATTCCAGCATCAAGAAGAAAATTATGGACTGTTGAAGATGGTTTTGCACCCTTAGATATCCAATACTTAATCCTATCTTCTTTAAATACTTTTTCTTTTGAGTGTGGATTATAATAACCCAAAATTTCAATAAACCTTCCTGTTGGAGATCTTTTCCCATCAGCTACAGTTAATCTAAATTGAGCTTTATTTCTCTTCCCTACTCTACTTAATCTAATTCTTAACATATTGGTCAGTTCATTTAATTATTAATTACTTTTATATATTAATCTATTTATCTATAAATGTCAATACAACATATTATTAGTATCTCTAGATTCTTTAGATCGTTAATTATATATGATTATTATATCTTAACTTTATTTATCAATTTCTTCTAATTTTAATGAAATAATCTTTGAAACACCATCATTTTGCATTGTTACTCCATACAATACTCCCGCTTGTTTCATCATTTCACGATTATGCGTAATAATTACAAACTGTGTTTTTTTTGCAATATCTCCTATTATTTCAGATAATTTAGATGAATTCACTTCATCTAATGCTGCATCAATCTCGTCTAACACTGAAAATGGTGGCGGGTTATTAGATATGATCGCAAAAAGTATTGCAATTGAGGTTAAAGCTCTTTCTCCTCCTGAAAGCATTTCCAAGCTACTAATTTTTTTTCCAGGAGGTTCAGCATTGATTTCAATTCCAGCAATCTTTTTTATAACTTCTTCTTCACTGATATTCTCACTATCTTGCTCTTGTAATTTATTTTCATCATTTTGATCAGAATATTTGATTGATAATTTAGCCCTTCCTCCTGAAAATATTGTTTTAAAATATTTGTCCAATTCAACATTAATCCTTTTGAAAGACTCCTTGAATATCTTTTCGATCTTTTTATCAAGTTCTTCAACCACTTCTCTTAACGAGCTTGATGCTTTGATAAGATCTGCAGATTGAGAACTAAGAAAATCAAATCTCTTTTGAGTTTCTTCAAATTCTTCAACGATCAATGGGTCAATTCCTCCTATTTGTTCAAGCTGAAACTTTAGTTTTCTAACTCTTGATCTTGATTCTTCTTGATCAAAATAGCTATTATTCGATTCATTTTCTTCAACATTATTTTGTAATTTTTCTATAAATTCATCAGAACTAAATTCTTCTTTTATCTCATTTGTCAGATCTTCTTTTCTAACTTCAAATTTTGCAAGTTCAATATTAACGATATTTAAATTATCTTTTAATCTATTCAATTCTTCCTGTCGCCCCTGAAGCTTTTTTTCAAATTCAAAGAAAGATCTTCTTCTCTCTTGTTCCTGAGTATTTAATAATGATATTTTTTCATTTATTTTCTCATAATTTTCAGTTTTTTGAAAAACCTCAACATTTAGTTTCATTTTTTGAGAAACATATTTTTTTAACTCAGAATCATCAAATAATTGTTTTTTCTCATTAAGATTGATCTTTCCATCACTAACTTGCAAAAATAGATGCTCTACTTCGTCCTTAAGTAGTCCACCTTGCTGTTTTACATCTTTAATATTATTTATATCACTTAAATTTTCAATATTATCCAATAGTTCTTTATATTTACTGATTATACCAGTAAGTTTCTCCTTAACATAGCCAAGATTTATTGGTATAAATTCAGGATTATCTAAATTTTCTTTTTTTTCATTTTCAATTTGTATCCTACCTTCTAAAACTGCAATATTCTTTTGTATTTCATTAATATTCTTTTGAATATCTGTGATCTCTGTTTGAAATTTATCCAATGAAGGTTGATACTCTTCATTTTTATTATCATTTTTTGATAAATTTTCTTTTATAGATAAAATATCTTTTGAAGCATTTTCTATTAATTCATCTAGCTTTACTTTTTCTTCAGCATTTTTTTTATTTTTCAAATATAAATTTTTCCAAATATTTGAATATAATATTTTTTGTTCTTGATGTAATTTAATTTCAACTTCTCCTCTTTTTTGAGCTTTGCTAGCTAATCTTTTCAAAGAATTTAGTCTTGGTTCAATTTCATTTAAAAGATCTGTTATTCTTTGAAGATTTCTTTTTGTAGCATCAAGCTTCTTAATAGTCTGTTGTTTTTTTATCTGAAATCTTCTAACTCCAGTTGCTTCTTCAAAAATAACCATTTTTTCAGCTGGTGTTGCGCTTAGAATTGAATCAGCCATACCTTGATTTATAACACAATAACCTCTTTGACTAACTCCTGAACTTGTTAGCAGATCAACAATATCTGATAGCCTTACCTTTGACTTATTGATTAAATATTCACTTTCGCCATTTCTAAAAAGCTTTCTTGTTATCACAACCTCTTCGTAATCTATCGGAATCTTTTTATCTTTATTATCCAAAAACAATGAGACAACTGCAACGCTCATTTTTGCTTTTTTATCAGTTCCTGTGAATATTATATCTTCGCTCTTTTTTCCTCTCAAACTTTTCATACTCTGCTCGCCCAAAACCCATCTCACAGCATCTGCAACATTTGATTTACCAGAACCATTTGGACCAACAATAGCTGTAACTCCTCTTGGAAAGTCCAAAACAGTCTTATTCGCAAAAGACTTAAACCCAGTTATTTCAATTTTCTTTAGATACATTGAATTAAATTGTTAAATTGTTGTATTGTTAAATTGTTTTTTGCTAGTTTCGCATAACCCAACATATTTATTTAACTGTATAGACAAACTTATCCTGTAAGAATTACACTCTAAGGAATGAACTCCAATTTAGATTGGAGTTCAGATTTCAATCTATAAGAATTTATGATTCTAATATTATTAGGAACCTCTGAAAAACGCAGTTTTTGTCATTCCAT
>JAGLIM010000021.1 GCA_023142995.1 Minisyncoccota bacterium | reverse complement strand
TAGTTTTTCAGAGCTTCCTATATATTATTCTAAAATTCCATCTAAATTAACATCATATAAGATTGCTTCTTGGATGTGTCGGTAGTTGATCAATTCATTTTCTTCAAACCAATGCTTAATCTCTTTTTCTGCTTCATCCTCTGTTCCTGAAGCATGTATAAGATTTCTGACAGATCGTTTATCAATATCTGAAATTTGGTATGAATCTAAAACAAAGTCACCACGAATTGTTCCAACATCTGATGTAAGAGGCTCAGTTCCTCCTGTTATTTTCCTTACGATCTTTACCGCATGAACGCCTTTCCAAACCATAACGATCACTGGACCACTTGTCATATATGTTTTTAAATTTTCAAGAATGACTGCTGTAATTTCTAAAGGATCTTCTGATGGCGGTTTCATACCTTTTTTCTTATAACTTGCTATTGTTTTTTCTCCAGTTATAGTTCTCCAGTTCGGATCAAGCGTATAATGTTTTTCAATATGATCTTTATTCGGTACCATCATTTTAATTGCAACTAATTTTAACCCAAGCCTCTCATAACGCCTTAATATCTCACCAATCAACGATCTTTGAATGCCATCTGGCTTAATAATAACCAATGTTCTCTCTTCTTTCAAATGATTTGCCATTTTTTTATTTATTATTTAATTAATTATATTATTAATTTATAATATCATTTATATCATCTTTCTCATAATCAAAAACTCCGTTTGCCTTTATGTTTAAGTTTCTACAATATTCATACCATTCTTCTTTTTTAAAGATATTTAAGCTTAGATCTTCTATAAATTTCAATATCTTGTTTTTTGCTTCTTGCCCTGATTCTGCATTTGCCATAATTTCAGCTTCGAAAAATCTGCTATAGATCTCTTTAGGATCTTTACATTTTCTTACATCTTGTATAGCAATTTCAATACCATCGATCATATATCTCACAATTCCCCTATTTCCTGCAATACCTTTTTTGTAACCCAATAAGGACATAAACATTAAAGCATTTTTGATATCATCTTTCTCAATAAACACAGAGACTTCTTCTCGAGAATAACCACCAAATTCCCCTTTTTTAACAATAAGCTCTACTTTTCCATTTGTAATTCGAAACCTAATATCAGACTTTCTTTTACTAATCCCTTCTAAGAAGGTTGAATAATCTATGAAAAAACGATTTTGTTTTACTAATAATTTACCATTTTTTTCTAAATGATTCAATAATACTTTATAGGAATTTTCATCAAGCGGTCCTCTGAGCTCAACTTCAATATTATTTTCCATTGATATTATTTATTATTTAAAATTTCCTGTATTAGATCTCCGTATTTTCTGTTTTCAATTTTAGTATTTGGCAGTAGATCGTTTAATAGATCCAAACATTTTACTCTTGCAACTTTTTCATTTCCTTCTGATTCTACCATTTTCTCTATCTCAATAAAATCTCCTAGTTGATCAACGCTATCAATACAGATCGTAAGGTTATTATATAAATATATTTCTCTTAACTTTGAAACTACAAAAGCCTCTTTAAATTTCAATGTCTCCAAAAATTTCAATCCAATCTCAACCGTGCTTAAATCAGCTTCTATCTCTATTCCACCTTTCTTTCTAAAAATCTCTTTAAATTCCAATGTCTTCTTATTTCCAATTTCTCTTATCCTAGCACTTAATCCACCTTCAATGATCATATTATCAGAGTTCAAAAACATAGAATTTCCAAA
>JAGLIM010000020.1 GCA_023142995.1 Minisyncoccota bacterium | reverse complement strand
GCCATGCCAAACGAAGGACATCCTAGTACATATTCCACTATAACATCTCCTTTTAAAAGTCAAAGAACTAAAGTCATAGTATTAGATTTTAATAAAATGTCAACCCCTGCTATTTAAAAGTTCTAACTTTCTTATTAGGGTATAAAAATAACCGCTTAAATTAGTGGCTACTTGACTGGCTCAGACTTAGGAACGATTTTCGAATTTTCTATTGGGAGAAGGTTGTAGATATTTATATTCCAGAACCTATCTAGATTTCTATACTTTTCCACGTTCATCTTCTATCTTCTTTCCTGCTAAAGCTTCAGCTTTTAATTCATTTTGTAAATTAAGAGTTGATTTGAGTAAATCCTTAATATCATATTTTCTTTTACCGTCTCTTGCGTCTATCTCCGACAATGCTGTATCCTTTACGCCTCTATCCTGTTGTAATAAATAATATTCTACATTTTTTTGTACAAGTTTTTGCATTTCAATTGCGCTAAGATTGCGAAATCTGCTCTCCGCTTCTTCAGTGGTAATCACTTTATTTTCGATTAAACCGTTCTTAATTAGATCTCTGGAAAAATTGTTTCCGACATTATCAAAAATATCCAATTCCATCTTTTGCTCCTCAATAAGATGTTCAAGGTTATAATCAACTCCTTTTAAATTGGCTGATCTTTGTGCTTCGCTTTTATTATTGCTGATTTTAGCTTCCAAATTAATTCTTGTCCAATCAGCATCGCCACGCTTTAATTCGCTTAATCTTTTATTTTCTTCTTGTTCTGTTCTTTTTTTTTGTTCTCTTAACTCTGTATGTTCTCTAATTCCTTCCGCTATTTTTCCTTCAGGATCTTCCATTATCAAAGCTTTTGAATAATCCCAAGTACCGTCAGGATTTTCACTCCCACCAACATAAATTTTTGAACCTTCTTTTTGTTTTGAACCCGCAGATTCTTCCTAGTTATTTTTGTTATCAGGCGAATAGCCACCTCTTTCTTGATTTACCATATTTTTTATATTAAGAATTAATCTTTAGATTAATTCTATATTATAATTTCAGTTTAATCAATGCTCCTAATTTATTCTACAGTTCCTCTCGGAAGATAAAAGTAACCGCTTATGTAAGCAGTTATTAACGTGGCTCGGGGTCTGGGACGATGTTGGAACTTTTTTGAGTGAAAAAATATAAAAATACTATAATTAAATTTATCTTGCTTCTAATTTTGTTAGTAAAATCAGTAATTATATATTATTGAAAGTATTAATAAATGTTTATTTATTATAAAAAAACACCATCTTTCACCTTTAGAAGCTAATCGATGGCATCTGCTCTTTTAAGCTTTAAGCTTACGAGCAAGTTCGGTAATGGCGCTCGATACTATTGATATTTTTTCATTAATAGCACCTAATGATTCTTGGACAGAAGGAATGTTTTTGTCAAATTCAGTTATCACAACCTCAGCAAACAATTCAGCGCTCAACTTGTTATCCTTCATTTTGCAAACTACACTAATATCATCCCCAAGAGTATTGGTCGGAAAACCAATCCTTTTTAATTCATGGTAATCTATTTTAGTGTAAGTCACCTTTATATACTCACAAAATTCAACAATCAGATTATCATCGAATTCAGTTTCTCCTTTTAGACTTAAAAGGGTGCAACTTTCTAAGAATGCCTCACCATCCACAATCCATCCCTTTTTAATAAACCATGGAACAAATATGTCTTTTATGTGTACTTTACTCGGAGGAAATGGTTCCGTGCTATTGGCATCATCATATCTTCCTTCTAATTTTATTATAGCAGAATACATTCTCTATTACCTCGGTATCTTATTTATATATTGTTCAACTACAGAACAGTGAATGTTAACACCAAACAGTAAACTTGTCAACCATCTATACTTAATTCTATCCATATTTAATCAATTCAAACCTCAAAGCCCCTTTTCTGGTATAAAGATAATCCCTAAAACAAAGGATTATTTAACTGCTCGCTCTTAGGGACGATTTTCGAACTTTTGAGTGGGAAAATATTAATAGTTTTACTTTATAAAACTTATTTGAATAAAGTTACTGTGATTTTAAGTTTTATTTATTCCAAAGGACTACCAGATAACAAGCATAAGAAAAGCACCAAGCATGGTATATGTCCATGTTAGTTTGTTGAATTATTCTTTATCTTCTGCTCTCCATTTTTCACATTGTTCCATATTTTATAATATTAAATTTTTTTAATATATTTATAAGCTTCATCCTTTCTTCTTTTACTTTTTTACTTTTATCTTCTTTTATCATTTTTACTAAAATATTTATAGGAATTACCGTATATTCAGAATACAAATGCGCATTTTTTAAACTATCAGTTCCAGTACCTACAATTCCAATTACTTTATTACTCTCGTCTAAAACAGGAGATCCACTCATTCCCGCGACTAAATTTTGATCAACAACCCAGCGTTTATTATTTCTTACAGCCCTAGGTCCACAAATATTTTGATTTCTATATGTTAAATGTCTGTCTCCTAATTTATATTGAGGAAAGCCTACAATTTTAATATCACTTTCTTCATTAATTTTATTTACATCTCCTAATTTCAAAAAATTATAATATTTAGGACTATATCCGTTTATTCTGAGAATAGCTAAATCTTTTTCCACGTCTCTTGAGATAACAGATACATATAACATTTTGCCTACATCAAAGCATTCATCATATCTGAATACTTTTAAATATTTCTTGGAATTAGCAACACAATGCCAGCAAGTTACTAGTCCGATGTTTTCGAGCATAAATGCAGTACCATATTGATTATTGTTTTGAATTATCCAAACTGTTTTTTTAAACTTTTCTTCTATTGTTAATGGATGTAAAGGAATACCATTTTTCATTAATTTATTAAATTTATTATCCAACTTTTTATATATACTATTCTCTTCTCCTCTAACACTTTTTATAAAATTTATTTTCCCTTTAACTATTTTTGAAAAGATCGGTTTTTCAAAAGCTGGATTTCTTTGTTTAATTCTAGTTTTAAATTTCTCATAATAAAACTCTTCTGCTTTTGCTAGTCCATATTTTTCCCACACATACAACATGGCTCGAACTTCTTTAATAAATTTCCTTTTAACATTTGGAAATTCGTTAACAATCAAACCAGTAACTTCTTTTCTTTCTCCATTACTACTTATTCTCACTTTTTTATCATTTATTTCAAATCCATTTTTAGTTATTATTTCCTTGATCTTCTCTCCATATTTTTCATTTAATTTATTATTTAATATTTCTTTTGGAAAAGTACCTTTTCTAGAAATAGTTATATCATCAGCATATCTAGTATAAACACATTGATTTCTTCTAGCAATATGCTTTAATTCTCTATCTAGTCTTTTACATATCATATTAGAGATAATTGGAGAGGTTGGTGCTCCTTGTGGAATCTGATTTTTATAACAACAAATTTTAGCTAAACGTGCTGCCACTTCTGTTGACAAATTATATGGCCTAGCTTTGAACATTCCATAAACTCTCCCGAAATTAATTGATGGAAAAAAATCTTTTAAGTCAATATTAAGAACAACATCTTTCTTGATATGCTCTTTTGCATTTGTAATTATACTTCTATTAAAACAGAAACCATGAACTGGTGACTTAGGTAAATATATAATATATAGAATAAAACTAAGTTTACGTTGAAGAATTTTTAAGGTTGATACTGGTGAATAAATAATTCTATCTCCTCCTGATTTTTTTTTCAAAATAAATCTTTTATATTGAGTATTTTCATTTCTGATATACAGTAAATAATTCAAAGTTTTATAGTTTATTTCAAGCATATCTGCAATATCTTCAGGTATTTTTAGATTGAAAAATTTATCTTTTAAATCTTTTTTACAAGCAATAAGTTCTGGTTTCATAATTTTATTTATTAAATTTGGAGATACACAATGTAATTCACTTATTACAGCACTAAGACAAAGAGTCATGTACAGGTAATGACAACAATGACAGCATTACAGTACATATGTAAAACCTTCTTTTTAAAGTCGCCGCGTATCGTCCAGCGAAATTCAATTATTTTTGTGTATCTCCAAATGTAATAAAGCTTTTAATATAATATATAAGCTAAATTTATGCTTCTATTTTACAATATAATTAATATTTTAGCAATTCAATGTACAATATAAAATATCAATATACAACACTTCAAATAAATTGTAAAAAACTTGCCAATAATAAAAAAGGCTAAAGACCGTTTATTAAAACATCCCATTTAAAAAACAAAAGTGAAAATTTAGATCATGATATTTTAATTTACAAGTTGAAGAAAAAAGGTAAAAAATCAAAAGATATAGCAAAAGAAATAAACACCATATTGCTCAAGAGCTTTGCTCAGTTTGATTTTACTTTTTGCCTAGCTTTTCTTATTTTTTAACACATTTTTTTACATATCAAATAAATAAAAAATCACTATACAAAATTAATTTAATAGTGATTTTTTATACCTGAGCTAAGGATTTATTTTTTATGTTGCCTTGTGTGTAATATAGCTCTGCAACAATATAATGATTATAACATTATTTAAGGAATTAATAAACAATTAATAAACATTTTTAAATCTTTTAAACTTTAATTCCTGATTATGATTATATTTCTTCCAATTAGTAAAATTTAAACTATTCTTCACAATAAAATTAATTACTCTATTCTGACATAATTCATCTTCTGTTTTAAAAAATGATAAAATCTCTCTTTTTTCTTCCTTGTTCAAAAAATCTTCTAATGCTATTAAGTCAAACATCAATAAAACTTTTTCTGTATCATTATTGGGATTTATAGCATTTCTTTTATTAAAAATATCAAATATTATTTTTATTATTTTCGTCTTTATATTTTTATAAAACTCTTGATCATCTCTAATATAAAAAATAAACGTAGTTATAAAAATATAATCATAATTATTTTTATATAATTTTAAAATATCATCAAGCATTTTCTCATCAAGCCTATAATCATTTCCAAGTTCTTTTAATTCTAACAATAAATATAAACTTTCCATCATAGATATTTTATCTTTTTTTTCTATATATTTTTTTAAAACACCATAGATTTCATCATAAATCTTTTTATGAATGTTATTAGAAATTTCTTTATCTTTTATTCTACTCAAAATATTTAATATTTCTGATAGTATATATGAGATTCTTAATGTTAAATTAACTTTTGGCTTAATAGAATAAAAAAAGAAAAGAATATCCAATAAACTCCAAATAAATTTTTCATATTTATGTTTTATTTCATAATCTATTTTTTCAAGATTTGATTGTAAATCTGAATTTATTTTTTCAATTTTTTTCTCTATTTTAAATACAAAGAAATTCATTATATCATCATGATTGATGCTATTTTTATATATTATCGAATTTATTTGTTTTTTTATATTATTTGCTGATATACTACCACCATTTACAATTTCTAATTGTTTATCATTTAACTTCAAATCAAAACAAATTTCGTTTTTAACAAATTGTTTTATCTCTTCCTTAGCTACCGTTTTACTAGTTATAATAGGTTTATTAAAATATTTCTTTTTATTCTCATTTATAAAAAACTTATACTTTTCCAGTTCATCATATAATTCTTTTTCAATTCTATTAATATCATCTTCTGTATCATAAAAAATAAAATAATCATCAATATACCTAAATATTTTATAATCAATGCTATGTTTTAGTTCTAATTTTTTAAATATATTATTTTCTACTTCCCTATCAATTCCTTGTAAAATTATCTCAGCAAAAATTCTAGAAAATTCAGGACCAACTACAATCCCGTTTGTTTCATTATAGTTCATCCTTTGCATTAAAGTATCAAATTTATCCGTAAATGAATCCTTGTGTCTACCTTCAGTATGTTCTTTTTTAGTAAAATCTTTTCCTAGAATAGACCAAGAAAAAGAATGAGTATAAACGCTGTCAAAACATCTAGAAATATCTATATAAAGCATCTTATCAAACCTTTTTTCAGCATTATAAAAAATATTATCTTCAAAAAATCTAAAAATCCTTGAAAATTTTTTATACTTAAAAAAACTAGACGAAGAATAGTATTCCTTTTCAGACTCCTCTTGTCTATCAGGTTTTACTATTTTTTCATCTGTAATAGGATCATCAAAATTCTCAATTGAAGAAATTTTAGCAATTTTTCTAAGAGAGAAATTGCTATTATTTCCGAAATATAAAATCAACTCCTTATACTTATCATAAAATTCACAAACATCAATTTGATTTTTTGGATGAATTATAGAAAGTTTTCTCGGATGGTTATTATTGTGTCTAATATCAAAATTATACGGAACGGTATACTTTTTGTTTTTATACAAAATTTCATTAATAAAGCTAGGAATTTTATTATCATCTTCAGGAAATCTTAACAAAAACTTATAAAAATTAAAATTTGTAAAAGATAAAGGAAGCTCAAACGGCAAAATATCGGACAGTAGAACCCTCTCTTTTTTATATTTTATTTTTCTTTTTTTAATCATTTTTTACACTTATTATTTTACTTATATCTTTAATTTTCTTGTCATTATTTTTTTCTTCTTCGTATCTTTTATTACTTGCTAATACAAAAAAATGTTTTTTATCATAGCCATTAGTGAACTTACATTTTTTTAACTTATTCTTCATTTTTTCTGTTAAAAGAATACTTTTATTAATTTGTTCTACTAAAATTTCATCAAGACTTATTATTACATTTTTCTCAGTAATTAATAAATTGTTAAAATGCATACCAACGTAAATTTTTTTTCCTTTTTTTTCTATTCTCGTATTTAAAGTTATATACTTAACTCTTTTTAGAACTAATTCATTTAAACTTCTACAAACACCGTATTTCATAGTATCTACTTCGTAAAGATTAAAAATATTATTAATTTGTCTCTTATACTTTTTATAACGCTTATCAGATATATCAATTTTTATTCTTTTATCACTACAACTCTTAAAAAATCTATATCCGAGATAATCAAAATCTATATTCTCATTAAAATTAAACTCTTTTGTCTTTGTTTTGTTAATTTCTAGCCTGAAATTATCTAATTTCAATTTATCTGTAAAGAAATCTTTAAATTTAGAGTTACCTACCATATTTTTTGTACTAATTATCAAAATATCATCCACATATCTTCCGTAGAAAATAACACCATCAGTACTTTTTATAATCTTATCAAATGTCCTTAGATATAATTCGGATAAAAAGGCGCTTATCCCCAAACCCCTTAATATTCCTTTTCCCTCGCTACTAACTTTCGAACTTTGTATCAATAAATTTTCGAGAATTCTTTTTATGTCAGGAGAAAATAAATTATCATTTTTTATCTTTTTTATTAAAATATTAGAATCAATTGTTTCATAGAATTCTTTTATGTCCGTTTTAAATATATAAAAATTTAATTTGGAATCTAAAATATTTTTTATTTGTGATGTTATTAAATATCTATTTGCTTGCTTTACTTTATAAGTCTTTTCAAAAATTCTTTGAATATGTTTCATTACAAATTTATCTTCTAAATTCATAATTTTATATATTTTTTTATTCTTTCCATTAAAATCTTTTTCTTCTTCTACAAAACTAAAATTAAAAGTTTCGAAATTAATTTGTTTTATAATATATTTTGAAACAATTTCAATTTTTTCAGCATATAATTCTTTTTTTTCTTGGTTTAGTTCTTTTAATTTTTTTTCAAATTTATTTTTTTCTTCCAAATTCTCCGCCTTTTTTGCTTTTTTTATTTTATCAATACATGGTTTAATTTCATCTCTAATTAAATCTTTAATTCTTATAGTCAAGGACCTTAGTTCTTTTTTAATACTTCCACTGAAATATTCATCTGAAAAAATACCCTGACGTCTCCCGTATTGATATATTTTTTCTATATTCTTTTCTGAAAAGTTTTGATCTAACATAATAATTAATATTTTATATACTATACAAATAATTCTTATACTTAACTTTTTTAAAATCGATTACATTGCAATAAACTGATGTAAAATATCTTAATTTAATTTCTAAATTGTTATTTCATTTTTTACAAGAATGTTTTTACATCTCTAAATTTTTTGAAACTTAACAATAAAAATATGTTACTTAAGCAATTATTATATGAATTTGTCATTATTCATTGCCTCTATTCTAGCATTAAACTATTTTAAATTCAATACTAAATACAAAAATTTGACAAAAATAAAAATATGACTTAAACTAACTCTAATGTCATAAAGAATCAATTGAACTTTGAAAAGATACTTTTTTATACTATATAAATCGCCATAAAAAAACAATGTTGGTTATTAATTAGCTGGAACTATACTTTTATCAAAAACCAGTTAACCCAATAAAAAAAAGAAGGTGTAATAGCAAGTCACTATTTCGTCTTCTTTTTTTTAATTTATTATTGGTTACCCAAAAGCAGACGAAATATTTATTCGTCTGTTTTTTAGTGGAACAAAAATTTAGCCAAAAGCTTAAAAAACAATTAATATTGAAAAAATAGATCATTTAAAATTATAAAGGTTGTCAATTGCTTGCTTGTTGCTACAACAAGCAAGCAAGCAATTGACAACTAACCTTAGAGATTTTTAGACCACTACTAGGCTCGTCCGCATCTACACTTAAGGAATTTTTATTATGAAAAAATATAATCAAAAACTTGTTATCTCTGGGAAAACTGTTGAAATTTATAAATATACAAAGTGGCAATTGTATGATTTTAAGGGTAAACGAAAAAACTTTGATAAAGATAAAACAAATAAGAGATCAGCCTTAGCAGATCATAGGTCTACTACTATGATTTGTAATTTAGTTAATTGTAATGAGCAACTAAATAAGTTTTTTACTTTGACTTTTGCCGAAAATGTGAAAGATCTTACAAAAGCAAATTATACGTTTAATATTTTTGTTAAAAAATTAAAATTAAAATATCCTTATTTTCAATATGTGTGTGTAGTAGAATTTCAACAACGTGGTGCAGTTCATTATCATTTAGTTTGTAATCTGGAATTTGTACGCAAAAAGAAATTAGAAAAAATTTGGGGCAATGGTTGGGTAGAAATTAATAGGGCACGGAATGTTTTAGACTTAGGAAGATATTTTGTTAAAAATTTTATTCATTATAATCTAGGACAAGTGTTTGCAACACACGCAGATAAAAGAAAATTATCAAAAAAAGATTTAGCTAAAATTGTAAATTCCAAAAAAGAAAAAATTCAGTTAAGAGGTAGAAAGAAATTTTTTTGTTCAAGAGGATTAGCTCGTCCTATTGAAATTAAGGGAACTCTTAATGTAATTGAATTTTGCAGTAAAAACTCAATGCAAAAAACTTTTGAAAAATCTTGGAAACACAAAGATTTAATAGTTGATTATCGAAGTTATAATCTTGATAAAAATAAAAGTTAGATAATATATGATTAAATAAATATTTATTAATGAATCAGAAACTTTTAAAAGAATTAAAGACAATACTAAAAGATGAGTATCAACATGACCTAAACGATCATGATGTTGAGATTGTCGGAAATCAGATTCTTTCTAGTTTTGAAACATTAATAAAATTAAATCTTGATAATACTAAAAATCAATGATATATTATAGATACTTATCCAATGTAATATATAACCAAAGGCTTTATTGTGCTTTGTTGTCTGTAATGGGCGGTTCTGCTGACAAAGTTGCCTTTGGGTGATTGCGTTGGATAAGTCAGAACCGTCCATTTTTGATTTTTAAATAAAAAAATATGAAATCAGTATCCTATTGTCGAGTTTCTTCACGAGAGCAAGAAGAAACTGGCTATTCACTACCAGCTCAAAACAAGCTTCTTAAAGAATATAGTGAAAGAAATAAATTCAAAGTCACTAAAACTTTTTCCATTTCTGAATCAGCAAGTGGATCCAAACAAAGGAAAGTTTTTTATGAAATGTTATTATATCTCAAAGAAAATAAAATAGATATTCTTCTTTGTGAGAAAGTTGATCGTTTGACTAGAAATCTAAAGGATGCGGTTGCAGTTAATGATTGGCTAGAGGAAAACACTGATCGACAAATTCACTTTGTTAAACAAAATTTGGTTATTCATAAAAACGCAAAATCTGACGATAAGTTTAGATGGGACATTGAAATTGTATTAGCAAAAAAATATATTTCCAACTTATCAGAAGAAGTAAAAAAAGGACAAAGCGAAAAAATAGCTCAAGGCTGGTTGCCAACAGCTCCGCCTCCTGGATATATAACAATTGGAGAAAAAGGTCATAAAACGCATATTATTAATAATAACGAAGCAATTATTTTAAAGAAAATCTTTAAGATCTATGCTACTGGTAATTATTCATTAAAAAGGCTTGTTGAAATTACTTATAAAAAAGGATTAAGAAATAAACTTAATAATAAAATAGGTCTATCTCAAATACATAGACTAATGAGCAATCCTTTTTATATTGGAAAAATAAGATGGAATAGTAAAATATATCAAGGTAAACATGAACCTATAATTAGTGAAGAAATATTTAATAAAGTTCAAGATGTATTGCATAACAAAAAAGCTCCTAAATTTACAAGACATAATTATTTATTCAATAGTCTAATAAAGTGCGGTGAATGTGGCGGTTTGATTACTTGGGAAAAACAAAAAAGTTTTATCTATGGACATTGCAATAGATATAAATCTTGTAGCCAAAAGAAATATTTTCGTGATGATATGATAGAAGAACAATTACTTGAAGAAGTTGAAAAAATAAGTATAAAATCACCAGCATTAATTGCTTGGGTTATTAAAGCATTAAAAGAAAGTCACAAAGATGAAAGCGCGTATCATAATAGCGTTGTAGAAGAATTAAATAATAAAATGGCAACGATCAAACATAGATTAGATAAATCATATGAAGATAAATTAGATGAAATTATTTCTAAGGATAAATATTTGGAATTGAGAAATAAATTTGAAACAGAAGAAAAAGAAATTATTAAAACTTTATCAAAACATAAAAAAGCAAACTTAGAACATTATGATTATGGGCTTCTTGTTTTAGATGTGATTAAAAATTCTACTGAAATATTAA
>JAGLIM010000002.1 GCA_023142995.1 Minisyncoccota bacterium | reverse complement strand
GATTGAAGATATTATGATTTTTTATTTTCTTATTCGTTTAGTATATATAATAAAATCATGCTTTAATTATAATAAGTAATAAATGTATGGGAAATTTTAAACAAGACAGAGGTAAGCGTTCAAGTGGGTTTGGTGAAAGAAGCGAAGGAAGATCAAATCATTCTAAGGGTCGTGGTGAGGGATTTAGTAGAGATCGTGGTCCAGTAACGATGCATCAGACAGTTTGTGATGAGTGTGGAAAGTCTTGCGAGGTGCCCTTCCGTCCAACTGAGGGTAAACCAGTATATTGCAATGACTGTTTCAGTAGAAAGAAACCAGAAAATGAGAGAGGGAACGAGAGATTCTCAAAAGATAAATTTAATAATCACAAAACTTCTCCGAGAGGTGATTTCGAGAGTTCAGGTAATAAAGGTAATAATGACGAATTAAGAGAGCAGCTAGTGATATTAAATTCAAAGATGGATCGACTTATAAAAGCGGTTGAAAACACGAAAAATGAAAAATCTCAGATGTTTGATAAAAAAATAGTTAAAGATATTCCAGTATTGAAGACAAAGGAAGCTGAGAAGAAGACTTCAAGCAGCAATTTAAAAGAAATTAAAAAAAAGATGACAAAATCTGTACCAAAGAAGAAATCGAAAAAGACTTCTGTTGTAAAGGTAGTTAAGGCAAAAAAGAGGAATGTGAAAAAGACTAAAAAATAGGAGAGGATGTTTATTTTGTAAATTTGAATATTTGAATTAAATTAAAATCTCTCAATGTGGGAGATTTTTGGTAAAAGCACGTATAGGGTTCGTTGATTTTTATTTATCTTTTACACATTGAAATAAAATAAAATTCAAAAAAATATTTAGCGAGATTTAGGTTTTCTTTCAATCAAAAGTTCTAAAATCATCTCTTAAAACGAGCATATAAAACAATCAATAAACTAAATCTGCCGTTGTGTAGACAAGTTTGGAATATAAATATCTACAATCTTCTCCCAATAGAAAATTCGAAAATCGTCCATAAGAGCGAGCCAGTTTGTAATCGCTTACACAAGCGGTTATTTTTTATACATCCAGAGGGATAGTAGGATTCTTAATCGTAATATTAGACTAAACGATTGACAAAAGGCAAAATATAGCTATAGTATAAGTATTAGTGGTATTTATTTATCGCTTAAACATAACAAGAAACAGGAGGAACTTAATGAGAACGATTGGATTAATTGCAGGAATGAGCTGGGAATCATCCCTAAAATATTATCAGTTTATAAATGAACTGATCAACAAAGAACTTGGTGGATTGCATTCAGCTAAAATTATAATGGAGTCAGTAGATTTTGCTGAAATTGAATCTTTACAGAAGGGCGGAAAATGGTTTGAATTGGAAAAAATGATGACAGTTATTGCTCAAAAACTTGAAAAAGCTGGAGCTGACTGCATAGTTATTTGCACAAATACAATGCACAAAACTGCCCCCGCTGTTCAAGATCAAATTAGCATTCCATTAATTCATATTGCGGATGCAACAGCACAGGAAATCGAAAAAACAGGTTTGAATAAGGTTGCTCTTCTTGGAACCAAAATTACGATGGAGGAAGATTTTCTTAAACAGATCATATCTGATAAGTATGGTATTGATGTCATCATTCCAGATGAAGAAGATATGAAGCTTATTGATTCAGTTATATTCGGTGAGCTATGTTTAGGAAAGATTGATTCAACATCGCGAAAATTGATTAATCAAATTATCAGCCGACTTGTCTCTGATGGGGCTAAGGGAATAATCCTTGGATGCACTGAACTTCCATTGCTTGTCAATGAGAAAGATCTTCTGAAACAAAAAGGTATAAAGGTTCCACTTTTTGATACCACCTTGATTCACGCAGTAGCGGCAGCTGAATTCGCATTAGTAGAAATATAAATAGATGAAATAAATCTATATAAAATTGTTCAAGGTAATACTTGGGCAATATTTTTTTATATTTTTACAGATGAGACAATTAAACCAAGGACAATAGTTCTTTGACATTTCTTATCGCAAGCTCTGGCATAGGTACTGCCTTTTCCCAGTCAAAAGTTCGAAAATTGTCCTGCCAAGCGAGCAAAAGAAAATAAAACAGCGTTTTGCTGTTTTATTTTGTTTTGGTTCGTGAGAGTTGGATTCGAATATCTTACTTCTTCGGCGCCGAGGGGCCTTCGAATCCATCTCGTGGAGCAAGTCAAGTAATTCTTTATTTCAGTGATTATTTTGTATCATAAAAAAGACTTTGTGGCTTGAATTCAGTGGACAATGCGAGCTATTGACATTAGGCTTAAAATCTGATAGTATGCAGTATTGAAGATTAGCAACTGAATTGTTAATTTAGATTGTATAAGAAAAGATGAAAAGTTTATTCAGGGCTATAAACTAATTGTAAATGTTTTGTAATTAGTTTAAAGCTTTAAAGTGTATTTTATGTATATTTTAGAGTGAATATAATAATTATGGAGGAACTACATAATGCAATTTGTTGATGGATATAAAGGTTTGATGAATACAATTAAAAAGTTCACAGAAGAACTAAATAAAGAAATTGAAAAGACTGATGAGCTTAGAATTGAAATTGTAGTGCTGAAAGCTGAAATCAATTATTTAAATAAAAAAACAGCTGAAACGATTGAAACAGGAGAAATTGATGAAGAAACGAAAGAAATTCTTTCTATTATAAAAATGAGGATAATGGAAAAAGAAATTCTGGAATACGAATTTTCAGATCAAGAAAAGTTAATCAAGGAAAAACGCTTCAATTTAAGTGCGCTAACTGAAGCAAACTTCCAGTTAAATTGGGGAGGTCCAAACGTGCCTTATCCTGCTTGTCCAAGATAAAATATTCTTGGATTATTTTTTTATGCTACCCAAAAATTGGACATTAGAATTCTCGTTTAATAAACACGTTTAACGCTAAATTCTATTCCAAAGTGCAACATTTAGAGAAAGCTATTTCTCATAGAACACTTCGCGAGGAGTTAAATAATTAAGTCTCTTTCTTGGTCTATTATTAATGAGACGATATGCTTTGTCAATATCTTTTGGACTGACATGATCAAAAATCTTGAAGAGGCTGGACTTGTGGAAGTTGTTATTGATCCACTTAGTCTAAGTAATAAATGCCATACTATTGGTGGCAAAACCAAGAAAGGAATAATCTTTGCCGTTACATGGGCGAAGGATCGATTTAAAAATCTTCAGCAAAAAGGTGAAAAAAATCTGAGAAGAATTTAATTTTCCTAAAAAACATTAAAAATTCTTCTTTTTTTTATTTACATTAGCTATATTTATTGCCTCTTATTATTTTTTTGATAATTAATAAAATAAACTTGCTTTTTCAAATTTTATTTAAAAAGGTTCCAACATCGTCCC
>JAGLIM010000019.1 GCA_023142995.1 Minisyncoccota bacterium | reverse complement strand
AGAAAATTCAAAGTTTGAAAATCTTAAAAATATGGAAGCGACTCGTTGTAATTATGAAGATATGGATAAATTTGAAGATTTGTTTTTAGATATTTTAGAAAAAGAAGGATATACAATAGAAAAATTAAAAGAAATTGCGCAAGATAATCCCGAAAAAGTGATTTTAATAATGTCAGAAGTAATAAATGAAAATTTGGAATATGATGATGAAGAGTGGGAGAAAATGGAAAATAGAGATTGGGACGAGGAGGACAGAAAAACTCCTTATGAAGCATTGAGTGGAAACGAAGCAATTTGTTATTCATATACAGAAGTTTTTATTTCTGCTAAACAGATCTTAGAAGAAAAAGGAATTCCTCATTTTGATAAATTTGTAGTTTTTGACGATGGAGCAAATAATCATGCATGGAATGAAATTGTTACTGCTTATGATGATTTAAAAGTTTCGCATATTGATCTTACTGACGCTGATGCAAATTCAAGTAAATTAACCAAAGAAAAATTAAATGCCGACAGTAAAGAATTCAATTCTAAATATAATGAAACGAATGAAGAAGAGACAGGGTATAAAGAAAAAACAGAGCATAAAACAAGTTTTTTAGAAAAAATAAAGAATTATAAGTTTATTTGTATTCAAGAAGATCTTAAAAAAATTCTCACACAGTATGATCTGAAATTGCACAAGAGAGAACAAGAAATTGAAATAAGTGAAGAGTCAGAATTATCTCAAGAAGATAAAGAGAAAGCTGTTAGTCCGTTGCTGTAAATGTTAAACTATATATAGTTAAGTAAATAGTAATTTAAAGACTGTTTTCGAATTTTACTTAAGCTTTTAGGGTCTTTTGACGTTATGATCAAATTTGATAAAAAAACAATAATAATGCTGATCTTATTTTTCTTTGCAGTTATTATTTGCGGAGCTGTTTTTGTGTTTCAGAAAAGTTTGGAATTGAAACAAGATAAAGACAACGGTGTCGTTATTGTGAAAAATATTGTTTATGTTGGTGAAAAAACATTGCAATCCCCTGCTTTTTTGTCTTCTGATGAAAAAGAAGATCTTGAATTAGAGAATATATCTGTTGCAAGTTGGTTTTCTGATTTTATAAATAAAAATATAAAACAGCAAGAGCCGAAAGTGATAAATGTTCCAGAAGATTTTATGACTATTCAAGGCGCGATCAATAGCGCAAGGTATGGAGATATTGTTAAGGTTGCGCAAGGCGAATATTATGAAAATATAATAAGCAAAGATGGTGTTGATCTGATCGGAACGGAAAAATTTGTTTGTATAGATGGCAAATTTGATGAGGAATTTGAATGCAGTGAAGAAGAGATTGCTTTGGGAGGTTTTTCTCTTGGCCAAGATGATGGAGTTCTTTATGAAAATTTTATAGATCAAAAGAAAATTAATACTGAAGAAGAGGAAGTTAAAGAAGAGGAAACAAAAGAGATAATAGAAACTGATGAAGTAGTGGAAGCTGATGAGATAGCGACGGTTAAAATAAGAGAAAAATTGTTATCAAGCATAATTAATTCTAAAAATTCAGGAAATGTTATTACTTTTAAAAACAATAATATTGGAAAAAATGAAATATCAGGATTTATTATTAAAAATTCAGGAAAAAAATTAAGTGGAATTTATGTTGAAAACTCATCGCCTTGGATTCATGATAATATCATAATCAATAATGAATTTGGAGTTTATATCAAGGGAGAATCGTTTCCGATAATTCAAAAGAATATTGTTCAGTTTTCAAGCAAAGGCGTTCAGATCTATGACTTTGAAAAGTCAGAAGATCTTGTGCAAGAAAGCGAAACTGAAGAAAACAAGCAAGATGATTCTGATCAGGAGATAGTCTTTGGTGAGATAAGAACGAGTATAGTTGACAATTTGATCACTGATAATAAAGTTGGTGTTGATATCTATAAATCTTCGGCTTTGATCAATCACAATACAATAAGTTATAATAATCATTATAAGGCATATTTAGGAGCAACTTATGGAATTAATTTGAGTGATTCTTCAGCGCAAATTACGAATAACATTGTTTCAGATAGCGGAATTTGTGAGTTATGTGTGGGAATTAATATTGATAAGAAAAGCGAAGAAGTGGTATTGAAATATAACAATATTTGGAATAATAAAAATAATTATGTTTGTTATGGGCAGTGCACGATGGAAGATAATAATTTTTCAGAAGAACCGTTGTTTATTGATTATATAAATGGCGATTATAGGCTTGAAAGAGATTCTGGTCTAATTGAAAAATCTGAAAATGGTCTTGATATTGGTGTGAGATGGGAATAAACATATTAACATATAAACATTTTAACATTTTAACAAGATCTTTCATTTGTCTTTTTAAGATTTAATGTTAGTGTTTTTAATAAATTGAACATTAAAGTATTGAGATTCATATTATTTCCGTGATTTAAAATATGTTAAAATATTAAAATAAACCTATGCTTTTAAAAGAATTGAACAATCAAATATTAAGCTGTGAGAAATGTAAGCTTTATAAAACCAGAATCAATGTCGTTGTTGGGGAAGGAAGCCCAAAAGCTGATATTATGTTTATTGGAGAAGCACCTGGAAGAAAAGAAGATGAATCTGGTCTTCCTTTTGTTGGCAGTGCAGGAAAAATTTTAGATGAGCTGATTCAGTCTATTGGGCTTCAAAGAAGCGATATATATATTGCAAATGTCGTGAAATGCCGTCCTCCCAAAAACCGAGATCCTCTTCCAGAAGAAATTGACTCTTGCAGAGAGTGGCTTGATAGGCAAGTTGAAATTATCAAGCCTAAACTAATTGTTCTTCTAGGAAGACATTCAATGGACAGGTTTTTGCCAAATCGAAAAATTTCAATTGATCATGGAAAGCCAAAAAGATTAGATGGACAAGTATATTATCCAGTCTATCATCCAGCGGCTACGATCTATAGAAAACAAGTATTGGAAGATCTGCAAAAAGATTTTTTGAAAATTCCAAAGATATTGGGTAAGATATAGGATAATGTATGGTTTTTAAATTATAATATTGTAAAGAATATTAGTTAATAGTTATTATGTTTTAATATTGTTTGACTTTTTATGGAGAACTTCATGCGATTGATTTTTTCATAAGATCGAAAAATATTATGGAAAATTAAAGAATATTCTATGGAGTCCTTACGAAAGTGAGGGTGAAGTTTCATAAGTCTTGTGAATTTCATTAGTCTTACGATATTTCATCCTCACTTTCGTGAGGAGTCCAGATTATATTTATTTCGTGAGGAGTCTGTAAATTTATAACCCCTAACTATAATTATGCTTTTAGAAGAATTGAATGAGCAAATCTTAAAATGTAAAAAATGTTCTCTTTGCAAAACTCGGATTAATGTTGTGCCAGGTGAAGGAAGTTCTAGAGCGGAAATTATGTTTATTGGTGAAGGTCCTGGGAAAAATGAAGACGAGCAAGGAATTCCTTTTGTCGGTGCGGCTGGAAAATTGTTAGATAAGCTGTTAGCTTCCATAGATCTTAAAAGAGAAGATATTTATATTGCTAATGTGATTAAATGCCGTCCTCCTGGAAACCGCGATCCCCTATCAGAAGAAGTTGAAGCATGTCGACCTTGGCTTGATTCTCAGATCGAAATGATAAAGCCAAAATTAATAATTCTTCTCGGCAGGCATTCTATGGATCGGTTTTTACCAAATCAAAAAATCTCTTTTGATCATGGCAAACCGAAGAGAAGGAATAAACAAGTTTATTATCCAATCTATCATCCTGCTGCTGCTTTATATCGGAATGAATTGTTTGAAGATTTAAAGAAAGATTTTAAAAGAATACCAAAGGTTTTGGAAATAATAGAGAAAGATAAGGTGGTGAACAATAAAGAAGAAAAAGTGAAACAGGACGGTCTAGGGATATAGGATAAATAATAGGTCATAGGTAACAAGGTCATCAGCAGTAAGATAAGTTATTAGTTGTAAGTCATTGGAAAAATCAAAAAACTTAAGACCTATGACCGTTCTTACTGCTGATAACATTGTTACCTATGACTATTTATTTCGTTTGACCCTCAATAAGTTTTATGTTAGCTTTAAGTATGTTAAAAGCTTAAAATAGTTTTGATCAAAACATGGCCTGGTGACCGAGTGGTTAGGTAGCGGTCTGCAAAACCGTGTACGCCGGTTCAAATCCGACCCAGGCCTCAAAAATAACAAAACGTATAACGTAAAATTTAACTTGTTTTTTGTTATGTTATACGTTTTGCGTTACACGTTACACGCTTCTTGCCGGGGTGGCGGAATTGGTAGACGCGACGGACTTAAAATCCGTTGAACTTATACTTCGTGAGGGTTCGAGTCCCTCCCTCGGCACATTTTTATTTAATTTAAAGTGATTATGAAATTTTTTAAAGAATTCTTTCAAAAACCAGAAGAAGAGCTATCTTCTCAAGAAAAAACAAAAGAAGAATTAAAGAAAAAATTTCAAGATCCATCATTTTTGCCAACGCACAAAGAAATAGCCATGGCTTTTGGCGCTAAAAAAGCATTTTCGGAAGAATGGTATCACCTTTTTCATAATGAAGAAAACCATATTTTTGAACTTTTAAATGAAGAATATATTAATGCTCTTGGTGATTATTTGTTAGAACGCGTAAAGAATATAGAAGCAGAAAAAGATGAACCAATTATTGTTTTGGAAATAGGCGCTGGTAATGGCCGCTTAACTCACTTTTTAAAAGAAAAATTGGAAGAAAAATGTCCTAACAATAAAGTAAAATTTGTTGCCACTGATTCGAATGAGGGAATATCAGGAATGAAAATAAAAGCAGATTTTCCAGTTGAAAATTTTGACCAAAAAAATGCTCTTAAAAAATATGACCCACAAATAGTATTATCTTCATATATGCCTTACGGCAAAGATTTTACCAAAGACTTTCGTAATACTGAAAGCGTTGAAGAATACATTCTTATAGGTGAAATTCCATGTTGCGGAAAATTATGGGAAACTTATGGCGATGACACAGAATGCAATACCAATGAATCTCCTCCGCACGAACTTGATGGTTTTGATCGTTACTATTTGGAAGAACTAAAGGAATATCAACTTTGTCAATCAGATGGACCTCGTGTTTGTCTAGAAGACGAACATCAAAATTCTAATTCTTCAACAGTTTCATTTAGAAAAAAAGTAAGAAATTATAAATAAAAATGAAAAAATTATTTTTTTTATTGTTTTCTCTTCTGATTGGGCTATTATTGCTCATTTTATCAATTCAACAAGCAGGAATTGATAGTGTTATAAAGACTGTTTTGCTCTTTCCTTTGCCAGCTATTCTGGCTGTTTTTTTAATTAATTTTTTTGCTATTTGTGTTGTTGGCGCGATCAGATGGAAGATAATTGTAGATTCTCAGAGTAGTTATAAGATAGGTTTTATAAAAGTCTTGAGAGCGAAGCTTGCTGGTTTTGCTGTGAGCTATATTACACCTTCTGTTCTGGTTGGTGGAGAGCCAGTTAGAGCTTATATGATCAAGGAAGAAGCGGGATGTGATTGGGAAAAATCATTTGCTTCGGTAATTATAGACCAAGCCATCTACTTTTTTACTATGTTTCTGTTTATGGTAATGGGATTTTTGTTTCTAGTTGACCATTTCTCTCTTCCATTAAGCGTTTTCTATGGATTTGGAACTATAATTCTTGCAACTATTCTTTTCTTCTATCTTTTTTATTCTAGATTAATAAACAAAAATTCTGATGGACACGGTTTTTTTATGTTTATTATAAAGACAGTTAGGTTAGATAAAATTAAATTTATTGAAAGAAAAAAAGAAAACATAGAAAGAACAGAAAAAATTATAGCTCGTTTTTTTAAAAAAGAAAATGGAGCGTTTGTCAAAGCTTTTGCTCTTGCTATTGTTGAAGTTTTAATGTATTTAATTACAATATGGATAATTATTTTGTATTTAGGTGAAATAGTTGATTTTGCTTATCCAGCGGCGATATTTTTCATATTAACTTTAGCAAATTTCGTCCCAATACCAGGTTCCTTAGGAAGTTTTGAAGCTTCTTTGACTTTTATCTTTGATCTTTTAGGACTTGGGAAAAGCAATGGCTTTACATTCAGTTTGATCTTTAGGTCTATTAATATTGCACTTGTTTTTGTTGGGTTTTTCTCTCTGATTTATTTTGAATTAAGAACGATATCGCATCATTTTAGTTTAGAGGCTCCGAAACCTCTTTTGAAAATACATAGGTTTTTAACGAAGATGATCCGTAGAAAATAGTGTTAAAAATTTCAAAATTAAAATTATTCCAAATTATTCCAAATCAAATCTAAAGAACAAAATCCAAAAAATATCATAATTTTGAATAATTTGATATTTGTCATTGATTTGAAATAATTTGAGCTTTGAAATAATTTGGATTTATCTAATTAATATCTTAATATCTAATATCCTAATATTTAAACATAGTCTATAATTCAAATTATACATATAAAAAAACAACCCCGAATTTTGGGTTGTCTTTTTTTCCTATAGTATTTCTATCTCAACTCTTTTTGCTCCAAAGTTTATAGCCTCTTGTCTAGTTGGAAACCAGATATCAACTTTGTAGTCGCTTTTCATTCTGTCTTCTACTATGAATACTTTATCTCCATATAGAGATGGAAATCTGACTTTTGTGCCAAATTCTAGAAAATTGGCAGCTATTGTTCCATCGTGAACATGAGTTCCATTTGCTGTAATAAAGGGAGTGGAATCACACTGATCAACTGTTGAAGAATATGCTGTTACTAAAACTAATTTTGTTATTTTTACAGTCAGTTCATCATCTCGGTCTACATTATTGTTCTCGTCGTTTATTTTTATGGCTAGAACTTTTTCAGTTTCTTCTTCAACCTTAGTTTTCTCTTCAATTTTAGTTTTTTCTTCAACTACTGGAATATATTTCTCAATATCGATCATTCCAGTTTCATCTTTCAGACTGAATTGTTTTGTGTTAAAAACTGAATAAGTCTCTAAATCACAAGAATTTGTTTGATTTTTAATGATTTGTACATTTTTATTTGTTTTTGCTACGATTGAATGATCAGGGAACGTTAGGTGCAAGGTTATGCTTATTATAGCCAAGATTGCTATAGTAATAAGCGAGTATTTGTTGAAACGGACACCAGAATAGCATTTACTCATAAATTATCTTAATCAATTAAAAAAGCCTTAAAAAGACTTTTACGCCTGAGTCTGACATAATTTCAGATTTTTGTCAATAGATAGATTTTGAGATAAAAAGGGATAATATTTTGCAAATTTTAGGAGGTTCTCTATTGCAAAAATATAAAATTATGCTATTGTATATAAGTAATTTGCGGATGTAGTTCAGTGGCTAGAACGTCTCCTTGCCAAGGAGAAGGTCGCCGGTTCGACTCCGGTCATCCGCTCAAAGTTTGTAAAACCGCCATCTAAATGGCGGTTTTTGAAATGGATATGTTAATAAAGTAGGAGGATTTACGCATTTGATATTATGGAGTCCTGACGAGAGCCAGAGAGAAGTCTCATAATACTTTTGAAATTCACTGATCTTATCAAATTTCATCTATTGGAGTTTATGTCCAGTCTATTTAATAAGCTCAAGACAAGTTTTAATTCATTTCAAGACTAATCGTGTATAAAGTCTAAAATTTTACACTTCTATACCATCTGTTCTCAATGACTCAGTTTTTTCCTTGGAACATTTTTCGCATCTGAATTTTGGAATTTTATCTTCGCTTTTGTCATAATTTGATGTTTTAACAAGTCTATATCCTCTGGCGATCTCTGCGCAATCAGAACATCTTATATTATCTTTGACTTCCCATTGGCCAGAAAGTAGATTTGATCTAAAAATAAATCTATCAACCCAAAAAAAAATTAATCCTCCGATTAAATTAGCAATGACCACCGCGGTCCACTTATCAAAAGTTGATAACCAAATAAGAACAATTGCTAGGACAGGCGTGCTTAATTGCCATCTGCATAAATATAGAAAATATCTTTTAAAATTTATTTTCATATTACCAGAACATTATAAAAATATTTTTATTTTGTTTCTAATTATTACTTTTTGTGCCGAGAGGCGGACTTGAACCGCCGACACAAGGATTTTCAGTCCTTTGCTCTACCAACTGAGCTACCTCGGCGAAAAACATATAAACATTAAAACATATAAACATTTAAACAACGGTGATGTTTCTATGTCCAGTTAAAATCGCCATGTTTACATGCTTAAATGTTTATATGAATTCTTGTGGGCGCTAAGGGATTCGAACCCCTGACCCTCTCGGTGTAAACGAGATGCTCTAGCCAACTGAGCTAAGCGCCCAAGTATTAGAATTTCGAATCTTGAATTTCGAATTTCGAATTTGTTTTAAATAACATGTTGTGATTTGAAGAATTCGGTAATTCAATATTCTAAATTCAATATTCAATATTCAAAATAATTCTGTGCCGAGAGAGGGACTTGAACCCTCACGCCCTAATGGGCACAGGCCCTCAACCTGCCGCGTATACCAATTCCGCCACCTCGGCGTGTTATTAACAAATAACAAATAACTTATAACAAATAACCAGAAATTATTCTTTCTCTGTAACTTTTTCTTTTTTTACATCTTCTGTATCTTTTGGTTCGTCTTTGGCTTTTTCTTCCACGTTTTCTTGTGGCTTTTCCTCGGAAACAGTTTCATCTTTCACTTCTTCGTCCTTTTTTTGTGTATTGTTTTCTGGTTTAATAAGTTCTCCTTTTGGTCTTGTGGCTTTTCCGATTCTGTCTCTCATATAATTGAGTTTTGCTCTTCTTGCTTTTGTAATTTTAATTAGTTCAATTTTTTCAATTGTTGGAGCATTTAGTGGAAAAATTCTTTCTACTCCGATTCCACCAGAAATTTTACGCACTGTAATAGTTGCGTTAATTCCAGTTCCGCCTTTTCTTCCAAGAACAAGACCTTCAAAAACCTGAATTCTCTCTTTGGTTTCAATTTTTTTACCACTGCTTTTTGTTTCGGTAATTTTTTGATAAACCTTAACAATGTGACCAGGTTTGACGTTTGGTAAGTCAGTTCTTGTTTTGCTGTGATTAAATTCTTTTAGTGTTACAGTCATATTTAATGAATTATGAATTATGAATCGGGAGTTATAAATAACTCTTGATTATATTGTAAATTATATTACTTCACGTACTTTATACTACTTTATAAACTTAAATTAGTCAAGAAGTAATTAGCTTTTTAGGTTGTAGCTTTTTAGCTTCTTAATCTTTTATTTTATCTAAGAAGTCTTTGAGGTCTTTTGGTAATTTTGAGTTAAAAACGCTTATTTTTCCGTTTGGTAGCTTTATTTTCAATTTGCCAGCGTGTAAAAACTGTCTTTTTAATTTTGGTTCGATATTGCGATATTTTTTGAAAAAATATTTTTGATCGCCGACAACAGGATATCCTAAAGCTTTCATATGAACTCTTATTTGATGCATTCTTCCTGTTTTTATCTGAACTTCAAGCAATGTATGATCTTTAAAACTTTCTATTGTTTTGTATAAAGTTAAAGCTTCTCTTGCTTTTATGTCCTCTTTCTTCTTGGTGTCTATTACTGTTTGCATATTTGGCTTGGTTTTAGATCTCCCGATTTTTAAGTCTATAGTCCCATCTTTTGGTATAACGGTTCCATAGACTAATGTTGTATATATCTTTTGAACTTTCCTATCTTTGAACTGATCTTTAAGAAATTCAAAACTTTTGTTGTTTTTGGCAACGATCATTATCCCTGAAGTGTCCTTGTCTAAACGATGGACTGTTCCAAATCTTTGTTCATCTTTGCCGACTTCCTCTATTTTCGGATAATATTCAACAAAGAAATCAGAAACAGCTGACGCTTTGCTAGATTTAGCCGTTTGAGACAAAATTCCAGCTGGCTTATCTATCACAATAACATCATCATTTTCGTAGATAATCTCTATATTAGGAATTTTAATTTTCTTGTTCTTTGTCATTTCGAGCGGAGCGGAGCGGAGAGAGAAATCTGTAAGCTTTAATATTTCCACCTCATTATCTTCTTTTAAAATATAGTCTGCCTTTATTATTTTCTCATTTACCAAAACTTTCCCATTCTTAATCATTTTTTGCCATTTTGCCCGTGACTTTTCTTTACAAAAACCAGCCAAAAATTTGTCTATTCTTTGGTTTGATTGAGCTGAACCTATTTTAATTTTGGTATTTTGAGAAGTGAGCATTTTTTTGTTTAATTTAACGGACTTTTAATATTTTTAATGCTTGGATTTGTAACTTTTGTATATATTTGAGTCGTTCTAATATTTTGATGTCCTAAAAGCTCTTGAATATAACGAATATCAACGCCATTTTCTAATAAGTGCGTCGCAAAACTGTGACGCAGAGAATGAAATGTCGCTTCTTTTTTTATGCCAGATTTTTTTAAAGCATTCTCAAATATCTTTTGCGCAGTTCTACTGGTTAGTTTTCCCCCTCTATCACTTATAATCAAATAGTTGTTATTGTCTTTCCCAGCAACAAAAGAAACAATTTCAGTTTTCAATTTTTCTGGAAAAATAGTGATTCTGTCTCGCTTTCCTTTCGCTTGTTTAATATGGATTGTAAGATCTTCAATGCTAATATCTTTAACTTTTAAATTTACAGCTTCGCTAACGCGCAATCCAGCTCCATAAGAAAGAGAAATAATCAGTTTATGTTTTTTATTTTTAATGGAATCAATAATTTTTTTAATTTCGCTTTTTGATAAGATAACTGGCATTTTTTTTGATGTTTTGGCAAATTTCAAGTTGATTTTTACTAGACTTTTGGAAACTTCACGATAAAAATATTTAATGGCATTCAAATAAAGATTTATTGTTTGTCCAGATTGTCCCCTATTTTGCTTTTCTAACAAATATTTTTTGATTATATCTATGTCAGGATCTTTTTTGATTATTTTTATATAGCGAAAATAATCCGAAAGGCAGATTAAATAACTTTTAATAGTTCTTTTGCTATAATTTCTAAGTTTCAGCTCATCCTCAATTTTCTTCAAAAGTTCTGTTAATTCCATAAAATTTATGCTATATTATAACTAGTCGTAGCAAATAAACAATATCATATATTCGCATAATATACAAATACAACCTATTAACCAATAATCAATTCGCATAATAACGAGTTATATTCAATATTACATTTAAG
>JAGLIM010000018.1 GCA_023142995.1 Minisyncoccota bacterium | reverse complement strand
ACATCTCCTCAGCAGAGATATTCAATAGGCATAGATTCAATTGGGATAGTGTTATTAAGGTTAATGAAACTGAGTTTGATTGTTATGGGGTGGGGGAGAATCTTTAAGTTCCAATGGACTCCTCACGAGAGTGAGGATGAAGTATCGTAAGACTAATGATTTTCATAAAACTAATGATATTTCACCATTGTGGAGTTTATGCTGAATTTATTTCAGTGCAAGGACTCCAGAGTTAGAATATTTAGTGTTTTACAATTACATGTGATAAAACAAAAAAACATCTAATCTTATTAATCCTTCTGCTAAAACTGCTCTTTTGAGAGCATAGAATAATACTTTACGATGACATTTGAGTTTTTTAAATTAAGACATTTTTTATGATCGGTGATTTAATTCTCATTTTTATTTTTGTAATAATTTGGCAAAGAATCTTAAAACTAAAAAAGACTAATTTTAGAGAGTTTATTTTTGAATTCTCTATTTATTTTCCAGTTTTTTGTTTGAATTTGATTTTCTTCAAATTTTCTTCTTTTGTGCTTTCTTTGATCTTTGATTTTGGTCTTTTTCCGAGTATTGTTGGAGTTTTTGCTTTGAGTTTTATTGTTTTTTATATAACAATCCGTTTTTTTGTGTATTATGTTTTCAAGAAAAAACATTTGTCTTCTGAAAAGCGAGAAAAAATAATCAATAAAGAAATAGGTCTTTTTGATTTTTTTATTCACAGTGCAGAGGATTTTCAAAAAGCTTTTGTTATCTTTTTTCTGATCAATCTTATTATAATATTCACTCTACTAAATAGTTTTATTGATGTTTTTATGCATCAGAGAATATTAAATTATGAAAATAGTAGGGCTCTTGATATTAAAATAGAAAGAATGATCGTTGCTACTAAAAGTAATGAAAGTTTCAAAGATAATCTTCGTCAAACTTTTAAATTTCTTAGAACAGTTGACCCACGTGCCTATGAGAAAATAATTAAGCATACTGATTCTTTCGTTGTATCTTCTGATATTCCAAGTAATCTTCCTACTTCTGATTTTGTTGCTTATGCCAGTCTTCCAGCGATGTCAATTACCTTTAAACCAATTTTTGCCAAGCCGTTTGATTCTCTGGATGATCAAATCTATTTTTCTATGTTGATGGTTCATGAAGCGGAGCATTTGAAAAATTTCAGAGAAAACAGCGGATTTGTTGTTAATTCGTTGAATTATATTTATTTAAAAATAAGGTGTAACCCGATTACTAACTATCAATATTTTTCTAATATTAGAGGAGCGCAACATATGTATGGCGATGAATGGTGTGCTCAAATTAGCGAGGTGAAATTTTTAAAGCAATTTAATATTCATTATAAAGAATATTACTGGATGAAGCATTTTGAGGATAATTAAATTCTAATAAAAATAAATATGCCGTTTTTTACTATTTATGATTTGATTCTCTTAACTTTAATAACGATACCGCTGTTTATCTTTTTAAAACCAAAAGGTATCTTGGCGAGTATTAAAATTATGTCATTCTCTTTGAAAATTTTTGCCAGTAATAAATTAATGTTTTTGCGAAATGTATCTTTATTGCTTTTTGTTTATATTGTTGCACCAATAATTCTTGTTGCAATTATTTATAGTGTAGCAATATTACTTAATATTGCTACGGATAAAATAAGCATTTCTTTTCTGCATAATTTTATTGCTATTATTAGTCTAATTTGGATGTTTGGTTCGCTTATAATTATGGCAATTAGCTATCCATTGATAATTTCATTTGCTTATGTGATTTTCTATCGACAATTATTGCAAATAATAACAGAAGATAATTCAGAGAAAAAGCAATCATTCAAAGAAATAATCGTACAAGAAATTAAAACTTTTCCCAAAATGTTGAAATTTTTTCTATCAATAATTTCAATAATGATAACTGTTTATTTAGAAGTATTTTCAATGATGGTTGGTTTTTTATTTTCCAGAAGGGATTTCAGTATTAATCGTTATTTCCTGCCCAGTTATGCCAAACAGATTCTGTGTTATGTTCCGATGGAATATGCTTTATATCACAATTCTTCCAAACAAGCAGTAATAAAAAGTTATCAAATCAACAGGGAGTGGACGGCGTTAAGTATTTATGGAATAGCCGTTTCTTTTTTAGCAACAATAATAATTATATTTTCTATCTGTTATGTTGCCGGTGATCACTTGAGTAACTTGAATCCTTACTTAGATGTGCTTGCTGAAAAAATAGGATTTACTTTAACGACAGTTATTTTTTGGCTTGTTTACTTTGCTATTATTCTTTTAATTACAATTCTCCCAAAAATGTTGATTAACTCGTTTTACTTTATTGTTTATCTAAATTATAATAACAGTATTCTTGAAGGAAAAACGGATAAATTCGCGAAGGACTTTGGACTATTTTGTTCTTTCCTTGATGATATTGAAAATGTTCTTGCTAAAAAATTTAGTTCTGAACCAATACCGATTTATGAGAAATATATTCCGATCAAGGAGAAATATAAAAAGATGATTGAACTATAATAATAGAATCTCTAAAAACGCAGTTTTTGTTATTTTTTAAATAATTAATAAATAAAAATGAAAAACAATAAAATAATTATTTTAACATTATTATTAATCACTGTTCTTTCTTTTTCAGGATGTTCAATTAAGAAAGTAGAAAAGGAGACGGAAAAAGAATTGCCGAAAACAGAAAAACAAAAAGAAGTTAAAGATGTTGATACAGACAATGACGGTCTATTTGACTTAGAAGAAGAAAAATTAGGAACGGATATTAATAAATCTGATACAGATAATGATGGATTGAATGATTTTGATGAAGTGAAAAAGTGGAAAACAGATCCGCTTGATTTTGATACAGATGGTGATGATTATTCTGATGGGCAAGAAGTTGAGAGTGGATATGATCCATTAGGGACAGGACAGTTGGATTCTGATAATGATGGGCTAGGTGATGTTGATGAAAAAAATGCAGGAACTGATCCTGAAAAATATGATACAGATGGTGACGGATTTAGCGATAAGAATGAAATTGATTCGGGGAGAGATCCATTAGTGGCAGAATAAAGAATTTAGGACTTATATGTTTGTCATAAAAAATATTATTAATATATTTTAATGAATCAGCAATGTAAACTCATTACAAGAATAATTTTGCAAAACAAAATTCTTTTTGCGATATTTTTTGTTTTTAGCGCGTTTCAGGCTGGTTTATTTCTTTTGATTCCGTATTTTAGCAAACTTCAAATTGACCAGCTTGAAGATCGGTCTGGTAATCTTTTTGGTATATTTTATACTAGTCCAGAAATTATTTTTGTAATTATAATCTTTCTTGCTGTATTAGCAAATTTATTAGAAAGGTTAACTGGTATATTCTCTAGTATTTATAATAGGAAAATAAACTATATCTGTTCTATAAAAATAGAAAAAGAACTATATGATCGGATTGAAAAATTTGATGTTGGTTTTATGCAAAATCCTCGCAATAGGAGAATAGTAAATAGCTCTTTAAATCTGACTTATATAATTCAAAGATTAGCGGATTTTATTTCTAGCCAATTTAGAACGATAATCACTGTATTTGGAATATTGCCCATTATGGCTTATTTTAGTTTAGAGATCTTTGCGGTTGCTGTATTTTTTGGGATCGTTCAAATTATGATAATAAGAGCTAGAACTAAAAAAGATGTTCTCTTAGCTCTTGCTGAAGATAGAACAATGTCCAAGTTTTGGCAGTTGCAAAATCTGATATTTTATCAATTACAGAATATAGCAAATATTGATGATAGTAATTTTATAATGGAAAAATACTGGAATTTGAGAAAGAAAAAATATGAAATAAGAATGAAAATTGAAAATTTGTATGAAAAATATTCAATATTAGAAGTAGTCTCCCAAAATTTTACTTATGCTTTTACTGCTATTTTTGCTGGTTATCAAGTTACTGCTGGTAATTTGACGATTGGAAGCTTTACAATGTTACTTTTGTATACAGCAAGCTTGCAAAGCGTTTTTAATGAAATTAGTTCAGTCATACCAGATTGGAAAATTATATCTGTTCAATTTCATAAACTTGGATTTTTCTTAAATTTGAAAACAAGATTAAACTTAAATTCAATTAAAAATATTGATGATTCTATTGAAGGGGAGATCGTTCTTAAAAATGTAAGTTTTAGCTATCCTAATTTTTATAAACAAGAAAAGGAGTATATAAAGAGCATTATAGAAAAAGAAGAAAAACTTAAAAAAAAGGCTGTAGGCAGTTGGTATATTGAAGATTTGGCGGAATGGGAAGAGATTATTTCAAAACAACATAAGAAAATGCCACAAGTTTTAAAAGAGGTTAATTGTGTGCTTGAAAAAGGAAAAATAACGGCGCTTGTTGGTAGAAATGGCAGTGGGAAAACAACATTGGTAAATATGATAACAAGAAATTATGATCCCAAAGAAGGGAATATAAAAATAGGCAACAACGAGCTTTTAAACATTGAACCGAAATATCTGAAAAAGTTTATAAGCATTATTCCGCAAGAGCCATTTTTGCTGGAAAGTTTTTCTATTCGCGAAAATATTTCTTTTGGTAGATCTGATAAGAATACAGATAAAAAGATATGGGAATTATTGAAAATCTTGGATTTAGAAAAAGATATTAAGAAATTGCCGAAAAAATTAAATTCAATAATTGGTGATGATGTCCAATTTTCTGGCGGACAGTCCCAACTTCTTTCAATTGCCAGAGTTCTGATGCAGGATCGTCCGATTGTCGTTTTTGACGAGGGAACAAACCAGCTTGATGCGGAACATGAAGCAAAGATTATGGATATTTTAAAAGGACTAAAGAAAGAGAAAACGATCATAATGATCACACATAGAATGACAACAGCGCGTAAAGCTGACAAAATATATGTGATAGACAAAGGGAAGATCGTTGAAACTGGAAAACATCAGGAACTTATTAAAAAGAAAAGAGGTTTATATAAAAAGTTTTGGGATTTGCAGGTAGTGGAATAATCTTGACATATTTGAGAAATATGTTATGCTGTTGGTACTTTAAAAATATATGAATAAATTTATTTCAAAATCAAATAATATTTACACAAACCAGATCATGGGTTGTGTTGTTATGTATATTAGAAAGCCTGTTAAATAGGTGGATTGTTTTTTGTCGCATTATTTTGCACAGTAACTTGCGCAAAATAGTAAATAAAACAAGATACTATTTAGCAGGTTTTTTAGTTGGTAGAATATCAATTGTTATTGTGGATTAGTATTATAGTTGTCATTCCGACTGGAATGAGTGAGGCACGAACGAATGGAACGGATGAATCGCTCTAAGATAGGTATTACTTTAATAAACATTTTGTGAGATTGAGAGAGATTCCTCGACTCCTATCGTCGCTCGGAATGACATAAAGAAAAGATTTATATAAATTAAAATAACTTAAGTATATGTTAAAAGATAATATAACAATAAAAAGTAGACCAATTGAAGGATCGCTTTTGGCTTTGAGCAAGGTGTCAAAGAAGTTTGGAACGCAAGAGATTTTTTCTGGTGTGGATATGGTTGTCAATAAAAATGACCATATTGCGATCATCGGTCCGAATGGAACCGGAAAAAGTACTCTTGTAAAAATGATCATTGGGGACATTTTGTGTGATGATGGAAGTGTTCAAAAAAATAAAGCTCTTAGTATTGGATATTTGCCCCAGGAAACACATTGGAGTTCTCTTGATAATGCAATTTTAGAGGAAATGATGTCAGCTGATAAATTGATCTTTAATTTAATTATTAAAAAAAGAGAATATGAAAATTTAATGTCTGATGCTAAGGGAGCTGATTTGGAGGAAAAAATAATTGAATATGGAGAAGTAGTTTCTGATTATGAAGCAAACAATGGTTATGAATATGAAGAGTTGGCGGAAGAAGTTCTAGATAAATTTAATTTTCCAGAAAGCGAATGGGATAGAAAGGTAAAATCTTTGAGTGGCGGGGAAAAAACGAGATTAGCTCTCGCAAAGATTGCTCTACAAAAACCAAACTTGCTTGTTCTTGACGAGCCGACAAATCATTTGGACTTAGAGACGATTAGCTGGCTGGAAAATTTTCTTGCTAATTGGAATGGAGCGATTATTGCTGTTTCTCATGATAAACGGTTTCTTGATTTGGTTTGTGACAAAACTTACGAGCTTCAAAGTAGTGGATTGGAAAAGTATTACTGTAACTATTCTGGTTATTTAGAAGAGAGAGAAGCACGCGAACAAAAGAAAAAAGAAGAGTATAAAAGACAAGAAAAATATTTAAAAGAGCAAAATGAATGGATTGAGCGATTTCGCTATAAGCCAACAAAAGCTAGGGCGGTACAGAGCAGAATTAAAATGATTGATAAGCTTGAAAAGGTTCAAGAGCCGAAGGAAAACAAAAAGAAAGTTAAAATTAGATTTAACATCTCTAAAAGATTACCTCAAAAAGTTTTGCAATTTAAAGATCTTTTTGTTGGTGGAGAAAAGTTTCCTCTGGCGGTATTTGAAGATGACTGGGTTGTAGAGAAGAAAAGTAAAATAGGAATTATTGGTCCGAATGGTGTTGGTAAATCGACATTTTTAAAAACTCTTACAGGGGACAGTGATTCAATTGAAGGGAAAATAAAGTTTTCTTCTGGAGTAAAAATTGGTTATTACGCGCAGGCGCATGAAGAACTTGATCCGCAGAAAAATATTTTAGAAGAAGTAGAGTCTAAAGTGAGAGAAGGACAAGAAAAAATAAGGACTGTCCTTGGAGCTTTACTTTTTTCAGGAGAAGATGTTTTTAAGAAAGTTTCTGATCTAAGTGGGGGAGAACGGGCAAGAGTAGCTATCGCGGAATTAATCTTGAGTGATTCTAATATGCTTTTGTTGGATGAGCCGACAAATCATCTTGATCTTGAAAGTAAGGACGCAATGAACGAAGTTCTTAAAAGTTTTAATGGTCCGATTATGATAGTTTCTCACGATCGCTCAGTTTTGTCTGAGGTTTGTAATATTATTTGGGAGATAAAGAACAATGAAGTAAAAGAGTATTTAGGGAATTATGATGATTACGAAAGGAAGAAGAAATAATATGTTATACATAGCAGTCTCTAATATCCTATGTAGTTTCTTAGAGGCTTGTTTTGCTCTTATCGCCATTTTTCTAATTTTATACTATAATAAAAACATAAATATTTTAAAACATTAACTAAAAAAATGGGTAAAAAAATATTTTTTAAAATAATCTTAGGAGTTGTGTTTTTATTGTTCATTTGTATTTATGTAGGCGTGTTTAATAATGATGATAAAATTGATTATAGCGATACTTCGCTAGAGCATGGGCAATATCTTGTGTTTGAAAGTATTGCTGATTCTGGCAGTCTGTTGATTGAAAAATTTACAATAAATAAAAGAGGGAAAGAATTTGAGATTAGAAAATCATTAAAAATTGTAGAATCAGATGGAACGGAATTAGATATGGGATCATATTCTATTATCGTTAAACCTAGCGGTGAATTAAGCGAAGAATATTCACTTAATGCGACTTTAGCTAAAAATCACGAACTAAAATTCTTGAAATCTTATATGGCAAATCATACTAATTTGTTTGGTCCACCAAATTTAAAAACAGGGGAAATATTTTTTGGTAATCTAAAAATAACTGGCGAATCTCAATTTAAAGATTTTGATACATATTATATTAATGCTGGAGATAATAGGTTTTTCTATGACAAGAATAGTGGTTTTCTTGTTGGATACGAGAAACCTGATCTGTTTGAAAATATAACTTCAGTACTTGTTGATACTAATATAAAAGAGTTATTATTTTTATTATAATATTTGAGATAGTTCGTTATTTTACTATAAAGTCAAAATTAAAGATTAAAAACAATATCATTAAATTTTTAATAAGTGCTATAATTCTTATTTGTATTTTATTATCAAATGATATTCTTTTATTTTTTTATGGTCCCATACTTATAGTATTTTTTTGTATTTACGATCAGTATTTAATATTAAAGAATTATATATACTTTTGCTAATAATATTTCCAATAACTTTTTTAATACCATTTTTTTATTGCAGTAATTATCATTTGGAATATTTCTATAAAGTAAAAAATATGGCAGTATCTATAGAAACAATGAGTATTCCTTTATGTGTCCAAAATAATATTTTAACTAATTTTAATCAATTTTAAAATATTTTGTAATAAGGACAAAGTGTTTGGTATTGACAAACCTTAGTAATTATGCTAAAATAATAAGGTATAATAGAGTAATTTAGTAAAATTATGTTAATAAAAAGAGAAATACAGGAAAAAATTGAAAAAGATCTTTGGAAACAAAAGGTTATTATTGTTTATGGCGCGCGACAAGTAGGAAAAACCACTTTGGTAAATCAAATTTTTAAAAAATATTCAGAAAAGGCAGAATATTATAATTGTGAAGAAAGTGATGTAATCGAAGGATTGTCAGCTGGAACTTCAACTGCTTTAAAGAATTTTTTTGGCGAAAAAAAACTGATTATTTTGGATGAGGCTCAAAAAATTAGAGATATTGGTATAAAATTAAAATTATTGATTGATAATTATCCAGAAATGCAAATTATTGCTACTGGATCGTCTAGTTTTGAATTATCTAATATTATCAACGAACCTTTAACAGGGCGTTTTTATTCTTATCAATTATATCCTTTTTCTTTTTTTGAATTGAAGCAAATTTATTCAGAAACAGAAGTTAATCGTTTACTGGAAAGGTTTCTGCGAATAGGATTATATCCAGAAATTACAAAATTAGGAGAACAAGAAGCGCAAAAACAAGTTTCTTTAATTGCCAATAACTATCTTTTCAAAGATATTTTTACTTTTCAAGAAGTGCGTAATCCTGAAGTTTTGACTAAGTTGGTGCAAATGCTTGCTTTGCAGTTAGGCAATGAAGTTTCGTTAGATGAATTATCTAATAGTCTGGGTGTATCTATCGAAACAGTAGAAAGATATATTATTTTGCTAGAAAGAGCTTTTGTGATTTTTCGTTTGCCAGCTTTTTCGCGAAATTTGAGAACAGAAATTAAAAAAAGTCGTAAAATATATTTTTATGATTGTGGAATTCGCAATGCTTTGATTCGCAATTTCAATTCTCTTGATCTAAGGTCTGATGTTGGCGCGCTATGGGAGAATTTTTGTATTACAGAAAGAATAAAAGCTAATCAAAGAAAAGATTTATCACCAAACCAATATTTTTGGCGAACATATAGCCAAAAAGAAATTGATTACATTGAAGAGCAAGGCGGAAAATTATCTGCTTTTGAATTTAAATGGAACAAGAAAAGAACAAAAATTCCTCAAGAGTTTTTAGACACTTACAAAAATGCGGATTTTAAAATAATAAATAAAGAAAATTATTTGAAGTTTCTGAATTAAGGAATATGTTTTTCATTAATCATAAGAACTGTTTTGTCCCGAGTCCTAGGGATTCTTTTTGTTTTTAAGTTTCAATAGTATCAATTGTTGGTTCCAGTCTTCTGACTGGAGCCTGTTGTTAAATCGCACGGAATAATCCTATTGATAATCAACCAGTAATCAGAGGTAGGTACAGTTTATTGTTTAGACAAAAAGCTCCACTCAGGAGAATGGAGCCAACGAAGTTGTCCGTTATTTTTTGTCGCGAGAACTGTTTTAAATAGGCTTAGAGCTAAAATTGTTTTCTAAATAAATCAATTTATGCTATAATAAAACCATAATAAATCAATTTTAAAACATTAATAAAACAAAATGAAAAACAGAAAACAAAAGAATATTCTATGGTATAACGAAGTAACTAATAAAGACGTTGATCTTGTTGGTGGGAAGAATGCATCTCTAGGAGAAATGTATCAAAAGCTAACTAAGAAAAAGGTTAACATTCCTAATGGTTTTGCCTTGAGCGCTTATGCTTATCGTCACTTTATGAAAGATTCTGGCTTGATGATACAGATCAAAGAGATTCTTAGCGATCTTGATACTAGTAATATGAGAAATCTTTCTGATCGTGGAGAAAAGGTTCGCCATGCAATTATGTCAGCAGAACTTCCAGAAGATTTGAACCAAGAAATTGCTACAGCTTATTTGGAAATGGAGAAACAATATGGTAAAAATGTTGACACTGCAGTTCGAAGCAGCGCTACAGCAGAGGATTTGCCAGATGCATCTTTTGCAGGACAACAGGACACCTATTTGAATATCAAAGGAATTCATAATGTTCTATATGCAACAAGACAGTGTATTGCTTCGCTTTTTACGAATCGTGCGATCTCATATCGTGAAGATAAGGGATTTGATCATTTCACGATCGCGCTTTCAGTTGGAATTCAAAAAATGGTTCGTTCTGACAGAGCAATTAGTGGAGTGATGTTCTCAATTGACACTGAATCTGGATTTCGTGATGCAGTTTTAATAAATGCAGCTTATGGACTTGGTGAGAACATTGTTCAGGGGAAAATTACACCTGATGAATTCTATGTTTTCCAACCAACGCTCAAAAAAGGATTTAAGCCGATTGTAGAAAAAACTCTTGGGTCAAAAGCTCTAAGACTAATTTATAGCACTGAAGGAAAGTCTCCTATTAAAAATGTTTCAGTTTCAATTGAGGATCGGAAGAAATTTTGTATCACAGATGCAGAGATTATAAAACTTGCTGAGTGGGCGACAATTATTGAGGAGCATTATAAAAGACCAATGGATATGGAATGGGCGAAAGATGGAGTAACTGGAAAATTATTCATTGTCCAGGCTCGTCCTGAAACTGCTCAAAGTATGCGGGATGTAAATGTTCTAGAAGAATATATAATTGGTAAGAAAAGCAGAATTCTTTGCTCTGGTGCTAGTGTGGGGTATAAGATCGGAAAAGGAAAAGTTCATGCCATTAAGGATGTAAGCGGAATTGAAAGTTTTAAAAAAGGTGAGGTTTTGGTGACGGAAATGACTGATCCAGACTGGGAGCCAATTATGAAAATTGCTTCAGCAATCGTTACAAATTCTGGAGGAAGAACATGTCATGCGGCAATTGTTTCTCGTGAACTTGGAATTCCATGTGTGGTTGGAACAAGAATTGCGACACAGGTAATTAAAAATGGAAAAGATGTTACAGTAAGTTGTGCTGAAGGAGAAGAAGGCTATATATATGAAGGACTTCTTGATTTTGAGGTCAAGAAAACGAATATTGGAAAGCTTAAAAAACCGAAAGTGAAAATTATGATGAATTTGGCAGAACCTGAACAAGCTTTTACTCAATCTTTTATTCCAAATGATGGAGTTGGTCTGGCAAGAGAAGAATTTATTATCAACAACAGTATTAAAGTTCATCCTTTGGCTTTGATGGCAATGGACAAGAAAACAAGAGAAGTAAAAATTGACAGGCAAACTATTAACAAGATAAATAAGATCACAGCTGGATATAAAACAAAAACTGAATTCTTTGTTGATAAACTTGCTCAGGGAATTGGAAAACTAGGAGCAGCCTTTTATCCAAACGATGTAATTGTGAGATTTTCTGATTTTAAAACGAATGAATATGCGAATTTGATCGGTGGAACATATTTTGAACCAAAAGAGGAAAATCCAATGATCGGTTGGCGAGGCGCTTCCAGATATTATGATGATAAATACAGAGACGCTTTTAAATTAGAATGCCAAGCGATTAAAAAAGTCCGTGAAGAATTTGGACTGACTAATGTCATTGTAATGGTCCCATTCTGTCGAACGGTGGAAGAAGGTAAAAAAGTTCTGCAAGTTATGAAAGAAGCTGGACTTGAGAGAGGGAAGAATAAACTGCGAGTTTATGTAATGGCGGAAATTCCATCAAATATAATTTTGGTTGATGAGTTTGCAAAGATCTTTGATGGTTTTTCAATTGGAAGCAATGATCTAACTCAATTGACAATGGGAATTGATCGCGATAATGGAAATCTATCTCATATTGCTAATGAAAAGAATGAAGCAGTAAAAATTCTAATCAGACAATTGATTAAAGGTGCTCACAAGCGAAAAAGAAAAGTTGGTATTTGTGGACAAGCTCCATCTGATTTTCCAGAATTTGCAGAATTTGTTGTCAAAGAAGGAATTGATAGTATATCTTTAACACCTGATACAGTTTTGAAGACGATGATCTATTTGGGAAAGAAAGGGAAGAAATAGAAACTGGAAATTAGGAAATTTCCCCCTTGAGAGGGGTTGGGGTGTGTTATTCCCCCTTCGACAAAGGGGGCTAGGTGGATTTCCTAAATAGTTATTGTTGGCTCCATTGTCCCGATAGGGTTGTGGAGCTGTTGTGCAAAATAAAAGTATTGATTAATATTATTAATCTGAATTATTTATGAAAGTATTGTTTTTCTTAATATTAATAATCTTAATAATATTTATGGTTGTTTTGTTTCGTAAAACTAAAAAAAGTATAATTGGTATTATATTGATAATCTCAGTTAGCTCGTTGCTTTTATTTTATTGGTGGCAAGGATCGCAAGATCATACAAACTTACTCAACAATTTTCAAAATGACAAACAGAATTATGTAAGTTCATTTGAAAAATTTCAAAACGATAGATCTATTGATAGAGAAGGAAAGGATGAAGCGGGAAGTTTAATGAAAACAGTGATTGACAAAATTTTTGCAAGTGAAGGTTTTCAAATTGAAGCAAGAGCTCTTGTGGGGAAAGATATATGCGTATCTGATATTGCTTCTAAAGGTGATATTTCATTTTCTTTTCCTAAAGGTCATTTCTATATAAAGGGTGTGTCAGGAATAAGCGATATATATTCAGATAAAGAGGATATAGTGGTAGCGGAAGTATTGTCAGACACTCCAGCAGAAAAAGCGGGTGTAAAGTATAAAGATCAAATAATTGCTATTGATAATGAGAAGATGGATAATGCATCTGATTTTGTGGATTATATTCAGTCTAAAGAAAATATTCTGGTCTCTCTTCTGATCAAAAGAGATGATAAAGAAATTACTCTATCGGTAATTCCTGAAAAAATATATGACGAAAAAGTTGGCATAGGAATTAAATTTTGGGAGATGAAAGATTATATTGATATGGAGGTCATAATTTATAAAGATAAAGCGTATGATAAGTATGGTTCTAAATTTCTTGTAAGAGATTGTGATGCTGATGAGTTTGATAGTCCTTGTTTAGACGAAACATTGCAATGGAGCAATCCCATGCATTATATTAATTATTTGAGGTTTTATAAAAATCCTAAAATTATTGAAACCACTGAATCAGAAATTAAAATAACTTTTGATGTTGATTTAAAATATTTTATTCTAGCTGATAGGGATTATAAGAAAATTAGTCAAATTAAGGGTGAAATCAGTTTAGATAAAGATAATTTTAATCCAATTCAAGAAAGATTAGAAATTGTTTTTGACAATTACGAAAAAGGTGCAATGGATATTACAGTAGATTTTATTAATTTTGATAAAGTGATTAAAATCGTACCTCCTGATGCAAACGAAATAGTTGAAATTTGGTAGATGGTAAAAATTATTTATTGCATTAGTTGCTTTAAAATGAGATAATTAAAATATTAAAATAATACAATTAAAATTAAAATTTATGTCAAACAAAAAAATAGCTTGTGATGCTGGGCGTAAGAAATATGTCCTAAAGAAAAGTGTTTTTGAAAAGGAAATTGAGCTTTGCAAAAAATTGTCCAAGAAAAATAAAGGAAAGTGTGATTGGGGAAAGTGTAAGGATTGTGGAGTTTTTCCTCTTTTGCATAAATTGCATAAAGGTGAATTAATTGATAATAAAGATGAACTTAAGAAAATAAAAAAGGATGTTCTAAAACATAAATAAATTGTTTAAGTATTTCAGATGAACTATCATTCCAATAATCAATCGTCAGAAAAACCGCTAAATGAAAAACTTCTTTTCTTTGCATTTCTTAGCGCAATTTTTATTTATAATGCTGTGGCAGTAATAATTTCGCAATCTGGAGAATTTTTTGAAAAAGGAGAAGGATTTGCTGGACTGGACGGAGAGACGATTTTAATACTGTTTTATGTATTTTTGTTTTTTTCTATAATTCAGCTTATTATTTTGCTTAAGTGGAATCCGAAAAGAAAGTTTAGTCTTGCAGAATTACCGCCACAAAATGATGGAGATCTATTTGTGATTAAATATGGCATAGCAGAAGCAATGGCGATTTATGGATTAATCCTTTTTTTATTGAATGGAAATTTTGATCATCTGATCTTATTTAGCGTTTTGGCAATAATTGGAATGTTTCTGTCTTATCCTAAGGAATAAATATGAACAAGAAAATCCTGACACTTTGCATTATCCACCAACATCCAAAAATTTTACTTGGAATGAAAAAACGTGGGTATGGGGAAGGGAAGTGGAATGGGTTTGGAGGAAAAGTTGAAAAAGGAGAAACGATTGAGCAGGGAGCGATCAGAGAAATGAAGGAAGAATCTGGGATCAAGATCAGCAGAATGAACAAGTTAGGAATTCTTGAATTTATATATCAAGATGGTTCTGGAAATATGGAAGTTCATATATTTTGTGTAGAAGAATTTAAAGGAAGTCCAGTAGAAAGCGAAGAAATGAGACCGAAATGGTTCCATGTAGATGAAATACCATATAATCAAATGTGGTCTGATGATAAGTATTGGTTGCCGATGCTTTTAGATGAAAGAAGCTTTAGAGGAAAGTTTGTTTTTAATAAATTCAATGAGATTGTTGATTATTATATTATAAATTGATCAGTATTTATATGGTAGAATGAAATTAACTTATTTACCAGATAATTTAGATGTTATTGATTGTTGATAATAGGTCTTGTTTATATTTGTATAAGAGATTATAATAATTGTAGTATATATTTATTTTTTTATAATATTATGGATATAAGCAAATTTTTAAACAAACCCAAAAAAAAAGTAATGCAGAAGAGAGCTAAAGAAGAGTCAAAGATAATAACAAATCTTTTAAATAAAAAATTATTAGGAAGATTATCAGATGCAGAAAAAAAAGAATTGCATGAGTTGTGTTATAATAGATATCCTGTATTTGTTAAGAAAAGCACGGAAAAGATAAAGGCAAGATATGGAGAAGCTTTTTCTGAGGTGGATGAATAATTCAATGGTTATTTTTTAGATAAAAATTAGAACAAGCTATGTCTTAGTTTGTTTTTTTATTGTATAATAAAATAAATTAATGTAATTTTTATGATCCTATTATAAATCTTAATTTAATAAAATAAAAATATAAATTTATGGAGAATTATGATGTAATAATTATTGGTGCTGGTCCTGCAGGATTGAGATGTGCTGAGAAACTGGCAAGATCAGATAAAACTGTTTTGTTGCTTGAAAAAAACAAAGTTGTTGGTCCGAAAGTTTGTGGTGGAGGATTACCAAATATTGATCTAGAAAGATTCAATATTCCCGATGATCTTTTAGAAAAGAAATATAGATCAATGATGATTCATTTTCCTTTTCTTTGCGATGAAGTAAAGGCGGATAATGAATTTCTCTATACGATTGATCGAGAAAAGTTTGGTCAGTGGCAACTTAGCAAAATTGACACAAACAAAGTGAAAATTAGAACAAATACAAGAGTTACTGAAATTAACAAGGATCATATTATTATAGGTGCAAATGAAAAAATCGGTTTTAAACATCTAATTGGGGCAGATGGAGCAAACTCAATCGTTAGAAAATATTTAGGATTAAAAACCGAAAAGTTTTGTATAGCGATCCAATATATTATCCCAAGTGATGAATATAAAAAATTGGAGTTTTTCATTGATTCAAAATTATTTAGATCTTGGTATGCCTGGATCTTTCCAAGGAAAGATTTTGTTTCGATCGGGTGCGGATGTAACACGAATATGGTAACAGCAAAAAAACTTCGAGAAAACTTTAATTTATGGCTTGAAAAAAGCAATATAGATGTTTCAAAAGGAGAATTTCAGGCTTATACGATTAATTATGATTACCAAGGATATAAATTCGGAAATATTTTCTTAGCAGGGGAGTCGGCGGGACTTGTTTCAGGATTGACTGGTGAAGGCATCCATTCAGCTTTAATTTCAGGGGAAGAAGTTGCCAAATCTGTTTTAGATGATGATTATGATTCTAAAGAGATTAGAAAGATTATTAAAGTTGTTAATAAACATGCAATGATCTTGAACTTTTTTGATAGTCTTGGTATATTCAGAAATGTGGCGTTTGGATTTATTTCAATTATATTTAAAAGTCAAAGAATGCAAGAAATTATCAACAAAAAGCTTTTTCGTTAATTTAGATCATTGATATTGATCATGCGAAATATAAAATTTGAAAATAATGAATATTATCATATTTATAATCGCGGGGTGGATAAACGTGATGTTTTTTGCGATAAAGAGGATTATCTAAGATTTTTAGAAAGTATAAGAGAATTAAATAACATTGAAAGTACTGGAGGATTTTATAGAAAATATTTAAAAGATAAAAACGAAAAAGATAGTTTGAGTAGAGGCTTAGCCTCCAATTTGGAGGCTAAGCCTCTACTCAAACTATCTTTTCTTACGGAAGTCATTTGTTATTGCCTCAATCCAAATCATTACCATTTTATTTTGGAACAATTAACAAACGATGGTGTTTCGAAATTTATGCATAAGGTAGGTACTGGCTATTCATCATACTTTAATCAAAAATATGATCGTTCTGGCTCACTCTTTCAAGGTCCATTTAAGTCAATCCATATTAATAATAATGAATATCTTTTATGGCTTTCAGGTTATATAAATGGTAATATTGAAATACATAAGATTTCTAAAGCTAAAAATTATAAATGGTGTAGCTATCTTGATTATTTAGACAAAAGAAATGGAACTTTGTGCAATAGAAAAATTATTTTATCGCAGTTTAAAGATGTAAAGGAGTATAGTAAATATGTTGATATGGTAATTAAAGAATCAGGAAAGCGCAAAGACCTAGAAAAATATTTTATTGAATAAATGATTTATAAATTACAGATATATAAAAATTAAAGAAATGACTCAAACCAATAAAATTCCTCTAGCAGATAGAATGCGTCCGAAGACGTTGGGAGATTTTATTGGGCAGGAAAAACTTTTGGGACAGGGGAGAATACTGAGAAAAGCTGTTGAGACTGATAATATTCCTTCAATGATCTTTTGGGGTCCTCCAGGATCTGGAAAAACTACTATTGCTTCAGTTATTGCCAGAGTTACGAAAGGCGAGTTTTTAAAGTTAAGCGCTACGACAAGTGGGGTTAAAGATATTAGAGAGAAGATCAAAAAAGCGCAAGAATTTAAAAAAGACGAGAAAAAGACGATTATGTTCATTGATGAGATTCATAGATTTAATAAATCACAACAAGATACGCTTTTGCCGTATATTGAAAATGGTACTATAATCTTGATTGGAGCTACAACTGAAAATCCAAGTTTTGAAGTGAATAATGCTGTACTTTCTAGATCGCGAGTTTTTGTGTTAGAAAAACTTTCCACAGAGAACATTGTTGAAATTTTGCAAATTACGTTGAAAGATAAAGAAAGAGGACTAGGAAATCTGAAAATTGAGATAAGTAAAAAAGATCTAAAATTTCTCTCTGAGATGTCTGATGGTGATGCAAGAGTGGCACTCAATGCTTTGGAATTTGCCAGTGACATAAATAAAAAAATAGATAAGAAAATTCTTGAAGAGGCTCTTCAAAAATCACTTTCTTATGATAAAAATGGAGAGGAACATTATAATATAATCTCCGCACTTCATAAGTCAATGCGTGGAGGAGATGCAGATGCAGCGCTTTATTGGCTTGCTAGAATGCTTGAGGGAGGAGAAAATCCTCTCTATATCGCGCGGCGTTTGATTCGTTTTGCATCTGAGGATATTGGAATTGCAAATTCATTTGCGCTTGATCAAGCAGTTTGCGCATATCAAGCTTGTCATTTTATTGGATATCCAGAATGTAACGTTAATCTTGCTCAAGCAGTTGTCTATATGGCAAAGAGTAAAAAGAGCAATGATCTTTATCGGGCGTATAACAAAGCATCTGATGATGTTAAAAAATTTGGAAACTTGCCAGTCCCGCTTAATATTAGAAATGCGTCCACAAAACTAATGAAAAATTTGGATTATGGAAAAGGTTATAAATATTCTCCAGATTTTGAATATAAAGAAGATCAAGAATATATGCCAGAAGAATTAAAAAAGAGAAAATATTTGGATATAACTTTATAACTTTTAACTTTTTGTACGTATGTTGCCAATAATGGTTTATTAAACTATTATTATCAGGGGAATATGGTTTGTATTAATTTAATAAAAATATTTTTATGAAATGTCCAAAGTGTAGATTAGAAGATCTAAAAGAAATAGAAATTAATGATGTTAAAATTGATAGATGCAAATATTGCGGAGGATTATGGTTCGATAAGGACGAGCTAAAAGTTACTCGTGATAGTCGCGATAAAAATTTGAGCTGGCTTGATTTTGACCTATGGGAAGATGGAAGTAAATTAATGGTTAGTGGAAGATCAGTCAACTGTCCAAAAGACGGGAAACCTCTTTTTAAGATAAAATATGGAAACACAGATGTTATGGTTGATATCTGTTTGGATTGCCATGGAGTTTGGCTTGATAAGAATGAGCTTGATAAAATTATCTCAGAATTGAAAGAAAAAATTAATTCAGAGACAATGCCTGAATATTTAAGCGATTTAGGCAAAGAGATCACTGGTCTTTTTGCTCATCCCAACAAAGCTGACGTTGAACTTCAGCACATTGTGATCATTATGAAAATGCTTGAATATAGATTTCTTGCCCAGCATCCGAAAATTGCGGAAATAATCTCTGTTTTACCGGATTAAAGCGTATAACGCGAAACGTATAACTTAAAATTTAAAATATCGTAGAGACGTAGCAGTGCTACGTCTTTTCGTAAAATTTCAAAAGATTTTACTTTTATTTTTCTTGTTTTTAGGGTATAATAAAAAAAGAATAAGTACAGAAATGAAGGAAAAAAAAGAATCAAAAATAATTTATGATATTATTCCTCCAGCTATCAAGAAGGGCTTATTTGTTGTTGAAAAAATGGAGAAAAAAGTTTCAATTTGGGCGAAAGCTTTGTGTCTATTTTTAAAAACTTCGAAATATGGTTTTGCTATTTTGGTTTTAGGAGTAGCTCTTCTAGGAGGGACATTGATCATAGGATTTTCTCCTAAAATTGAAACTACAGAAATATATCCTGCAGAATATAAAGGAAATTGGCAAAAAAAGGAAAATGGTTTAGAAAGAGATCTTTCTAATATGGCAGATATTTCAGAATTCAATTTTGATAATTCTACTGGTATTGCCGGATTTGAAGAAGAATCTTCAGATAATGATATTGCTTTACCAAATGGGGAGACTGAAGAAGAGGTTCAGATCAGAGACACTGAACCAACAGTCATAGATACTGAACCAATACTTGGAGATACTGAACCGATAGAAGAAGATGTTGAATCAACAGAAGAAGACACTGAACCAGTAGAGGAGCTAGTAGAAGTTGAACCAGAGGAGCCACAAGAAGGCTCTACACAGAGTATGGAGCCAACAGAACCAACAGAGCCAGCGGAAGAACCAAACGAAGAATTTAGTTTTTTTGAAAAGACAAAGCAGATTTTCTCTGTGCTAGAGGCAAAAGCAGAAGAGGTGGTTCACCTCGGAGATACTGAACCAACGGTCGTAGGCATTGAATCAACAAACGAAGACACTGAACCAATATCCGAAGACGTTGATTCGATAGATGAAGATGTTGAGTTAACTGAAAACATTGAATCAGCGGATGATTTTGAATCACAAGAAGGCTCCACACAGAGTATGGAGCCAACAGAAGAAACGAATGAAGATGATCAAGATGAAGATAAAGACGAAGAAAATTCAGAAGAAAAGTTTGAAGATTATTCAGGAATAATAATTATTCCTGATGTTGATGGAAATCTATTTTCGGAAAACAAAGAAAACAAAGAAAATGAAGAGTCTCAGGCTATTTTTACCAAAGAGCTTGAAGCTATTTATTCTGATTTTTCTGTTTTAAAGAGTAATGGAGAGCTTAAAAAGATCAGAATCGGCTTTTCATTCGCAAGCTCTGGAGAAAAAAATGAAGATGATGAAATTATTGTTTCTTGGTCATTGAATGATCAGAATTGGGATACAGCATTAGAACTTGTTTTAGACAAAGATCATTCAAACAAAAATAATGGCGGATATTTTTATGCTGATGTTTTTGACTTATCTGATTCTGGCAGTAATGCAATTTTAGACTGGAATGATGTTGAAGATATTAAAGTAAGATTTTCATATCTGACGAATAATAGCGAAGAAAATTATGTTCCTTTCTTTCTTGATGCTCTGTGGCTGGAAACTGAATCAGAAAAAACGAATGAAGACGATGAAGAGATTAGTGAAGAGATTGATGGAGAAGAAAAAATAGAAATTTTATCACATAAAAAAGATTTTAGAATAAACGAAGGGTTAGAATTTGAATTTAAATATGAAAAAGAAAAAGAAAAGTTTTTGATCTCATTAGGCGAAGTTTTCGGTTTTGTTGATCGTTGGGATGGTATAAATTTAACTGCTGAAATCATAGATTTAAACGGAAAAACTTTTCAAATTCCATCTGAAGAATTTGGCAGTTTTTCTGAAGTTTTTGTTTTAGGTGATGACGGTGAAATTTCAATAAAGCTAGAGAATGATAAAAAATTCAAACCCGGACTTTATAAAATCATTTTAAAAGTTAAGGAAGACGGGAAAACGCGAGTATTTGAACAAGATTTTACCTGGGGAGTTTTGGCGATTAATGTTAACAAGTCAATTTATCTATCAGGTGAGGAAGCATATTTGCAGATGGGAGCTTTGAGAAATGATGGACATACGATATGTGATGCTAATTTAGTATTAAGTATCAAGTATCAAGTATCAAGCAATGAGACAATCTTGTCTACTGAAGATGGGACGATTTTGTATAGTGGAAGATGTAGTGGAAACAATGTGACTGATGTACCAGATTATTTTGCTTATTATACAGTCGGAGAGGTAGGAGTCTGTGAAATGAAACTGACTAATCTTGATAATGGCTATGAAATAACGGATGCTTTCGAAGTTCGCGACTCTGTTCCTTTTGAAGTGGAAAGAATCGGTCCATCAAGAATTTATCCGCCAGCGGATTATGAGATGATTTTGAAGATTAAAGTCAATGAAGATTTTGTCGGTTTTATTCAGGAAAAAGTCCCAACTTCATTTAAGATTATGAATCAGGAATTAAGAATTAAGAATCAAGAGTCAGGGAAATTTGAAATTTATGATGGACAATTTATTTCACAGGACGGGGAAGATAGCGATGTTAAACTATTAAGATGGCACGATCTTGATTTGAAACAAAATGATGAGTTGGAAATAAGATATAAGTTTGATGCGCCTGATGTGAGTCCTGATCTGCATTTGTTAGGGCCTTTGGGGTTTTATGAATAAAAACTATTTTTTTCTCGAAAATATAAAGGTCGATTCGAGATTATAAAATATTAATTTATTTATTAAAAAATAATTTATGAAAAACAAAACAATAACAAAAGTAATAACACTTTTATTATTAATTTTAGGGGGATCGGGACTATGTTCGGCAGACAATAAAGCAGAAGCTTCTGACTGGTATAGTCCTGATTGGGGAAACAGGAAGGCGATCACTGTTGATAATACAGGCAGTAGTGTTGCTTTGACTGATTATCAAGTTTTGGTTACTTTAAATTCAGGAAATTTTGATTATGGAAAAGCAAATGTAGACGGATCTGATCTGAGATTTACAGGCTCAGATGAATTAACGGAAATTTCCTATTGGATCAAAGAATGGAATACAAGTGGCGATTCAAAGATTTGGGTCAAAGTTCCGTCTGTTTTAGCTTCAAGTTCAACTACTATTTATTTATATTATGGAAACTCTGTTGCAACTACTTCGCTGAGCAGTTTTGATGACACGATGCAAAAGCTGGGAACGGATGATGACACTGTTGGACTTTGGCATTTTGATGAGGGAGAAGGATCGGATGTTACGGATTCTTCTGTAAATGAAAATGATGGAACTATGCTTAGATATGAATCGGTTAAAGGAGAAAACGTTACTGTAACTCCCAGAACTGATAGCTGGACATCTGATTCACCTTTTTCAACTGGTAGTGCCTTGAATTTTGATCCAGCAGCAGATGATTATTCTGGAGACTTTGTTGAGATATTACATAATGATAGTCTGAATCTTGGAACTAGTAATTTTACATTTGAAGGGTGGATGAAAATAGGGATGGATGGTATAAATGATTTATACGATTTAACTATAATGGATAAAGAAAGTGAAGAAGGTGTAGGTAGTATTGGTTTATACATTGATAGGAGGCCATATTATTCTTTGAACTTTGTGGTAGAAAGTCCGGATGGCGGATCAATAATTTATGGTAATGAAGAACTATTTGTTGATGATAGTTGGCATTATTTTACGGCATTGCGCGAAGGCACAAAAATTAAAATTTATGTTGATGGGGAATTTAGAAAAGAAGTCGACAATTCAACATTAAGTAATGTTGACAATGAAGCACCCTTGACTTTCGGGCAATATTTTCAGGAAGATTTCTTTGTTGGACAACTTGATGAACTTAGGCTTTCTAAAAGAGCTTTAACTGTTGGTGAAATTAAAGCGAATTATGAAAAAAGACAATATACTGTGACAGAACCAACAAATAGTTTAGGAACGGAAGAAACTACTCCTTATGACGCTTCTGAAACCGTTGTTGCTACAGCTGGAGGAACGGTAACTAACACAGCTGATACTGTTGAAGTGACAATTCCAGCAGATGCTTTATCTAGTGATACAGATGTTACTATTGAAACTGGTGAAGATACAGGAAGTTTTCAGGTGCAAGGAGCAGAGCCTGTAGATTATATTTATGATTTCGGACCAGAAGGAACCGAATTTTCTTCTCCAGTAACACTGACTTTCAATTATGATGACACGGAAATGACATTAGAAGAAGAGAATAATTTGGATATCTATTATTACAATACAGAAACATCTTTATGGGAGGCTCAGGGAGCGATAGTAGATACGACACTTAATATATTAACTCTTTCTGTTGATCATTTTTCGGAATTTATAATTGCAATGAATGTAGCGGCGAGTGGTATCGATACATTATTATCTGCGATTGACGGTTATTCTGATGGTGGAGAAATTGGAGTTGAAGTTAATGGGGGAAGAATATCTTCTTCTACTTACTTTTTAAAAGTACATCTCAAAAGAGCACAAAAACTAATTAGAGAAGGAAGGCATGGAAAAGCGATAACTGTCTTAAATAAATTTATTGAAAAAGTGGAACGATTTACACCTCATCTGATCAGTGATTATGCTTCGGGAGAAATTATCACTACTGTTACTGGTACAGATGGTATTATTGAATTATTGGAATAGAAATATTTTCTTGGGGTTTTCATGAAAACCCCAAGAAGCAAGTTTCTAAAATTGTTTGGAAATTTACTTCTTGAAATAAATTGATCACAGTTTCTAATTGTTGGTTCAGTGTCTTTGACCTGAACCAGATATTTCTCATAAACATAAAAAACATACAAACAACATTTTTACTGTAACCCAAATAATTTGGATTTTTAATATTTATGAATCTTCAAAACAAAAAGAACTGGTTGCAAACCAGTTCTCGCATTAAAAAACTAATCATAATCTTCTCTATTCTAGCAATTGCTGGAGGTTTTGTGTTGGCTGTAAATAAATATAATACAGACAAAACAATAGGGAACGAACCCAAATTGGTTTTTGAAGAAATTCGCCAATGGCAGATTGCGTCGGACGCGCCGGTGATTGAAGCGGGGGATGTTACAAGCTCAAGTGGTGCAACGACAGGAGAGCCTTATATCGGCTATTCGGCTTATGTAGCAGGAGATCTAATAATTATGTTTATGACGTGTGATGATGATGACGCTATTACACCTGCAACTACTGGACCTAATGGAGAAACAAGAACAATCATTGGTTCGGGAGACTCTGGTCATAGAGATAGTCCTGGAGTTGCAGGTATGTGGTTTGTGGGAACCGAGGCAAGAAGTGCGGGAACACAAATGTGGACAATTTATAAGGATGAAGAGTGGATTGGTAAGGTTATTAAAGTTCCAGCAGGAGAATTTGATTCTTCTAATCCAATTGATTCAGTTTCGGGAATAGGTGGTGCTGATCCTGCTTCTACTAATGTTCCTACACCTTCATGGAGTACAAGCACAGCAGATGGAAGGGTGGTTGTCTTTTGTGGTGTTAATGTAGAGCCTTTTTCTAGTGCTGCTACCGGTTGGACAGAAGTTAGCACAACACCTTTGTCGCCTATGTCAGGTACTGTGACAATAAGAGACGCTGCAACAACAACAAGTGAAACAATTGCTACTGCTAATCATCTAATTGCCACTGCTGATGTTAGTTCCACTCTCGGCTGTGTAGTAAATGCTCCTGTTGCAGTTTCTCCTGATTTTTCTGGTCGTATTTTTACTAACGAGGGAACGACTGGTTTAGACTGTACTACTAGTCGGACGGTTTCGTTAAAAGTCAATGGAACTGGTGCAGATACGGTAGAGTGCTCTAATAGCCCGTCTAATGGATCATTTTCTTTCACTGGAGTAAGTGCTAGTGCCGGAGATATTGTTACTGTCTATATTGATGGCGAATCGGAAAAAGCAGTGACAGTAACGGAATCTGACGGAAATAATTTAACTGGTCTTGATCTTTACACAAACCATGTAATTGCTAGACATGATAATGGTGGGGTACTTACTATTGATGATATGGATAATTATGATAAAGGCAATAATGAGAATGTTTTTTTTACTGCTACTAGTGGTACTCCTGACACTTTGGTCGTTGATGATGGCCAAGAATTTTATGTCTTGACAGGAGACACTTTCACTCCAGGCGGTAATGTTACGGTGGATGATATTAAGATAGTTGGTACTTATACAGCTACTGGTTCGGAATCAATCACTGTTTCCGGAAGTTGGGTTAACTCTGGTACCTTTACTGCCGCTAGCTCAACAGTAACTTTTGATGCTATTTCAGGTACAGAATCAATAGATTCTACAGGAGCTACAGTTGCTGGTTTTAATGCACTTACTTTTGGTTTAGGGTCAGGTACTGCAAACTGGACGCTTGGTTCTACATTAGATATAAGTGGTAATCTTTCAATAGATTACGGTACTTTAACACAGAATGGTACTAATAATGTCAATATCACAGGAGCATTAAGTATAGGCGCAAGCGGTAACTTTGGTAAAGTATCGGGATCTACGATGGTATTTAATAGTGGTACGACGCAAAATTTAACTTCTAGCGGTAATGATTTGGGGAATATTCAAATTTCTACTGCGAGTACCCATATTGACATTCAAGATTCGTTAATTGTAGATAATGTAACCATAGATAGCTCTGCTACACTTGACTCAAATAATAATTCAATAGATGTTGGTGGCAATTGGGTTAACTCAGGCTCTTTTGCTGCGGGAACCGGCACGGTTACATTTTCCGCTACTACCGGAACGCCAATAATTAATCCTGGTGCTTCTGCGTTTAATTCAGTTGTATTTAACGATGCCGGTGGTAGCGCCACTTTTAGACCTACGGTGAATATGACAGTTAATGCGGATTTTACCTTAACAGATGGGGCGTTGGATTTGAACACAAACAATCCGACTATGATCTTTGGTGATGATATTGGAACTGGAAATTTTAAAATTAATGGTGGGAGTATAACACCTAGTTTGACTGCAGATTTTGTTTTGAATGATAACCCAACAATATTTTATGCAGTCGCTGGTGTTACATTGGGCGAGGTAGTAATAGGCCAATCTCCAGCTGATACCATACTTACAAGTGATATGTCTGCTAATACTATAACAGTTAGTGCTGGTGATGGTCTTTATACATGTCGGTACGATCTAGATGCTGGTAATGGAGGAATTCAAATTAGTGGAGTTTTAGATACTTCTGCTTCGGGAGATGGAAAGTGCTCTGGTAACGATACTGATGCAACGTATATGAATACGGCAAATGATTTTAATCTCAGTTCCACAGCTACTTTTGTTCAGGACGAGTCAACAGTTGAGTTTGATGATGGCGCAGGTACTAACACTTTGATTACTGATGGCGCTTTCTCTCTCTATAATCTTGTTATTGATGGAGGAACTGGAATTATCATACAGGTTCAAGACCCTTTAGATGTAGATAATGATGTGACAATTACCAATGGAGCATTGGATACGGTTTCTGGAGAGAATAATCAAATTACTGTTGGCGGTTCCTGGTCAAATGCTGATGAATTTACTGCCCGATCGGGATTAGTGTTATTTGATTCAGGTGATACTGGAGAAACGATTGACAGTGGTGGAACAGGCTCAACTAAAGATTTTTATGATATTCAATTTAACAACAGTGACGGTGGCTGGACCATCCAAACCAACAATTTGACGGCCACTCACAATTTCACCATCACCGACACAGCTGCTTCTGGATTCACAGTTAATTCTGTGACAACCGAGGTACAAGGAACTTACAGTATTGCTGATGCGGAGACTTCTAATACCACTTGGACCTCGGCTACGTTATATTTAAACTCAGGCACAGCTTATACGGTGGGAAGTAAAGCCCAAAATGCTGAAGCCTATGCCACTCTTCAGATTGGTGCCAATACTGACATTAGAATGTGGGAATCTTCGGCGGCTACTGCCTATACAGTTGATGCTTCCGGTTCACTTTATTCTCAGGATCATGCTAATGTTGCCGGAGACTTGTATATCTGGGGCGATTATCACGTAAATACTAATGATTATTGGAGTTACGCCAACGATTTTGATAATGCAGCCAGTGCTCGGCAAGTGGATGTGCGAATTGATCCGGCAGCGAAAGTTACGGTTGACTCTGGTGACACTTTGGCTGCTGTTGGAGTTTCTGGAAACCGAACTACAATTTCTCGTCAAGGCACTTCCAATGGTTATGAAATATCTTGTTTGAGTGGTGGAACCATCGATTTTCAACATACTGACTTTGACTATCTGGACGGCGCCTTGGGAATTGACATTCAAGGAGGATCAACTGTGACTAGTCTGGATAACACTGATTTTGACAATTTGGTGGGTACGGCTGGGACAGCAGATGCTTTTATTACAGTAGCTTCAACTGTAATCGGTTCAGGAAGTAAGACTATTACTGGAGTGAATTTTGATAACACTGGAACTGGGGCAGAATTCAATGTCAATCGTACCGGAGCAAATGATACTGGTCATTGGGATTTTGATACTTCCACCGGAGCGTTTGATGGTGAAGCCAATGATGGTGATGATGGAGTGAATGAAGCTGATCCTGGAATGTTACAATGGGATGATTCAAGTTCTGGTATCACTATCGACGGCTTTATCTATTCTGATGAAGGTTCTACCGCTTATCTTTGTTCAACCACTGGTAATCTAACTATTGATGCTCGAGTAAATGGTGCAGGGTCCTACACTGCTGAATGTGTTGCAAATACCGGAGCTTTCAGTATCGCTAATGTAACTATCAGTAACGCCAGTGATGTAGTAACAATCTTTGTCAACGAGAACGGAAGCGGTTCGGTCTATGCCACCACAGTTACCAAAGCAGCAGATACAACATCTGGTATTACTGCTGATCTCTATCAAAACCATGTAATCATTCGACACGAGGACGGAGGTCCGATGACGATTGATAATCTGAATAGCTTCGATTTTGTCAACGATAATGATATACAATTCACTGCTGACGATAGTACTCCGGATCTACTTACTGTTAATGATGGTCATGAACTTTATATTTTGGGCGGAGATACTTTTACTCCTGGAGGAAATGTTACGGTAGATGACATAAAAATACCGGGAATTTATACTGCCACTGGTTCGGAATCTATTACTGTTTCCGGAAGCTGGGTAAATTCTGGAACATTCACTGCTGCCACTTCAACAGTTACTTTTGATGCTACCAGTGATACAAAGGCAATTAATTCTACTGGTGCCTCAACTGCCACCTTTAATAATTTAGTTTTGGGCACTGGGAGTGGCACTGCAACCTGGGATTTGGGTTCCGCTTTGGATGTGGATGGTAATTTAACTATTGACTATGGAACACTGGGACAGGGTGCTAATAATATTACTCTAGAAGGCAACCTTTCAATTGGAGCCAGTGGAAACTTTACCAGTGGATCTGGAACATTTACTTTCGATGGAACCACTACGCCGGTGACCTGGAATAATGCGGCGACGATTGATGACCTGGGAACTGTTGTGATCGATGGTACGACAAAGACAGTCAATCTGATTTCTTCAGTTCAAGCTACTAGCATAACAGTTGGAGCTGATGATATTTTGGGATTAGCTTCTTCCGGATATACGCTGACAATTTCCGGATCAGGAACAGCTGGTTCCAGGCCATTTATTGTCAATAATGCTTCCGGACTTGGAGAAGGTACAAGCTCCACAGTTAAATTCACTGGAACTTCGGCTACAGAGATTGAAGAAGAAACATATTATCATTTAGAACTGGCACCGACTGCAGGTTCTCCAACTTATACCTTGGGAACAGCTGCTTCTCAAACTGTTACTACTAGTGGCAATTTTACTGTTGGTAATGGGTCTGACGCAGTGACGGTTAGTGCAGTGACAAATGATCCAAATATTAGTATTATTGGCAATGCTATTGTTTCTGCTGGTGCAACTTTTACTAATTCTGATCTTGCTACTGCCACTTTGAATATCGATGGAAACTTAACCATTAATAATACTGGTACTTTTACTTCTCCAATTGGTACAGCAGCAGCTTCTTTTACTTTGGCTGGAAACTTTTCTAATTCAGGAACCTTTAATAATAACTCTGGAACGGCGACTTTTGACGGGTCTGGTTCTCACACAATTGCTGATGGTGGAGACGCTTTTTATAATATTACTTTCAATGGTTCTGGCAGTTGGTTATATCAGGATGGAGCTGTAGCTCTTCCAAATCAAACCACTGTTCAAGCTGGAACTCTGACATATTTTAATGCCAAAACAGGACCAGTTTCTGTGACAGGAGGAATATTAAACGTTGATTGGTATGCTGGTGTTCATACAGTTAACGCTGCTGATACACTAATAAATATTGATACAGGATGCAGTGATATCACAATTTCTGAGGCCAATTCAGCACTAATGGTCTGGAGATATAATAGTGGTTGGGGTGCTTCAGCTGCTTCTCAAACAACAGGAACAGGTGCTGCTTGTAATGGCCCAAGTAATGGTATTAATGCTCAAATAACAAATACTGGTGCGATTAGAGTTAGAGAATATAGTATGACAGTCAGCGCTACTTGTCCTGGAGCGGGATGTACTCTATACAAGTATAATTTAGATGTAGCTTGGCAATCAAGTTATGGACAGTATAATTATTATGATGATTATGGAGAGAACTATTTAACTTCTTGTTTGGCTGGTACAACAAGTGCTTGTTCAGACGATGCTACTGATGACGATACGATAGGAGTTGGATGGTATAGATCCTCTGCTGGAACGATCAATGGATCAAAAGAATATGACGGAGTAAATAATCCGCCAACCCAAGGTTCATGGTATGTTGGAATGATTGTTGGTCTTGATGTGGCAATTTCAGGAACGGACATTACTTTTGCAAATTTGAATTCTGGAAACAGTTTTACCAATACTGCTGCAACCAAGACCAAAATAACTGTTTCTACTTCTGCAACTAATGGATATATAGTTACGGCATGGGAAACGAAAAAAATGACGCATAATGATTTTCCAGCAGTTAATATTATCAACTGGCCTGGAAATTATACTACTCCTACTGCTTGGGGAGGGACTTGTATTGGTAGCGGTCAATGTGGATTTGGTTTTACATCTAGCGATGCTGATGTTGAAAGTGCTAATCGTTATAATAACGGAACGGCATTTGCTGGATTCTCTGAAGATTCTTCAAGCCCAATCAGGGTTATGGATTATGGTGGTCCTATTAGTGGAGAAGATTATGATATAACTTATAGAATTTCAGCCTTAGATACTCAACGACCAGGAGCTTATTCTACAACGATTGTCTACGTCATTACGGCGGAATATTAATAAATAGAAGCGGATAAACGCGGAGGATATAGGTAGAAGCGGATTGACGCGGGTTAATATGTAGATAAACGCGGAAAATATTATGGCAACGGAAAACGGAGAAAATTTATTGTATGAAAAAGAATCCTATAGTATTAGGGGAGCTTGTTTTGACTTATATAAAAAATTTGGAGGAGCTTTTAAAGAAATTATTATAAATAAAGCTTTGGTTTCTGAGTTAAAACACAAAGGATTAAATATTGAAAATCAAAAGCGAATTAATATTATGCATCGTGGTGAAAAGATAGGAACATACATTCCTGATATTATTGTTGATGAAAAGATTTTAATTGAATTAAAAGTAAAGCCTTTTATTACAAAAGAAGATGATAAACAATTTTGGCGCTATCTAAAAGCCTCTAATTATAAATTAGGTTTTCTAATAAATTTCGGATCAAAAAAATTAGAAATCAAACGAAGAATCTACGACAAAGCAAGAGAAGTATCTCTGCATAAATCCGCGTTGATATCCGCGTTGATCTGCTTCTATTTCATAAGTATAGGATTACTATCTCCTATTTCAACGAAAGCCAATGACCAAGTTAGGTTAATGATCTCTCCGGAGATATTTGAATTACAATTTGAAAAAGGTGAGGTTTATAATGGAAAAATAAAAATATATAATAAAGGAGGAATGGCTATGCCGATGGAGGCGGTAGTTTCAAATTTTGACGCGGAAGAGATTTCTGGGACAGCGGTTTTTTATGATGATTTTCAGTCTGACCAAGAAGATGATATTTTATTTAATTCGCGCAAATGGATAGAAATTGAAAAACCGAATTTTATTTTGGATCCAGAAGAAACCGTAAATACTAAATTTACTATCTCTGTTCCAGAAAATGCAGAAGATGGAGGATACTATACGGTAATTTTCTTTGAACCAAAAGTTTTTTCTTCTGGAGATCTTCATCAGGATGAAAGTGGTGTTAGTGTTGTGCAGAAGATAGGAACACTACTTCTAATCTCTATCGGCGATAGAAAGAAGCCAATAGATAACAATTTTTTGACTATCAGCGAGTTTAGCATTCCAGAAAAGTTTCATCTCAAAAGAATTGAAGATTCTGTGATCAATATTACTGGTCTATTCTCTACAGCTTATGCTGAGACAATAAAGACTTTTTCTGTTGTCAAAGCAGGCGAGCTTCAATTTAATTTGCATATTAAAAATAATGATACTTATCATATCAAACCTTTTGGAAAGTTGGTGGTTCTATCAAATAGTGGGAAGATAATAGGAGAAACAGAGATTAAAAAAACAACGATCTTGCCAGGAAAAACTCGCCAGATTCCAGTGGATATTAGTCCAGAAATTCCAAAAATAGTTCAAAAATTGCCGAGTCCACTATCAAATATTATTTCAAAAAATCTATTTTTTGGGAAATATCGTGCTTTGTTAACGCTTAATATAGAGGATGTAACCACAGAAGAAGAAATTGAATTTTGGATATTCCCATGGAAACTGTTTTTGATAGTTGTTTTTATATTAGCCATTTTCATTCTGATAAGGAAGAGAATAAGAAAAGCAATAAAAGTTTTAATAAAGAGATAAATAGATTTTCAATGATAAAGTTATCCACAGTTTTAATGGTCCTTTGCTATTAGTTTTAAAATGTGTTAAAATATCGTTGTAGATGCTAATTTACAATAATATAATAAAGTCGAACAGAAATAATTGTGAAATTAAAGATGAAAATTAAAAATATTATATAAAATCAATTTTATTTTTTTATATATTTAAATTAAAAGATAACATAAAAATTATGGCACAAAAAATAAAAAAAATAAGTAAGAAGTTCATAGCGTTAGTTTGTATGTTTACGCTGGTGTTCTCTTATTCAGTCGTTAATATCAATGATTCTGATGCAGCTGCGGTTGCTGGTTCAGGAATTAGTGATGCTTTGTCTGACTCAAGACCAGGTGAATATGCGAATCATACAATACAATTTGAATATAATAATGAAGGTACTTTGGCTAATGGGGATACTCAAACATTTACATTCACTGGGTTTACTCAGGGTGCTAACGCCTCTGCGGTTACAGATTTTACCATGACTGTTGGTTCTGATGGAACTACATACGGAACAGCTATGACGCAAACTGCTGATTATACATTTTCTAATTCTGCTGGTTTAAATCCTGTTTATACTTTTACATGGACAGGTACTGGTGTTACGAAGTTAGCTGCAAATCCATTTGTAAGAATAGTTTTTGCTAATGTTTCTGATAAATTACCAAATCCTGGAGCAGCGGTTTACACTATTACTCTTGGTGGTACTAATAATTATGCTACTGGAACTACTAGAGTTGTGATTCTTTCTGGAATTGCAGTTACTGCGACTGTTGATGAATATATCACCTTTTCTTCAACTGAAGCTGATAATGCTGTTGGTTTTGGATCTTGGACAGGTGGAAGTGTAGCTACTCGTTGGGCTACATCTGATGGAAATGGTACTTTTACTCCTGCACCAGCTGGTGTAGATGATCCAACACAACTTCAAGTTTCATCAAATGCAGGTGATGGTGTGTCAATTACAGTAAAAAGTATAAATTCGAATGATTCTGCTGGATTATATTCTACTACAGCGGCAGCAGAAATTCCCGCTGATTCCTCAACTGATATAACTACACTGGATGTTGAAGGGTTCGCAGTTTATGCTAGTGCTAGCAATATGACTATTGATGAAGGGTTTGATCATGATACTGTATCTGATCTGGCTGTTACTACTGGTAATTTACTTTTTGCTTCTACAGCTGCAGGAATTTCTGGTGGAACAGTTGATGTTGAAATGAATGCGGAAATTTTGGCAACTACTGCTGCTGGTTCGTATTCTACAACTGTTGTTTTTGTTGCTACACCATCATATTAATTAATAGATTTTAGAAAAGAAATCTCGTTGAGGTTTCTTTGTTACCCATAAATGGATTATATGAAAAAAGTTATTTTAGGATTGATTATTTTGGGTTGTTTTTTGTGTGTAAATATTAGTTTTGCTCAAGAAAATGTAGGAAGTGGTGTTACTATTTCTCCTTTAACTTTTGAATTAACAGCAAATCCAGGTGATGTTATTAATAATAAAATAAAAATATATAATCCTACTGATAAAATAGTTTCAATAAGAATAGAAGCAGAAGATTTTCGGGCGGTTGGTGAAGAAGGTAAAGTTGTTACTACTTCTGAAAGCGATGAGGATACGACATATTCTCTTCGTAAATGGATTATAACGATTCCTGTTGAATTCACATTAGAACCAGGAAAAGAAAAAGTAGTTGATTTTATAATTGAAATTCCTGAAAATGCTGAGCCAGGTGGGAAATATGGATCAATTTTAGCAGGGATAAGTGGTTCTGTGTCAAATGAAGGAACAGGTGCTGCTATTGCTACGAAGACTGGTGCACTTGTTTTGTTGATGGTATCTGGAGATTTGAGCGAGGAACTTAGAGTTAGTGACTTTTCAGCTCCTTCTTTCTCAGAATATGGTCCAGTTCCATTTGAAATTAAATTTGAAAATACTGGTACAGTTCATGTTAGACCGAGGGGATTTGTAGTTGTTACTGATTTATTTGGCAAAAAGGTAACGGAAATTGAATTTTCACAAAAAAACGTTCTTCCAGGAGCAATCAGGAAAAATGATGCGATGTGGGACACAAAATGGCTTTTTGGAAAATATACAGCTACTGTGGTTGGAAATTATGGCACAGGAAATATTCCTTTTGAACCACGGGTAATAACATTTTGGGTTCTACCATGGAAAATAATGCTTGGAGTTTCCCTTATTTTGCTATTTGCTACTGTTTTCTTTTTCAAGACCAAAAAACGATGGAAAATGGCGCTTGGAATACTATTTAAAGGCGAACATCATCCACAATGATTCCCAAATAATTTCCCTCTCCAGAGGGGTTGGGGTGTGTTATAATTTTTTCAAAGATCATTCAAATAGTTTGGATGGTTCTTTTGAAATGTGCCTGTTTTTTTATGCAAATATTCTTTAACCAATAAATATTCTTTAACCAACAAATATTCTTTAACCAACAAATATTCTTCGACCTTGTGGAGAAGAAGGCCATACACACACAGTTTTCCATAAAGTCGAACAATATTTACCGTAGAGTTCTCCATAAAAAGTCGAACAATATTATGGCAATTGAACAATATTATGGCAGTTGAACGATATTATCTGATTTATTATGTCTAATAATCTAAAAACGAACATTTTATAATTCAAAGTAAATATGTTATAATATTAAGATGAATACTAAGAAAAATAATAATAATCTCCACTTTAAATTTCTTTTTACAATATTTTTTTCTGTGATAATTTTTACTTTTTCTTTTTTGCCGACAAAGGCAATACAATTTTTTAGTTTCAGCGATACTGTTTCTGATTCTCGTGAAGGAGTCAGTGCAGTACACTCACTTTCTTGGTCAGGTTCTGTAAATACTTTGCGTTGCATTAAAGTTCTATTTTGTACCACTCCAAATGGTGGATGTACGACGCCTACTGGTCTAAATAGCACAGCTTCTTCTTTTGATAATTCCGTTGGTTTGACTAATGCATTATGGGTGTTTAATAATACTTCTAATGGATCTTTGAATTTAATAAACGCTCTTGGAGAAAATCCTGCGTTAAATGTTTCTATGGAATTTTCAAGTATTACAAATCCGATAGTTAGTGGTAATTTCTTTACAAGAGTACAAACCTATTCTGATATTGGATGTCTGGCACAGGTTGACTATGGTATTGCTTCGATTGTTATCGTTGGTCAGGGTATTAATGTATCAGCATCTGTTGTTGATTCAACTACTACTCCTCCTAGCGGAGGAGGAGGACAGATCATTCCAGTCGGCTTTGCTTCTGTGGTCCTTAAAGGTAAGGCATATCCAGGAGCTTATGTTACTATTCTAAAAGACGGCAATATTGCAGCTACTGTTAATGCTGATCCTTCGGCAAATTTTGAATCTACTCTTACTGGTTTGCCTGCTGGAATTCGAACTTTCAGCTTATGGTCAGAAGATAAAGATGGAAGAAAATCTTTGACTATGAGTTTTACTGCATCATTAACTGCTGGCACAATTACTACTTTTTCTGGTTTATTCTTGCCACCGACTATTGACCTGGATACCACTGTTCTTGCCAAAGGGGAAATACTGAATATTTTTGGTTATACTTATCCCAAGAGTGAAGTAAATGTTTTTATAAATTCTGACTCAGAAATTGTTGAAAAAGTAATAGCTAGCGATGATGGGGGATGGCTCCTTGCTTTAGATACTTCTGTTATTGAAGGAGGAGATCATAGCGCTCGTTCAAAAGCAGTATCTCCTGACTCAGAAATTTCTATTTTTTCACAAAGTTTAAATTTTAAGGTGTTAAAAGAAGGAGAAGAGAGACCTTGTCAAGGAGCGGATCTAAATTTTGACAGCAAGGTCAACTTAATTGATTTTTCAATACTACTTTATTTTTGGGAACAATCTAATCCATCTAATATTTGCGCTGATATAAATTCTGACAGAAAAGTTAATTTAATTGATTTTAGTATTATGATGTATCATTGGACGAATTAAAGATTTTATAATAAGTGTAGATCTAATAATTGAAAATAAAAATAATGCAAAAAATATTTTTTATCGCAATTTTCTTTATTCTTTTTATGGTAGCTCCTTTTGTTGCTAAAGCTTCTGATGTTTTTTTTATTCCACAAAACCTTCAATATCATAATAACGATACGTTTATAAAAAATGTTTATATAGACACTAAAGACAAAAATATAAATGTTGTAAGATCGGAAATAACTTTTAATCCAGATGTTTTAGAGGTTATTGATATAATAAAAGGAGAATCAATTATAAAATTATGGACAGAAGAACCAATTATTTCAAATGTGGAAGGTTTGATTAAATTTTCAGGAGGGGTGCCGAATGGATATAAAGGAAGTGAATTAGTACTTAAAATAATATTTAAGACAAAAAATGAAGGGGATTGCCAATTAGATTTTTCTCAAACAGAAATATTTTTAAATGATGGGAAAGGAACAAAAGATGATGTGAATATTATAGAAAATAATTGTAATATTATTGAAAAACAAAAAAGTTTTATTAAGATCGTGTCTAACAGTCATCCTGATGAAAATAAATGGTATAATGATGATCATTTTAGTCTTCATTGGGACTTGATCAAAAATGCTGAGTATAGTTATCTTATAGGTAAAGATTCTTTGGTTGTGCCTGATACGATCGCGGATAAGCCAGAAGGTGATTTAGTTTGGATGGGTTCTATGTCGTATAAAGGTCTTGAAGACGGAATATATTATTTTCATCTAAGAGAGAAACTTCAAAATGAAGAATACTCGCAAAAGATCACTTTTAGAGCGATGATTGATGTGACAAGTCCTGAAAAACTTTTTGCTCAAGTCACAGAAATTGAAGGAAAAAAATATTTGGTATTTAGAGCAGAAGATAGAACTTCAGGTATTGATCGTTATAAGATAGTGGAAACTAAAGAGAAAAAACAATTTCAAAAAATAAAGAATGAAATTGATTGGAAAGAGGTTTCTAGTCCATATCTGCTTGAAGATCAAGGACTAGGAAGTATGATCAAAATAAAAGCTGTTGATAAAGCTGGAAATGAAAAAGAATATGAAATTTCTCCTGTTAAAAGGACATCTAATTCACAGCGGTTTTCCCCTATTTTATCTCTTTTTTTAATACTAACGATCACTTGGATATTTCTTAAATTATTTAGAAAAAGAAACAAAAAATAAAAATAGATATGAAAGTTTTCTTCTCATTATTGTTTATAATATTTTCAGTATTACTCTGTTTTGAGACGTCTAATGTTAAAGCATCTGGTGCTTCTTTGTATTTATCTCCAAATAGTGGAACTTTCAATATTGGTAGTACTTTTGATGTTTCAATATTCATTAATACTGGAGAAAATAATATTAATGCCGTAAGAGCTGATTTAAAGTTTGATCCTAAAAAGATCCAAATAGCAAATCCAACTATTGGAAACTCATTTATTTCAATATGGGCAGTTCCTCCATCTTTTTCTAATGTTGAAGGATATATGAGTTTTCAGGGAGGAGTTCCTTCTCCTGGGATAAAAACATCTTCTGGTTTGATCTCAACGATTACTTTCAGAGCAGTTGATCCTGGAGAGACTGTAATATATTTAGTTGATACATCTCAAACTCTTCTTGATGATGGCAAAGGAACTAATATTCTAAATTCTTATGGAAAAGGAATCTATAATATAGCGATTTTACCTCCTGAAGGTCCTGATGTTTTTTCTCTTACGCATTCAGATCAAAATAGATGGCATAAAGACAATAATCCAACTTTTTTATGGGAAAAAGAAGATGGTATAAGCGAATTTAGCTATAGTATTGATAATGACCCTTTAGAAGTGCCTGATAATCAATCAGAAGGAACTGAAATCTCTGTTTCATATTCTGACCTTGAAGATGGGATTTGGTATTTTCACATAAAAGCAAAGAAGAATGAAATTTGGGGTGGGACAAGTCATTTTCTTGTAAGAATAGATAAAGGAAATCCAGCATCTTTTGCAATCGAAATAGATCCTGCTCCAAAAACAAATTCTAAGCAACCTATTATATCTTTTTCAACTACTGACGCTTTCTCTGGAATAGATCATTATGAAATAAAAGTTGTTGATATAGCAATTGAAAATAAAGGAAAAGACTCATTCTTTATTGAAGCAAGCAGTCCATATCTTTTCTCAAATTTTGAAATCGGTACTTATATAATAATAGTTAGGGCTTATGACAAGGCTGGTAATTGGCAAGATGAAAACATAAAAATAGAAATTATTCCAGAAGAAATATCAATCACAAAAAAAGGACTATGGTATGAAGGAGAATTTATGTTATGGTGGCCTTTTCTTCTTGTAATTCTAATTTTGATAATTCTAATTTTAATGATTATAATCGTTTTTTGTAGAAGAGATAAAAAGTATAGACAGGAAGTTTCATGTGAATTAAGAGAAAAAGAAGAGCAATTGAGAAGGGAATTAGAAAGAAGTGAAAGATTATAATTGAGATCTAATTTATTTTTTATGAAAAGATACATTTATACAATTTTAATAGTTTTATTTTTTTGCGTATTTCCGACAGCTAAGTCTGAAGGGGCGTCTTTATATTTGTCTCCTGGGAGTAGGGAATATTCAGTTTCGTCATCCTTTTCTGTGGCAGTGAAAGTGAATAGTTCTGGAACTGCGATTAATGTAGTTGACGCAACTATTGTTTATCCTGCTGATATTCTGGAAGTAAGAAGTGTCTCTAAAGGTGGTTCGGTACTAAAACTTTGGACAAAAGAGCCTACTTTTTCAAATTCTTCTGGCGTGGTAAGTTTTTCAGGAGGAATGACAGCGCCTGGATTTTCAGGAACAGGAACTAGTATAGTCATAAACTTTGTTGCAAAAAGAGAAGGTCAAGCACAAGTTAGCTTTTCAAGTGCTGTAGTATTAGCTGCTGATGGAAAAGGGACAAATGTTCTAAGTTCAAGAAGCGGAGCGACTTATTCAATCAAGAAAGGAACGGTTAAGCCTCCAAAACCATATGTTCCTCTGAAGAAAGAACCTTCCATAGTGGAAGTTAATTCTACAACTCATTCTGACCAAGATCAGTGGTATAGCAACCAAAATCCTTCTTTTTCGTGGAAGATGCTACCTAGTTTAATAGGAGGGAGTATAGAATTCAATAATGATTCTCTTACTATTCCAGATACGACTTCTGAAGGGATTTTTGATCTTAAAAGTTATGAAAATATAGAAGACGGGATCTGGTATTTCCATTTAAGAGTGAAAAATAATGATGGGTGGAGCAAAACATCTCATTTCAAAGTTCAGATTGATGCTAGTCCGCCGAATGATTTTGAGATAAGAATTGATAATGGCGATGATAAAACAAATCCAAGTCCGTCTTTATACTTTGATGCAGTAGATGATTTTTCTGGTATAAGCCATTATGATATAGGAATTGACGATAATCATATTTCTTCAGTTACGCCTACGGAAATTAATCCATTTATTATGCCGTTGCAATCTCCTGGTTTGTACAAAGTAACTGTTACAGCTGTTGATAGAAGTGGGAATAGGAAAGATTCTACAATTGTAGTTGATATAAAGTCAATTCAAATTCCAGAAATTACAGTTTATCCTCCTGTATATAATGCTGGAAAAGAAATTATGTATATTGAAGGAAAATTGTTTCCGAATGCAATTGTTATTTTAGATTTTAAAAAAGATAATAAGATCGTGAAAACTTGGGAAATTATAAGTGATAAGGACGGACATTGGATTTTCTCAACTGAGGAGCTTTTTAAAGAAGGGACTTATAAGCTCTCAGCAAGAGCTAAAGATGAAAGAGGGGCAATAAGTGATTCTTCACAAGAGAAAGAGATTAAAATAGTATTAAGTGGAGTTATGATAGGTCCACTACTTATTACTTTTTGGCAATTAGCGTTTATATTACTTTTGGCAATTATTATCTTTATAATTCTTCTTCTTATTCTTTTATACCGAAGAAGAGAAGAAAATAAAGCAATTAATAAGGAAGTTAAAGAAGCTAAATTAAGTTTAAGAAAAGCTTTTAAGGAATTACGAAAAGATCTAGAAAAGAAAATTGAATATTTTGATTCTAAACCTGGTTTAAGCGTTAAAGAAA
>JAGLIM010000017.1 GCA_023142995.1 Minisyncoccota bacterium | reverse complement strand
AAAGATATTGAAAAAGAAATTTAAATATTATTTATATTTATTATAGATCACCATAGAAACGCAGCACTGCTGCGTTTCTTGTTTACAAATTCTAAATATAATTGTATATTTAATTTGTTATAAGTTATTTGTTATAAGTCATAAGTTAACTCAGGAGAGGTCGCATAGTGGCCGAGTGCGCCACCTTGGAAAGGTGGTAGGCTGTAAAAGGTCTCGAGGGTTCGAATCCCTCCCTCTCCGCCAATAAAAACACGATGTTATCGTGTTTTATTTATGGAATTTAGATTTTAAAGTATGTATATATGTTAGAACTCTGATCTATTGATTGTGAGAATAAATTTCATAAAAGATTATTCCAGCGCTAGTGGCGACATTGAGAGATTCGATTTTATTACTTATTGGGATTTTGATGAAATTATTGCTAAGCTCTTGGATTTTTTGTTCTACTCCGTGTGATTCGCTTCCGAAAATAACACAAAATATTTTTTGTTTTTTCAAAAGATTAAGTCCTTCTGATCTTTCTAGGCGTGTTGTGAAAACTGGCATTTTTTTCTTGATCTCTTTGAGAATTTTGAGATTCTGATCAAATTCAATGTTTAATTTGAAAATTGCATCTTTGGCAGCGCTGATCGTTTTTGGGTTATAAACATTTGCAGAATGTTCGTCAATGATAATATTCTTCAGATCAAAAGCCAGGGCGGATCGTAAGATCGTACCAAGGTTTCCTGGGTCGCTAAGAGCATTAAGATAGATAATTGGTCCAGAATAATCAATTTTATTTTCAATCTTAGAGTATACTGTTGCGATGCCAGAAGCTGTGCTTAAAGAAGAAAAGGATCTATTAATCTTTTCATCAATTAAATAATATTCTTTTGTTTTACTTTTATTGATGATAAAATCAAATATTTCTCTGTTTTTTTCTATAAAATCCTTGGTAACAAATATTGTATCAAAGATAACACCTGTTTTTGCCGCATCATATGTAATAACTGCATTTTCCACTAGAAATTTATTATTTTCATCGCGGTATTTTTTTTGCCCTAATTTTCTCAATGTTTTAATTTTAGGATTATCTTTACTAGTGATTTTGATTGGTTGTAATTTGTTTATATATGTCATATTTATTTATATATTAAGTATATATTAGGATTATATAAGATACATATAATTAATCAAGTTTTTGATAGTTTAATGATAAATTTTTAAATATGATTTTTAATAGTTAATTCCAAACACAGTATATCTATGATATAATTAAAATATATTTATCATAATTAATAAATTAAATAATATGCAAGAATTTATAATTAATATTATCAAGCAAAATTTTGTTGATATAATTTGGATTTTTACCTTATTTTTTTTAGGTAAAACAATTTTGAAATTAGCTGTAAAACGATTGGAAAAAGTAGTTGATGATGGTGATAAGGATCATATCTCTCAAAAAGAAAAAAGAATGGAAACTTTAGGGCATGTCATTATTTCAATCGGAAATATAATTATTTATACGATGATCTTATTCGCGGTACTGAATTTATTTGGGATTGATACAAGACCAATTCTAGCAGGTGCAGGTGTTATTGGTTTGGCTATTGGTTTTGGCGCTCAATCGTTAGTGAAAGATTTTGTTTCTGGTCTTTTTATATTAGTTGAAAATCAATATGGTATTGGTGATGAGGTAAAGATCGGAGATTCAGTTGGGAGTGTTATTAAAATTACAATGCGTTCCACTGTGCTGAAAGATGAAGATGGTAAAATATATTATATTGCCAACGGATCAATAAAAAATGTAATTAATATGTCTCAATAATATATATAATTTATTTTTAACAAAAAACTATGACTCAAAAAGATCAAATTTATAAGTGTGAAATTTGCGGTAATGTTGTGAAAGTTTTGCATACTGGCGCTGGGGAATTGGTTTGTTGTGGACAGGCGATGGGATTAACAGAAGAAAAGACAGAAGAATAGAAATACTGTAGTGTAATTAATTACAAATTTGTAATATAGCTTTTATGAATACTAAAAAGATAGAAGGTAATATTTGGAAGTCTTATATATTTCAAATATTATGTGGGTTGTTTTTTTCTGTGCCAGTAATGGTTCTTTTTTGGCAGGACAATGGATTATCTTTAATGGAGATAATGATCTTACAATCTTTATTTTCTATAACCGTTGTTTTACTTGAGGTTCCTACAGGATATTTTGCAGATGTTTTTGGAAGAAGAAAGGCTTTGATATATGCTAGCTTCTTTTCTTTTTTTGGTTTTTTGATTTATGGTTTGAGTTATAACTTTTATCAATTTTTAATAGCTGAAATCTTTTTGGCTTTCGCAATTTCTTTTACCTCTGGAGCTGATTCAGCCTTACTTTATGATACTTTAAAAGATTTGAAAAAAGAAGATCTTTATAAGAAAATATGGGGAAATATTTTATCTTATGGACTTGTTTCAATTGCTTTTGCAAGTATTATAGGAGGTTTTGTCGGTAAAATAGATCTGAGATGGACAATATATCTATCAATCCCTTTTCTGGCTTTACTTATTCCTTTATCTTTTTCATTAAAAGAACCAAAAAGGCATAAAACTATATTTAAAGAAGGTTACTTGTTTGAATTATTTAAAACGATTAAATATACTATAATTAAAAACAGAAAATTAAAGTGGCTTATTGTATATTCTGGTGTTTTACTTGGTTTTAATAGCGCGGCTCTTTGGTTCTATCAGCCATATTTTAAGATCTCTGGATTAGATATTGCTTATTTTGGGATTGTATTTGCTTGCTTTAATGTTATAGCCGCAATAAGTTCAAAGTATGCTCACAAGATAGAAGCTGCTGTGGGGCAGAAATTTTCTCTTATATCTCTCGTTTTAATAACTGGAATAAGCTACCTTTTGATGAGCAACTTTATTTATATTTTTAGCTTTTCTTTTGCTTTTCTGCAACAGTTTGTCAGAGGTTTTTCAAAGCCAATTATAGAGGATTATATAAACAAGTTAACCAGCTCAGAAATAAGAGCAACAGTTTTATCTGTTCAGAATATGTCTTCTAGATTCTTTTATGCTGCTGTAATTCCGATCATCGGCTGGATCGCTGATATCTATAGCTTAGTTCAGGCTCTAACAATCTTAGGAATAACAACTCTTGTTTTTGGAACTGTAATGATAATTATTCTGCGAAAAGTGCGGGTCATATAGATTTAAAGGAAGCTTTGATGGCGGGGAATAATAGCAGAATTATAACTTCTAATAAAATTAATTTGTCATTCCGACTGGAGCGAAGTGAGGTACGAACAAGCGGAATGTAGGAATCTCTCTAAAACAAGACAATTTAAATATTACTTTTGATGTGACTGAGAGGGATCCCTCGGCTTCTGTCGTCGCTCGGGATGACAAATTATAATAATATTAAACTAATGAAAATAAAATATTTCTTTATAATTCTTATATTTATTGTTAGTTTATTTGCTATGAGTAATATTGTTAGTGCTAAACAATCTGATGAATTTATAAATTTTTTAAGTAATAAAGTCTATAAAGATTGCAAGGGCGAAAACATAACTGTAAAAGATGTCGATATAACAGATTTTAAGTGTAGTGAATCACATATTTGTTTAATAGATTTAAGAAGTGAACTTACCTTATTTCAAGTACAAGAAAAAATTACTAAATGGCCAAATTATAATGCTAAAATTATCAAGGAGTTTCTAGAAATTTTTTCAAGCGTAGAACCATACAAAAAATTTACTTTAGTTGGTGATAAAAAAATGTTTAACCAAACGTTTTTACCGAACGAAACTTTAAATTGGACTAATTACAAGGGAGAAAAATATGTTTTTTACAAAGAAGGCGATAATTTGCTTAAATGTAATAATCATGTTTTAGATATAAATGGAACTGATTATTATTGGGATAATGAAAAAGTTGTTTTGCCACGAAATAATTTTGTATTATTCGGGATAAACCTTGTTAGTATTGGAGGAATAACGGTTTTTGGTTTTAGCTTGTTGGAAATTTTTAGTTTTACAATTCTAACAATTATTATTGTTAGAATTAAAAGAATTTGTTTTATTTTAAACAAAATTAAAACGAAGATTTTTATAAAAAAGAAATAATATTTACTTATCTTACATTAAAATGAAACAACTTCTTAAAACATATTTTGGGTATGATGAGTTCCGACCTTTGCAGGAGGAGGTTATTGATAGTGTGATGCAGGGGAAAGATACTTTTGTTTTGATGCCGACTGGTGGTGGGAAGTCTTTGTGCTATCAATTGCCGGCTTTAAAGTTTGACGGGCTGACTTTAGTTATCTCTCCGCTCATTGCTCTTATGAAAGATCAAGTGGATGCTTTGAAAACAAATGGAATAGCGGCGGAATATATAAACTCTTCACTTCTTCCAGCTGAGATCCAACAGATCCAACAAAAAATAATTACAAAGGAAGTGAAAATCCTTTATGTGGCTCCAGAGCGATTGGCGTTGGGAAGTTTTCAAAGATTTTTAAAAACTGTAAATATAAAATTGATCGCTGTTGATGAAGCGCATTGTATTTCAGAGTGGGGACACGATTTTCGTCCTGACTATTGTAATCTTAGACTTTTAAAAAGCCAATTTCCAAAAGTTCCGATCATTGCTTTGACTGCTACTGCCACTTCAAAAGTGCGAGAAGATATTATAAAACAGCTTTCTTTGGATGATCATAAATCGTTTATTTCCAGTTTTGACAGGGAAAATCTTGCGATGATCATTACCAGAAAAAAACGAGCTTTTGATAAGCTTCTCAAGCTTGTTCAAAAACATAAAAATGAGCCAACGATCATCTATTGTTTTTCCAGAAAAGATACAGAAAAAATTGCGATGAATTTGCAAATGGAAGGTTTTGATGCTTTGCCATATCACGCAGGGCTTAATAACGAATCGCGAAAAAAAAACCAAGAGCTGTTTATCAAAGATGAAGTGCCGATCATTGTTGCCACGATTGCCTTTGGAATGGGGATTGACAAGCCTGATGTTCGTCTGGTTGTTCATTATACATTTCCCAAGACGATTGAGGGATACTATCAGGAGATTGGGAGAGCAGGAAGAGATGGATTGCCAAGTGAATGTGTTTTATTTTATTCTTATGGTGACGTGAGAAAGCACGAATTCTTTATTGATCAAATGGAAGATGTTATTGAACAGGAAAAATGTCGAGAAAAATTAAATCAGATTGTTGGCTATTGTGAAGCAGTAACTTGTCGTAGAAAATATGTGCTTAAATATTTTGGAGAAGAATATTCTTTTCTTTCTGTTGATGGAAAGGAAAATAAAAAAGGTTGCGAGGCTTGTGACATCTGTCTGAATCCAAATGCATTATTTGATGCTACGGAAATAACACAGAAGATCCTTTCATGTGTTATTCGCACGGGAAGCAGGTTTGGAAGAAACTATGTCGCTGATGTTCTTTTGGGAAAAAGCTCACAGCAGATTGTTGAAAATATGCATTGCGATCTTTCTGTTTTTGGGATTGCTCAGGATCTTAATAAAGATGAGATCAATCACATTATAAGAGCTTTGATCACTTCTGGCTTTTTACAGGTAAGTTCAGATCAATATCATACTGTTTCAGTTGCAAAAAAAGGAGCTCAATTCTTGAAACAAAAAGAATCATTAGAATTACCGAAAATGAGAGAAGACTCAGAGGATCAAAGAGAAAGTAGTTCTAGACGAAAGATAGAATATGACTTTGATTTGTTTGAAAAATTAAGAGTTCTAAGAAAACAAATTGCTGATAAAAATAGTGTTCCTCCTTTTATGATCTTTAGCGATGTGTCTTTGCAGGAAATGTCTTGTTATTTTCCTGTTGATAAAAATAATTTTGCAAAGATTGAGGGTGTGGGAGCTAAGAAGTTGGAAAGTTTTTCAGATGCATTTTTAACTGTTATAAATAAACACATTAAAGAAAATAATATTCAACCTGTTGAAATTCCAAATCGTAATCAAAAGCGAATTAGAGATATAAGATCTAGTTCTGCATTTTCTGAAAGATATATCAAGACAAAAGAAATGCTTTCTCAAAAGCTTCCAATTGTAGAAATTGCCAATAAACAAGGATTTAAATATGGAACGATTGTTAATCATATTGAAAAACTGATCTCAAATGGAGAAGAGGTTGATATTGATTATCTTAAACCGTCGAAAGAAAGGTTAGAGAAAATAAAAACAGCATTTGAAAAGTGCGGTGATGAAAAATTAAAACCAATTTTTGTATTTTTAAATGAGGAACTTTCCTATGATGAGATTAGGCTGGGGAAATTATTTTGGAAATAAGATAAAACGTTATAGAACATTGTTTGTGCCTTATATCTATATTGATAAATCTAATTTCTTTGAATTACAAAGTATAAACTATTATGTCATCTCGAAATGAGCCTTAGCGATTGAGAGATCTAAAAACAATAATAAATGCGTTTAATAAAGTTTATAGATTTCTCGTCGTTATCACTCCAGCGAAATGACAAAAAATAATAACTTGTGTTTTATATTAGTACTGATATTTGATTCATAACACATAAATATGAAAAAATCTTTTAACAAACCAATAAGAATTCTTCTTGTGACTAATGCGACTATACTTACTGCTAGTGCAATGCTTGGTCCAATTTATGCTCTTTTTGTTGAAAAAATTGGTGGGAGCTTGCTTGATGCAAGTTATGCCTTTGGACTGTATGCTCTTACGGCTGGAATCGTAACTTTTATATCTGGAAAATATTGTGATAAGATCAAAGAAAATGAGTTGATTATAGTTTTGGGATATGTAATAGTGGGAATTGGTTTCTTATCTTACACTGTGGTTAATACTATAGTAGTCTTATTCTTAGTTCAGATCTTGATTGGTTTTGGAGAGGCGATATATTCTCCAGCTTTTGATACTGTATATTCAAAACATCTGGACCATAAAAAAAGAGGACGAGGATGGGGAATGTGGGAGGCAATGAATTATTTTACAATGGCCTTCGGAGCGATAGTTGGAGGGACGGCGGTTTATTATTTTGGTTTTAATTCTATTTTTGTTATAATGAGTCTTATGTCTTTTGCCAGTGCAATTTATATATTTCGTTTACCAAGAAAAGTTTTATAAAAATATGGATCTATATAAAAAGGTTGAACAATTTGTGCAGGAATCTTCTTCAAAACCCGACAGACATGCTCTTCGGACTGTGTTTTGGATAAAGGAACTATATTCGCAAGCTGATAAGGCAATGTTGATTGCTGCAATTGCTCATGATATCCAAAGAGCTTTTAAAAAGGATAAACTTGATGGCATAAGAAGTAATAAAAAAGGATTTTTGGATGAAAAACATATTAAGTATCATCAGGAAAAAGGCGCGGAAATTATTGGTGATTTTTTAAAAAAGCAAAAAGCAGAAGATGATCTTGTTAATAAAGTGAAGATGCTTGTAAGTAAACATGAAGTTGGAGGGAGTAAAGAACAAAATATTTTAAAAGACGCAGATTCAATCAGTTTTTTTGAGAATAATGTTGATTATTTTGTAGAAAAATTGTCAATTAAGGTTGGTAAAAAGGAAGTTAGAGATAAATTTAATTGGATGTTTGAAAGGATAACATCAAGTAAAGCAAAAGAAATTGCCAGAGTGTGGTATGAAGATGGAATGAAAAGATTAGAGGATTAGATTTAATCTTAAATTAATAAAAATAATAATTTTATAATTATGTTTAATAATGTATTATCGGATTATGAATGTCCGATCTGTCTGACAATCAAAGGTATTGAAAACGAAAATACTTGGATAAAACAAGAAGATATTTTTTATCTGGATGATCTTGTTATGGGATTTATTAGTTCTAAGTCTATTAAAGGGAATGAAAGTCATCCTTTGATTGTTCCAATAGAACATTATGAGAATATTTATAATCTACCAGAAGGAGTTGGTTGCCGAATATTTGATATAGGAAAAAAAGTAGCCATTGCTTTAAAAAAACTGCGAAACTGTGATGGTGTTACTTTGGTTCAAAATAATGAGCCAGCAGGTGATCAACATGCATTCCACTATCATTTACATATAATTCCCAGATTCAAGAATGATGATTTTCATAAAGAGCTCTGGAATGCAAAAAAATCTGACCCAAAAGACCGTGTTCAATATGCTCAAGATCTTCGCAATTATTTTAAATAAAAGCGAATTGATAAATATTTTTTCTGGAGTTCATGTTTCAACCTGTAAGAACTTTGTTTCATTTAAACTAATAGTTTCTACACACTAAAGTGTGAATTCCAGTCTTGATAATAGTTCTGTTTCAGAAAAGTAAAATTGTTTTAGCAATTGAGTATAACTATGAAAAAGATAAGATTTAATCTCAAAAGAATATCTATAGCTATTATTATAGGAATAATAATAGCTATGTTTGCTGTTTTGATTATAAATCTTTCTATTAACTCACAAAGCAAATCTTATATTTTTCAAGATACAAGTGATCTGCCAGAAGCTGAAGTTGTTCTTATTTTGGGCGCAAAAGTATATCAGCAGGGGATTATGAGCGGGATGTTTCAAGATCGTGTTGAGACTGCGTTTGATCTATATGAAGAAGAAAAAGTAGAGAAAATCCTTATAAGCGGTGATCATGGTAGAGAAAATTATGATGAGGTTAATACAGCGAAAGATTATTTATTAGACAAAGGTGTTAAAAGCGAGGATATTTTTTTAGATCATGCTGGGTTTGACACTTATGACAGTTTATATCGGGCAAAGAAAATATTTGAAGTTCCATCGGTGATAGTGGTTACTCAAAACTTTCATTTGCCAAGGGCAATTTATATCGGAAAAAAGCTCAATCTGGAAATTTACGGTCTTAGTGCTGATAGGCATTCATATGTTAATATTGATTATAACAAATTACGGGAAATATTTTCAAAAGTGAAGGCATTTTTTGATATAAGCTTTCAAGCCAAGCCTAAATTTTTAGGAGAGAAAATTCCAATTTCAGGTGACAGCAAAAAAAGCTGGGATGACGAAGATGTTCTTGGAGAAAATGAAAGCGAATCTTTAAATAATTCTAGTAAAGAAAAAAAAGAAGAAATCATTGAAAAGAAGAATGTTCTTTTTAATGTTCCCTTTACTTCTCAAGCTCCGTTTGGCAATTGGAGCGATCCGAGAAAACAAGATGGATGTGAAGAGGCGGCAGTAATCATGGCAATGGCTTGGATAGAAGGAGAAAAGCTTACATTAGATATTGCTGATAAAAGAATCAATGCAATTTCTGCATATGAAGAAAAAGAATATGGAAATTTTTATGATACGAATGCGGAAGATACTGTAAAGAGAATATTTAAAGGATATTTTAAATATGAAAATGTGGAGGCAGTATCTAATATTAATAAAGAGGATATAAAAAAAGAATTGTTCGAAGGTAATCTTGTTATTGTTCCGACAAACGGGCGATTACTTGAAAATCCAAATTATACCTCTCCAGGTCCTACAACTCATAACTTAGTTATAATTGGCTATGACATTGATTCAAAAGAATTTATTACGAATGATCCTGGAACAAGAAACGGAGAAAAATATAGATATGATGAAGATGTCTTAGAAAACGCATTATCAGACTATCCAACAGGAAATCACGAAGAAATAAAGGAAGAAAGAACAGCAATGATAGTTGTGAGGTTAGGTCTTTAGGTTGTAGCTTTTTAGCTTCTTAGGGACTTAGAATCATTAAGATGCATTAATGTCTAAATACCCGTTTTCACGAGGACAAGCTTATTTCAGAATCTTTTGGCTATTACGCTAAATTAAACCTATAAACCACAAAACTTTAACGCGGGAACTGGTTTGTAACCAGTTTCATAATGTTTTGAAAATTAAGTTTATTTGCTTATTTAACTTTTTTTGATTATTCAAGTTTAGTGTAAAATCGGAAACATTTGAAACGGGTTGCAAACCCGCTCCCGCAATTGTTGCTTATAAGATGATATGAAAAAGATTGTTTATTGATATTTTCTGGGATGACAGGAAATAAATAAATTTTATTTTAATAAATATGCCAAATTTTTGGAAAAAATTAGATAAGCCAATTTTAGTGTTGGCACCAATGGCGGGATATACAAATTCTGCTTTTCGGCAGATTTGCAGGGTTTATGGAGCTGATGTTGTGTATTCAGAGATGGCAAGTGCGACAGCTTTAAACTTTGAAGGAAAGAAAACTTTGAAACTTTTGAAGTTCAATAAATCAGAAAGTCCTTACGTTGTTCAACTTTTTGGCAATGACCCAAAATATTTTTGTAATGCTGCAAAATTTGTGAACAAGAAAATAAAACCAGATGGGATTGACATTAATATGGGCTGTCCGGCAAAGAAAGTTTTCTCAAACGGAAGCGGAGCAGCGCTTATGAAAGACGTTGATAAGGCAAGAGAAATTATCAAAGAAACTTTAAAGGGCACTGATCTTCCAATATCAATCAAAATCAGAGCAAAAGTTGGAAATGTTACTGCTTATAAATTTATAAAAAAACTTAATGATCTGCCAATTTCTGCAATTATGATACATGGTAGAAGCTTAGGGCAGGGTTTTGCTGGAGAGATAAATTATAACCAAATTAAGAAAGTAAAAACCATCGCTACTATTCCAATTTTAGCAAATGGAGGAATTAATACGCCAGAGGATGCGGCAAAAATGCTTGAAAGAACAAAAGCCGATGGTGTTGGAATTGCCAGAGGAGCGTTGATGAAGCCGTGGCTTTTTTCTCAGACTAAGGAGTTTTTTAAAAAAGGGGAGTATAAAAAATTCAAACTTGGAGAAATAAAAAAAGCTGCGATAAAGCATGCCAAAATGTCATATAGAAGTAAAGGAAAACACGGAATTGTTGAAATGAGAAAATATTTGTTATGGTATTTTCGTGGATTTGAAGGTGCAAGAGAAATAAGAAAAGAATTGGTGAGAGTTGAAAGTGTAGGGGATATAGAAAAAGTTTTGAAAGATATGCTTTGAAAATAAAAGCTCAAATCTCTTTGAGCGTATTTCAAATAAATGGAATAATCGTGTCTGTATCTTTTAACATATTTGCTAAAGAAATACTTATTATTATTTTTTGTGGAAGTATTATTATGAAACATTTTCCACATTTTCCACATTTTTTTTGAAACATTAAACTATCTCTAGTTTTTATTTCGTGAACTAGACATTCTATGTGTTTACACATTTTTTGTTTCCTTTATGTTGTATCTATCTGCTAAACAGATAGCCATTTCTAATTGATCTGGTTCTGTCAGATTAGCGATTGCCTTATTAACAATCTCTTTGCTAACACAACCATATTCTAGTTCGCGAAGAATCCTGACGACGAATTTCACATTACCTTTCTTTATGTTGGAATTTAGAATTTCGTTCATTTGATCTTTACTATGAATGATTGTTCTAACTATACGAAGATCAATCACAATTGGAAAGTAGCATTTCCCCTTGTTGTTATTGTTATTAATTTTTCTCACCTCACTTAAACTTATTATATTATATGATACCGTAATCATAGTGTCAATAGTATAAAATAAATACAATAAAAAATCTCTTTAAAAGAGATTTTTTATAATTATATTTTAGAATATTTATAAAATTTGATTTATTTCTTCCACTCCTTTACAGCTTTTTCATAATTAACAAGTGATCCAACATCAAACCATTGTCCGCACAAAGAATATCCTGAAAGTTCTCCTTTTTGGGCAAGCTTTGGAAGTATATCAATTTCCAGTCCTTTTGAGTTTCTAGGTATGTGATCTAAAAGTTCTGGTTCTATAACATATACACCTGCATTTATAAGGTGCGAAATACTAATCTTTTTTGAAGGTCTTTCTGTAAAATTAATGACATTTGAACCTTTCAAGTTTACGACACCCCAATCAGAGGCTTTTTCAACAGAAGTTATTCCTATTGTTACTAAAGCCTTATTTGATTTGTGAAAATCAAGCATATCAAATAGATCTACGTCAGCCAAAACATCTCCATACCATAATATAAATGGTGATTCTTCTATTTCTTTTTTAACCTTTAGAAGCGCTCTTGAAGTTCCAGTTTCTTTTCCTTTATGTTCAACATATGTAATTCTAATTCCAAAATTGCTACCATCTTTAAAATATTCTTTTATTTTATTTCCCAGATATCCAGTTGAAATTATAATATCCTTAAAACCACTTTTTGCTATATTTTCAATTGTATGTTGAAGTAATGGTTTACCATGAATAGGCAAAAGCGCTTTTGGCATTTCATAGGTAAACGGTCTAAGTTTCAATCCTTTTCCACCTGTCAAAATAACAACTTTTGTTTTCTTAGAAAAAAAGTTTTTACTTAAAAGATACTCAATTGCATGCGATCGATTTCTGATCTTGGCGCCATCAATCATTCGGTCAACTGAATTGACTATTTCTTTTTTAAGAGTGATTGTAAGCCTTTCTCGTTCCATGATTGATTTAAATAATTTATTAACTTTATTATAATAAATTGTTGGCAAAATAGCAAAGAAAATAGCAAGATGAATAGGATAATTTTTATTTGACAGTTAACAATATTAAATATACTATCAATATAATAATGAGCGAAAAAGGAGGCTCAAAATTGAGTGAAAATAAAATTAAAACAATAAGAAATTGGTTCGTTAGAATTAGATTCTTTGGAATTTGTTCTATGTGTGACAGAGCAGAAAAATGTCTGGAAGATGAAATAAACGCTAAGATAACAGTTAGTAATGTTATTAATAATCTTTTCTCAGCAACTTTAGCAATCATACCAGCAATATTTAGATTACTAGCGAAGCAGTTGATAAAAGCATCATCTGTTAAAATTGACTAGATAGGGATTGACACCCCCTTTTTTTTGTCTTTTTTTAAAATTTTAAATGATTATATATTGACAAACACAATATTATACGATATTGTATAGTGAGCTTTGAGCTCAAATTGGAGGTAGAAATGACATTAAAAAATAAAGTTTACAGAATTACGTCAATGATTGCATTAGTTTTTGCTTTCTTGGCATTTTGTATAGTTTTAGAACCCGAAAAAGTGGTCTCAGGAATAGATAATCTTTTTTGGAATATAGCAAAAATAGCTGTCTTTGCCTTTTGGATGATCTTAATGCTATCAGATGAAAGGAAGATATTCAAAGGAAATTTTCTAACAGTATCTGTAGCAATCGCTTTTGTTGGAATTGCAATAAGACAAATGGTAATTCCACAAGTTACATTGTTTTTATATGTTCTTGCAGTGGTTTTGCTGATATATGAAAACGATATAATTGTATTCATTAAAAAATATAATGAATATAAAAAATCGCCAAATGGAATTTTTGCAGATCTAATATTAATTTCCTTGATAACGTTTATAATTGTTTCTGCAATTTTAAATCTTGCAGTTACGTTATCAGTGATCATAATAATGATATTAGCTGTGATGACATGGGACCTTGTTTAGCTTGGTTCCATTTTTTTTAAAAAATATAATTTTATTTCACAGTTTTATCTATTTCTTTGATTGTAAGATATTTCTGAATATAAACTAAAAGGGTATATAAGAATAAGGAAATTCCGATTATTTCGAACATTTCTTCAAAAGTGATCATTGCAAACCAGATGTCGTCTTTTTGCCAAGAGCGAGATTCTATATATTTTCCTCCGAAAGATTCTATAATAATTCCTCCAAAAATATATAAAGTTCCGGAAGCTATGAATCTTACGAAAATATATTTAGGGAGATGTCTCAGAAACTTAAGATAGATCAAAAACAAAATAACAATAAAAATAGCATAAGGAATGATCCAGGCAAAATATAATAAACCAGAAGTGTTGAAGGTCTTTCGAATAGGTTCTACCAGAGTTTCGTGAATAGCAAAAAACTCATCAGCCATTAGAAATATAAAGACAATTCCTAAAAAAAGCCAATGAGTTGCAAATTTCCGTTTTAATTTTCTGGTTTTAGTTGCAATTAAAATTAACATAAATCCACTTGACCCAAGGAGCAAAGTAGAATAAATCGAGGGAACATTTTTTTCCACATCTAAATTAAATAGTCCAGTATCGTAGCCAACGTTAAAAAAAATTCTTTCTGAAATATGTGCTAAAAATAAAATTATTGCCATTAAAAACAATCCGTTTCTAACTAGATTAAGATTCATTTTCGAAATAAAATAGTTATTTAAATTCATAATAGTTCAGTTGTTTTTTTACAAGAACCTTTTCCTAACTCCTAATACCTAGCTCCTAATCCCTAATTCTCCCTTCTATCAAAATTCCCTGTTTTTGTTTTTATCATAAGATTATCGCCTTCTTTGATAAATAAAGGGACATTGATCTGCATTCCTGTTTCAAGAGTGACAACTTTTGATCCACCTTGTACAGTGTCACCTTTGACTCCTGGGGGAGCATCAATGACTTTCAGATTTACTTCAGCTGGAAGAATTACATCAATTGGTTTGTCTTTAAACTTTTTTATTTTAGCAATGATCTCTTCTTTAAGATAATTTACAGCACTTCCGAGTTGTTCTTCTGTTAAAGAAAATTGATCATATGTTTCTTGATCCATAAAATTATACCCACTTCCATCTTTGTATAAAAATTGCGCTTTTGATTCTTCAAGAGCTATTTCTTCAACTTGAGCAGATGATTGAAAGTTTTTGGTTAGAACTTTTCCCGTTAAAAGATTTTTCATAACAACTGTTGCCATTGCTTCTCTTTGTTGTTTGGCGCGGAAAGATCGGTCTATAACTTCGTATGGTTCTTTTTCAATTAATATTGTTGTACCTTTTTTAATTTCCTTAAAAGCTATTGTAGACATATTCAAATATTATTTTATTAAAAATACCTGTTACTCTTTAAAAGTATATTATTATAAAAGTTTTGGCAAGGGAAAAATCATATAAACATTTTAACATTTTAACATTTTAACATTTTTTAGAATAAAGATTTTAGTAAAAACAAAAAATAAACCATCAATCTTTATTTTTGAGTTAAATTTCTTATTACGGCAACTTGTTTATATGTTTATATATTTATATGTTTATATGTTTAGATAATATATATTTTACAAATTCCAATAATCTGGTATAATGACAGTATTAAAATAAATAAAAATAAAAAAATATGAATGAATCAAAACAAAATAAAATTGTTCTTTTGCGTCAAATGGTTGAAAATGCTGAAAGAAACATAGTTGCAGCAAAACAAATTTTATCTCAAATTGATGATAGTTCTGCTAAAAAAGTATCTAATTCTGAGGCAAGTCAGATTATTGAAGGAACTTTTGACGGAGAAAAAATGATTGGGCTTGATGGTAAAAAATATCCAGTTCCTGTTAACTATGCTAGTAAATCAAAACTTATTGAAGGGGATTTACTGAAACTCACAATTACTGAAGATGGTCGATTTTTGTATAAGCAAATCTCTCCAGCAGACAGGAGACAGATTATTGGAACTATTCTTAAGGATTCAAATGATAGATACTATGCTCTTTCTGAAGGAAGAAAATATAATGTACTTTTAGCGTCTTTAACGTATTTCAAAGCTGAAGAAGGAAATGAAGTAACTTTGGTTGTTCCAAAAGAGAAGATAAGCCAATGGGCTGCAATTGAAGCTGTTATGGAAAATACTGGGGACATTAAAGAAGTTAGTGATGAAGAGTCTTCTGAAAATGAGAATGTTGAACATATTGAAAGTGAAAAGCAAGAGGAACTTATTGAAGATGAATGGACGCCTGATATTGAAGAAATGAAGAAAGAAGCTCAGTTTGATAAGAACGAAGATGAAAAAAGTGACATCTCAGATGATTTGGCGGTATAAAAATATCATTTAATTTCTTATTTCTCAAAAATAATCATTATTCTGAATTTAAGAGTTCAGAATCTTTGTTTTGTTATAGCTGTTAATATAATAAATAAGAAATACTATGGATAATACATTTCAAATTTTTCTAAGAAAAAATGAAAAAATAATTGGCAGTATTGCATCTGTTTTGGCGATAATAATGTTTTTTTCTTTGATAGAGATCTTAATTTCAAATATTCAGGGAAATAGTAACATATTCATTCAACCATTAGCTACGTCATTTAATGGTTTCTTTTGGAGTTTATATGCTTATGGAAAAAAAGATTGGTTTTTGTTAATTCCTAATGTACTAGCATTGATATTAGGTGCAATAACCGCAATATCTGTATTTATTTAAATTAAGACAGAGGCTAAGCCTCCCCACATTAATTTTAATGTTACGGTTTATTTTATATATAACGTAATATTTTAAATAACAAAGAATCGCGGAGAGGCTTAGCCTCTAGGCTTGTAAAGTTTACAAATCCTATAAATATAAAAATATCTATGAGTGAAGTTTTATATAGAAAATATAGACCAATGAGTTTTGATGAGGTTGTCGGGCAGGAGCATGTTATCAAAACTATTAAGAGTTCCATTAAAAATGGGAAAGTTGCTCATGCTTATTTATTTTCAGGTCCAAGAGGAATAGGAAAAACAACGATAGCTAGAATTTTTGCAAAGACAGTAAATTGCCAAGATCCAAAAGATAATAATCCTTGTAATAAATGTAATATTTGCGAGAGTGTAAATCAAAATAAATTTTTAGATATGGTTGAAATTGATGCAGCAACCCATACTCAGGTTGATAAGATGAGAGATATCATTGAAAAGATAAATTTTGCTCCTTCGGTTGGGAAATATAAGGTCTATATTATAGATGAAGTTCATATGCTTAGTAAAGGCGCTTTTAATGCGCTTTTGAAGACTTTGGAAGAGCCACCAAGTCATGTTATTTTCATTCTTGCAACGACAGAGATTCATAAAATTCCTGCAACAATAATTTCAAGATGTCAAAGATTTGATTTTAGAAGATTGAAGGTTTCAGAAATAACAGAATGTCTTTCTAAGATCGCTAAAAAAGAAAAGGTTGATGTAGAATCTGGAGTGCTGGATTTCATCGCTATAAACTCAAGTGGAGGACTTCGTGATAGCGAAAGTTTGTTCGGACAAATCTTATCGCTTGAAGAAGATAATAAAATAACTCTCAAAGAAGTGCAGGAGATCTTGTCTGTTGCTGATATGTCAATAGCAGTTAATATGATAACTTTGATCTTGGAAAAAAATTATGATCAAGCTATAGAATATGTGAATAAGATAACAGATGATGGATATGATCTCGAACAATTTGCAGATCTATTAATAGAATTTTCAAGAAAATTAATGCTTGTGAAAATAAGTCCTCAGATGGAAGGTCATTTTACATTAGAAATGACATCAGAACAAATATTAGAATTAAAAGAAATTGCACAAGTTGCGCAGATCTCTCAAATTGTGAAAATTATTCGCGAATTTGTAAAGTGTAAAGAGGATATAAAATCTTCAATTATTCCACAGCTTCCACTTGAACTTGCCATAGCATCAATTCATATTGATCATGGAAATTTGTTGACAAGTAAAGACAAAAATGATTATAATAATAAAATCGCTAAGCCAATCAAAAAGATAACAGAAAAAGTGTCAGAATCAGTTAAGCAATCTGGAAATTTTATCAAAAAAAGCATTACATTTGAAAAAAAAGAAGATATTAATCAAGAAATTGTCGAAGAAAAAAAAGAAGATGATCTAACTGTTTCTGTGATAGGACAAACTCAAAAGAATGTTGTTGATCTAGTTGAAGTTAAGCAAGAATGGTGTGAGATACTAGAAGAGGTGAAACCCCTTAATCATTCCCTAACAGCGTTTTTGAAAGCTTGTCAGCCAGTTGATGTTAGAGGGAATGAAATTTTAGTGTCTTGCGGGTATCCTTTTCACAAAGACAAGCTTTCAAAAGTTGAGAATAGACGGATAGTTGAAAAAGTGATTGAAGAAATTCTAAAAATAGAAGTTATATTGAAATTTATATCACAAGATGAAGCTGAGGCAATGGGTTTTGAAATAAGTGAGACAGATTTATCAAATAAAAAAAGCAAAAGAGGAAGTGACGACGACCTTGTTAATTCCGCACTTGATATGTTTGGCGGAGAAGTGGTATAGTGGAATATAGAATTTTGAATATGGAGCTCCTCCCCTGATAAGGGGAGGTTGGGAGGGGTTTTGAAAAATCATAAAGTTAAAAATTTCTTCTACTTGTGTTTTATAATTGTAATTTTGCTTACTGATATTATTAGTTATAAGTTAAAATATTCGGAGATCGTCTAATGGTAGGACACCTGGTTTTGGTCCAGGCAATCGGGGTTCGAATCCCTGTCTCCGAGCAATTCAGAACAGACAGGTAATAAAGTGCCTGTTTTTGTTTTATCTAAAAGATTAATCGTTGGTTCGAAAGTGAAATTATTATTATCACATATATTTTCTACTTTCGAACTAAAATCAGCAATGAATTTAAACGCTTTGTTATACTCAACTTGAATTTCACTATCTAAAACCTTTATTTCAGAAAAGATTTTTTTATAATATTCTCTTTTTAGATCATTTGATTTGTTTTTATCCTTTAATATTTCAGTAGAATTTTTAA
>JAGLIM010000016.1 GCA_023142995.1 Minisyncoccota bacterium | reverse complement strand
GAACTGGTTTGCCTGTCCGCCTTGGGAGGGCAACCAGTTTCATTCTGTTTCTTAATTTCGTTTTTATTTGTATTTTTCAAAAAATGTTAATTTTGCGGTTAGTGTAAAATGGGAAACATTGAGGAACGGGTTGCAAACCCGCTCCCGCGATGAAGAAGGATATTGTGACTTTACAGACTACACTTTCTTTCTCCGTGCCACATATAGCGGGCGGTTGATTACTTCGCTTTGGATGCTGGCGATGTAGAGTGCCATTAAGCCTAAGCAGATTAAGACAATTCCAATTAGAAAAAGGATGATGGTTGCCAGAATTGCTGAGCCAGAGATGCTTAATCCCCAAGGATCTTTTAGGATATATTTTGAGATAAAAATAAGCAAACCAAGCGGACAAGAAATAGAAACGATAGCGATGCCAAGATAACCAGCAAATTTCAAAGGAAAGAAACTATGCGCGATCATAGTGGAAAGAGCTAGTTTAACTAGTTTAACAGTGCTATAGCTTGCTTCGCCGATTGAACGTTCATCAGCGTTAAAATAGATATAATCTCGTTTGAAGCCTAGCCAGTCAATTAAACCTCTGGTGATCCTGTTTTTTTCTGTGAGTTTGTTAAATTCTTGAATGACTGTTTTATCAAGCAAGCGAAAGTCTGTAGATTGTGGAATGATCTGTGTGTCAGAAATGAGATTGATGATTTTATAAAATATAGAAGAGCCAATTTTTTTGATGATGCCGTCGCTTTTATTTTTATTTCTAACGCCGATGACAATATCTGCTCCTTCTTCCCATTTTTTCAGAAATTCTGGGATCAATTTTGGAGGATGTTGAAGATCTGCATCCAAAAGAAGGGCTGCGTCTCCTTTAGCGTTATTTATTCCCGCTGAAGTTGCGGCTTCTTTTCCGAAGTTGCGGGAGAATTGAATATATTTCACTTTTTCATCTTTAGCATTGAGGCTTTCCATCGCTTGCGAACTTTTGTCTTTACTGCCGTCATCAATAAAAATAATTTCATAGCTATATTTTTCTTTCAAATTCTCAAAAACCTTTTTTATCTCGTCATAAACCAAAGGAATGTTCTTTTCCTCGTTATAAGCTGGGATGATGATTGAGATTAGTTTCATAAGAGTAGGTTAGTTAGAGAGTGTTTTAATATTCTTCGACTTTATGGAGAAGTTATTTGCGAATAGTTCTCCACAAGGTCGAACAATATTGTAACTTTATGGACTTCTCTGCGGGAACTGGTTTGTAACCAGTTTCAAAATGTTTCCCACTAGCACAAACAGCATTTATAGAAATTATTTATACAAGAACGAATAGATGAAATTTAAAAATATTATGGACTGGGTTTCCCTCCCAAGGCGGACAGGCAAACCCGCTCCCGCATTAAACTCTTTTTTATTATTGCAATTCTACCCATATTCAAACCCCCCTTGGTTCCCCCTTATCAGGGGGACGAGATAAAATCAGGTTTTTCGAGATCCATATCCCATTCTTTCAATAAATAATGCTCCTAGTAATCCTGTTATAATTGTTGCGCCGAGGAGAAAGTTGTTGATGATATCTACGGGAGCGTTGTGGTTTAAAAAAGATGCTGATATTGCTGTAAAAACTCCAATAATAGCGATTGGGGCTATGGTGTAGTTTCTTAGTGCTAGAAGATAATAGAATAGCAAATTTATGATAGATGTCAAGAATAAAAGGAGGCTCAAGCGAGGCAATAAATTGGCATAAACAAGATAGCGGTCTCCAATCATTATGTTGATTATAAATTCTGGAAAGAGCGAGAAAAATGCTAGAGTCGTTCCGCCAATGCTGAAGAACAAGAACAGTGATTTTTTGAGAATTTTACTGTTATTGCCATTTTCATTTTTTAATTTTATAGATGGCAAAAGAACTCCAACAACTGAACCGGTAACAAAAAATATAATTCTGGCGATAACTGCGATTCCGCTATAGAGTCCGGCAGTGTCGCTTGGAAAATAGTGCTTAACGATCATTACATCGGCAGTGAAAAGAAAGGTTACGCAAAGAGAAGTAGTTAAAATTAATGAGCCAAATTTTAATTCTTTTTTGATTTTTTGCCAGTCTATCTTAATGTTCCAATTATCAAAGTCAAAAGACTTTTTTACTTTCGGGGCGATATATGAAAGAGTAATGATTTGAGCAATGATGATAGCGGAAATTGCGCCAAAAGATGACAAGCCAGCATAAACCAAAACGACAGCAAAAATCAATCTGCCTGATGAGTGGATGATCTGTCCGATGGAAAGTGTTTTGAAATCGTGCACACCTTGAAGAACAGCTTCACGAAAAGTCATCAAAAATCCAAGCATCAAAATTACAGCCAAGCTTATAAACGGGTAGAAAGAATTGAAATGAAAAAATGATTTTAAAAAAGGACTACAGATAATTATCAAACTGCCGAGAGCGATAGTGATGCCGAGAGCAAATTTATAAAGCATCAAAATTGTTTCTTTGTTATCTTCTTTTGTTTCTTGATTAGAAACTATATTGACTACTATAATTTTGAATATCCCAATAATAATTGCTAATTGCATAAACAATGAAATGAGAGTTTGCACCTCTCCAAATTCTTCCACACTCATCATTCTTCCAAGAATCGGATGATAGAGATAATTTAAAACAGCCACAATCAGTGAGCCGCAAAAAAATATAAAATTATTTTTTAGGAATTTATCCTGAGAAAGCAGTTTTAATTTTTCTTTCATCTTATGATTACTTTATTATAGATGTCTTTTCAATTATTCTACAATAAATTTTGATTATAATCAAGGGTGGGTGCTTGGTGGGTGCTTGGTATTGTTCGACTTTATGGAGAACTATATGTGTTTGATTTCTCCACAAGGTCGAAAAATATTTGTAGATTGAAAAATATTATTATAGGAAGCTCTGAGAAACTATCAAAAGTCATATTTTAAAAATGTTTGTCATTCTGGAGCGATAGCAATAGAATCTCGTAACTATGCAAATGTATTATGCATTTTAAAACTGGATTCTATCAGTCGTTTCTCTCCTTCCAGAATGACAAGTTTTTTATAGGTTTCTTAAAATCATTCTTCGCTTACAGTTTCCAGCACTCTCACCTTTTTCAATTTCTTCACTGTGCCGTATCTTCTGGTTCCTGATAGATAGCTGATGATTATCATGAAAAATAAGCCAGATGATGCTAGAAGGAAACTGACATTGAAAATATTGATTAATATTGATAGCACTCCATAGAAGCACGCTCCGAAGAACATTGTGAATACATTTCGATATGTTGCTGTGCTAAGCGCATCTTTTTTTTCACCTTTTTCAAATATATTGCTATCAAGTGGAATGCTGATCAAGATAGAAAACATACCAACCAAAAACACGCTTGCATAATAGAATATGCTGTTCTCAATCACAAGTCGAAGGATCCAAATGATCGCAATGAAAAAACTGCCAAAAATAATCATTTTATCTCTTTTTGCTTTATCTATTCTTCCAGCTGAAAAAGTAAACAAGATTCCTGTGAATGAAATGATTATCGGCAAAATTGCCACAGATCCAATGCTGGAAAAAAAGATGAAAATGAATAAAGGCCAGATCACAACTTCTGTTGTGCAATGAATATGATAGAAACCCTTAGACAGATAGTCTTTAATAGATTCCCAGTTTGGAAAAAATGATGAAAAAGAAATTTGTTTTTGTTCTGGTTTGTCTGGAATATTCTTGATCTTGAAAAGCGGAATAATGGATAGCGCTAAGATGCTTGTGCTGACAATGATCAGAACATTTTTACTGAAAAAAATAATTATCAAAGCTCCAAGCGCGGGAGCGATTATCCCAGCAACGCTTTTGACGATTGATAGAATGCTAACATCTCCAGAAACATTGTTGTCATTCTTAGAACATTTCATAAAAAGAAAAAGATGCGCAATCCAATAGAAAGCGTCATAAGCAGCTGCAAAGATCGCAATTATCATCAATAACATCCAATTATCTACAGCAAGATTATAAAGACTGATAAAAAAAGCAATTGAGAACAGTGAACCGAGTATGATCACTTTTCTGGCGCCAATCTTTCTGATCAACCATCTTGCAACAAAGTCTAATGGCACATCGATAGCATAGAAAAAGAAATAGAAAAGCACTATGCTTCCAATTGAATATCCAATTTGCAACAAGAAAATTGGTATGAATATTGCGATCATAGAACGAGAAAAGGTATGAAGCCAAACAGAAAGCTCAAACAGCCAGAATTCTGAATGAATGAATTTTTGAAATCTTCTTTGATGGTATAGGTGGAATAGTTGCATTTGGTTTTGTTTTTAAGAAATATTGTGGTTTATCTCAGAGATATTGAACCGATGATAAGATTTGGCAAATTGAAATGGCAAATTTGTCATTCTGAACTTGATTCAGAATCTTTTATATCTTAGGTTTTAACTTATACTATTTACACTATACTTTTGTATGCAGTGCAAATACAATTATCCTTGCTATAATACATTTATTGTATTTTCAATTTATTCAAAAGTTTTATGATTTATAGATTTGATTAGATGTAAAGAAACGAAGATTCTGAATCAAGTTCAGAATGACAATTCTTTGTCAGTAAATTAATTAACATTCACAGAGAATGACAAGTTTAAAGTCGAAATGACAAGTTCAGAACTTCCTATATCAATTCATTTTCAATAATAATTTCACCATGCAAATCTTCTAGCATTTTGAATTTGATCTGTTCGTAACTTGATTTTTGGAAGAGTAGCCAGCCAAGTTTGGTTGTCATTGATTCCATGCTCATATCATAAGCAGGAATTGCCAGATCGTTGTCTTTCAAATGTTGTCCTGTTTCATTCACTTGGAAACTTGCCACGCCATTTGGCGCTTGGCTTGTCACAACTATCGGAATTTTCTTTTCTTTCAAATATTCAAAGCTCTTGAACAAATGAGCGCTTGCATCTCCTGCTCCAAAGGCTCTGAAGATAAATGCCTTGATATTATTGTTTTCAACAAGCGACTGGAAAGTGTTTTGGGACATACCAGGAAATTCTGTCAGAGAAGCAATACTTGCAGTGTCAAAATCACTTTTCACACTCAATATTCTTGATTGAATCGCCAATGGTTTAATTTTTGACAGATAAGAGACATGTTTGTTCAATGCTGTTTCGTCAATTCTTATAAAACGTCCTATTTGCCCTATGGCGCCTGTTTGAAAAGAACTAAATGGATCATAGTCAAAATCAGTCCCCTTCTTAACTCTTGTTCCTGAAATGATCTTACTTCCAAAAACAGATACCACGCCCTTAATCGGATGATATCCCCAAACAGCAAGTCTTAGTGAATTAATGAGATTTGTTGTGGCATCACTTCCCAAATATCCCAACGGCACTTGCGCGCCAGTCACGATGACTGGTTTATTAATATTCTCAAATGCAAAAGAAAGAGCAGCACAGGTGTAACCCATTGTATTTGTTCCATGAAGAATTATGAACGCATCATATTCATCATAAAGTTCAGCCACTGTGTCAGCAAGAGCTTTCCAGTTTTCTGGAAGTACATTTGAACTATCAGCATTAAACAATTCCTTGATCTCAGTTTCAATTTCAATCCCCCAATTTTTCTTGATAATTTTCAAAGAATTATCAACGATTGACAAAAAATTACCAGGATCAGATTTAACAGCTTGAGTAACATAGCTCTTGGCAACATTGCCTGCAATAGTCCCTCCAGTAGAAATGATCAATATTCTTTTTTTTGCGTAAGTAACCATACTTGTTTTTTAAAAATTAAATCGCGTATCTGCAAGTTAATATTACTACTTATAAGCGTATTCGTAAAGGGAGAAACCACGATATTATTAAGCAATTTGTCATTCCGACTGGAATGAGTGAGGCACGAGCGAATGGAATGGAGGAATCGCTCTAGAATGGGTATTGCTTTATTGTTTGTCATTCCGACTGGAGTGGAACGGAATGGAGGAATCCCTCTAAGATGGGCACCGTTTTAATAAACGTTTTATGATTTTGAGAAGGTATTCTTTTAATAAATATTTCGTGAAATTAAGAGGGATCCCTCGACTCCGCTTTGTCGCTAAGGCTCCAAAGCTCCACTCGGGATGACAAAAATGGCTATTGCTCAGGATAGGCTCTCGACTCCTATCGTCGCTCGGAATGACAAATGAAAAAACAACCTGCCAAATGCAGGTTATTTTAAATTTATTGTAAAGTCTATTTACCTTTTTTCTTTTTAGCCTTTTCCTCAAGCATAACTCGTTTGATCTCAAGTCTTTTTGCAGTTTTGTGAGAATGTGACTTTTTTTTCTTTCCAACTCCAGTCTTTCTTTTTGCCATATAAATATTTTATGAATAATAATGGTTCACTTCCACTTTACACTATCATAGAAAAACATATTAGTAAAGTGATTTAACACAGTGATTTAACACACCCCCAACCCCCTCTCAAGAGGGGAATTAGTATAAATGACCTTACGAAGAAACTGTGCGATAGAATAGTTCTCCATAAAGTCGAACAATATTATGTTGTACTCCTTCGCTCTTAAAATTACATTCTTGTTATTTTAAGTCAATGTTTATTTTATCTAAAATTAATTGATTCTTAATATAGACTTACGGCGTATTATACAAAATTATTTTAGCAAAGGAGTATATATCATATCACAACTATGCTCCAAATATAAATTTTTCGTTCTTATCTGAGAATATATGTAAGTGTCCTAATTCTTGCCAGCTTTCTGCTTCATAGATGATCTTGCTCATAATTTCAACTGCTTGAACAGGGTTTTTGCCAATAGAGGTCTCTTCAGAAAGCATTACTGCGTCAGCTCCTTCCAAAACAGCATTAGCAACGTCTGAAACTTCGGCTCGTGTTGGTTCTTCATCTGAAGTCATAGACAAAAGCATCTCAGTGGCAACAATGACCATTTTATCAGCTTTCTTGCAAGAGAGAATGATTTCCTTTTGCGCAAATGGAACTTTTTCAATTGGAATTGATTCACCAAGATCACCGCGAGCCACCATCACGGAATCAGTTTCGTCCAGGATCTCTGTAAAATAATTAAGTGCTCCTTTGGTTTCAATTTTGGCAACAATATTTGCTGATAATTTGACTTCACGCGCTTTTTGTTTGAAACTTATAATCTCATCAGCGCATTTGAGATAGGAAATAGCAATATATTCTACTTTTTTATCAACTGCCAAATTAATCCCTTCTGAAAAAGAAAAATCAGGCAAATCAATCAGAATTTGCACAGATTTATTTTGCTTGCTTGCTGATTTTCTGATCAGATCTATGGTTTGGCTATGCTTTTTAATCGTGCTATATTTCAAATTAAAACGAAAAATATCAACTCCTGCTTGAATTAACTTACTCAAAACAACAGAGCTTTCTGAAGCTGGACCGATTGTTGCGATTATCTTTGTTTTTCTTGTTTTATGTGCCATATTTTTATAATTTTATGAATAATAAGTAACAATGCACTTAAAAAGTTATATGATAGAGTTCTCCATAAAGTCGAACAATATTGTTGTTTAACGATACTTAAATCAGTAACTTTAATATTTTTCGACCTTGCTCCGAAATTATACGCGCAGAGTTCGGAGCAAGATCAAATAATATTTATAATTTAAACTTAAAGTTTCATTTTATATATGATCCTACTTTAGTATATTCAATATTATATCTCTTGTACGTGGAGTAAATTCATTTTCATTCGGCAGATTTTCTGCATTGAACCAAACAACTTTATCTGTTGAATCAAGAGGTTGAGGATCACCAGAACTATGTTTAGCAGAAAAAATCAGATATAGTTTATCTACATCTAAACTGCAATTTAGATCATCTTTTATTAATATAATATCTGATATTTCTATGCCAATTTCTTCTCTTACTTCACGTCTTAATCCATCTTCAAGACAAGAATCGGTGTTTTCTAGTTTTCCGCCAGGAATGCACCATAAACCAGGATGTACATCTTCTGTTTTGCTTCTTTTCGCAAGAAGAACTTCATTTTTCGAATTTAATATTATAACTGATGAATTAATTTGAAATAAATTATTCATTTGTAAATTCTTATTTATTATGCCCTTATCATACCATAAACTATAAAACAATTCTAATATTTATTCCCACAAAAAAAAATGGATGCACGCTTTTTATTTTAAGCACACAGAGCCATAATTTTAGGAATAAAGATTATTAATCCTACAATGATCGAAGCAATCATTGCTATTAATACTGCTCCAGCAGCAATATCTTTAACTTTTCCAGCAGCAACATTAAATTCAGGAGATATCATGTCCACTATAATTTCTATAGCAGTATTTATCATCTCAAGAGATATAACTAGCGCGAACATAGTTACTATCGCACACCATTCAATAGGACTTATTTCAAGAATTAACCCTACTATCGTTGTGCAAATTACTACCAAAAAACAAATGCGAGTGCTTCTTTCTTCAAATGAAGATATTATTCCTTGTCTTGAAAATTTGAAATTCGTAAGAAAGCTTCCTTTAGTTTCTACAATATCAATTCCTCCTTGTCTACAAATAGTTTTCTCGTTTATAGAACTTTAAATTAGCATGTATTTTATTAAAAGTCAACATTGTCATTCCGACTGGAATGAGTGAGGCACGAGCGAATGGAACGGAGGAATCCCTCTGAAATGAGGATTACTTTAATAAACGTTTTGTGAAATTGAGAGGGATCCCTCGACTACGCTTTGTCGCTAAGGCTCCAAAGCTCCGCTCGGGATGACAAATATAGATTCCTCGACTCCTATCGTCGCTCGGAATGACAAATTATAAAAAAATCCCTTATAGAAAATTTAAGAAAAGTTTGTCTTAAATTTAAAAAAGGGAATGGCATATATATCAGAAAGCTATTTCTAGATATTCTCTGCCATCATACTCGTCTTCTTTTGACAATGACCACAATAAAATTTTTATCTGTGACCTTATGTTTTGTATCAATCTCTGATATTCTGGATGCGTCAAGTCATAATCAAGAAGCTTTTTAAACTCGTTTTTAAGTTCAGCTATCTTATCTAAGACTTCTTCGTCCGTTCTTCTTTTGGTTTCCATAATTTGACTACCTCTCCTATGGTTTCACTTCTTACTCTGAAGAAAAACTGGAATAGACTGCTCCAGAGCCACCCCATTGCAATTGCTTCTGCGCTATCTTGAAAATACGCAATTTGCTCCGATTTTTTGTGATTTCTTTTTTTGAATCTTTCATTTCAAGGCAAAGAACAGCTCTTTCTCTTTTCTTGTCCTTCAGGGCACCAATCAGAATGATTCTTCTTTTGACATTCTTTTCTCCGTTTATTCCACTTTCTCTTGAGATGATATTCTCTTCTATCTTGCTGATCTTCTCTCCTAGTAGACCGACTTTTTCCTCAGACGTTTCCTTTTGATCTTGCAGATCTTCTATTATTTTCTTGAATAACTCATATCCTTCGGTATACACTAACATTTTTAATCCTCCTATTATAAACAGATAGCTATCTACGATAACCGTCTATCTATATTTTTTGTTCTTACTAATATCTAGATAATAGCAAGAAAATATAGTTTGTCAATAATCGGACTTTTTTGCCTTAGACTATTGACATATTCTTATAAATAGCATAGTCTTAAATCAACAAATGAAATAAAACAGGAATTGATAAAAATGGTAAAAATAAGCATAACGCTAGGAGCAAAAGATGAAACTGTTTCTGATAAGCTAATTGAAGCAGTCGGAAGGGATATGGCAAGTTTAATTGAAGATGCTTTAAATGGAACAAACGATCCAGTTATTGCTATGACAGTACTCAAAAAAGAATTGTCAGAACTTTATGGAGAAATAATTTTGAAATACAAAGCAAGAGGTATTGTAGAGTGAAAACTCCCTCATGCTTCTTTTTTTTATATAAAATAAAACCACCTTTTGCTTTAGCTACTTGGTGGTAAAGTTACTTTTAATTTGAAAGAAACCTATATATGTATAATCTGTTAATACCAGATCAACAAGTAGGAACATTATTTATTACTTCTATGTTTAAATGCATAGGCTCAAAACTGCACTCTACACAAGTTTCTCTCCGCTCATCATCTGTCATAAACAATCTATCACAGATAGCACAAACTTTTTGAAATCCTTTTTCCATAACGTTCTACCTCCAACATATTATGTCACAATCTTTTACGATTTTTACAATAGCAAATTCTATATTAAACGTCAATAGCATTTATACTTATTCTTCGTTGGCTCCATACTCTGTGTTTATTTATTTTGCACATTTTCCGTCAGAACTACATTGAAAACCATCCTCACATTCATTTCCATTGCAACATGGTTGACCACTTGCTCCACACGCGTTACATTTTCCGTCCTGACATATTAAATTTTCACCAAAATGACATTTAGTGTTTTGCGATTCACAACAAGGCATATTAAGTCCTCCACAATAGTTGCACTTTCCATCAAGATCACACCCATAGCCTTTCTCGCATTTATCCTCCTCCTCACAGCAAGGTTGATCGAAATGACCACAATTGTGACAGATTTCATCTGAACCGCACACATAACCTTCGCAACATTTATTCTCTCCACTACAAGAATTGTTAAATGCTCCACAATCCTGGCATTTTCCGCCAACACATCCGTAGTCTCCACAGCATTTCTTATCTCCATCGCAAGATTCCTGAAGATTTTGACAACTGTGACAAACTTCATCAGAACCGCACATATAACCTTCACAACATTTATTGCCCCCTACACTGCAAGGTTCATTAAAACCCCCGCAAGACTGACAGATTTCATCAGAATTACAAAAAGAACCTTTGCAACATTTCTTTCCATCTACACAGGATGTATTAACGCTTTGGCAAGTAGAACACTTTCCGTCACGACACACATAATCAAATTGACAGGTATCATTCTCGCAGCAAATCTTATTAATTAACCCACATCGATCGCATTTTCCGTCAGAACCACACAAATAACCATCTTCACATTGATTCCCATCACAGCAAGGTTGGTTTTGTGTTCCACAAATTCCGCATGTTCCATCAGAACCGCATACAAAATGGAAATCACATTGATTCCCTTCACAGCAAGGTTCGCTTTGTGTTCCACAACCATGACAAATTCCTTCAGTATCACATTTGAGATCTCCCTCGCATTTATTTCCTTCACAACAAGGTGTCCAACGCGTTCCGCAAGATCTACAATCTCCATCCTTACATATTAAGCCATCTTCGCATTTATTTCCTTCACAACAAATACGCCCCGAATTATTTCCACATACATAACACTTCCCGTCAGTATCACAAGCAAAACCTTCACTACATTTTCCTCCCTTGCCACAGTCTTCCCTTTCAAGCAATGCAGCATAATCACATCCGCTGAAGCTTACAGCCACAAAAAAAAGCAAAGTTACAAAAGCTACCTTCTTTATTATATTTGTTTTTAGTTTCATAAATATATCATATTTATTATACCTATATCTTATCACAAATATATAATAGGTACTACCGTCCCTTTAGGAGTATAAAAATAACCGCTTATATAAGCGATCATCTAACTTGCTCGGAGACAGGGAGTCGAAGGCTCCTCGGCGCCGAAGAGGTGAGGTGTTTGAGTCCATTATCCCACAAGCAAAAAAACAAAACCATGCTCTAAGAGCATGTTTTTGTTTTTTGCTCGGAGACAGGGAGTCGAACCCCGATTAGCAGGACCAGAACCTGCTGTCCTACCATTAGACGATCTCCGAATATTCAGTAATATATGTTTTATATCATATAATTTATGATTAAGCAATTATTTGCAATTGAAAAAAGTCCAAATTTATATATAAACTTGTTTCAATTTCACCGGAGTCCTTGCACTGAAATAAATTCAAGCATAAACTCTCGCAATGGTGAAGTTTCGTAAGTCTCCGGAGTCCTTGCGAAAGCAAGGGTGAAGTTTCGTAAGTCTTTTGAACTTCATTAGTTCTACGATACTTCACCCTCACTTTCGTGAGGAGTCCAAAGGCTCACTTTCGTGAGGAGTCCAAATGGAAAATTTCATTTAGATAATAGTCTTCTATTCCCCTCTTCAGATGAGGAGGGGTTAGGGGTGGTTGATGAAATATCACAGAATTAATAAACAACAAAATAATTTGAGTAGAGGCTTAGCCTCCAATTTGGAGGCTTAGCCTCTACTCAAATTATAATGAATAACGGAATACTAAAAACAGCATCATATTGATGCTATTTTTTATTGAAATTTTTATATCTAAATTATGTTTTTAAATATCTTCTAATCGCGATCAAACTACTGAATACTCCCATTCCGATTCCGATTGAAGCTAATAAAATTGTAATATCTACAAAATTATTCATAAAATATATATACAAATCAAATCCTGGCAAAAATTGAGTAACTCTTGGTGAAACATACATAGCCAGTGGAGATATGATCGCCAAAGTTACCACACAACTAATCGCTCCTAGAATGGCACCTTCAATTATAAATGGCATTCTTATATACCAATTGCTCGCGCCAACTAAGCGCATAATTTCAATTTCTACTTTGTGAGAATATAGCGCCAAACGAATTGTGTTAAATGCGATCAATATACTAATAAGAACAAACAGCACCGTCAAAGCAAAAATTCCATCTTTAATAGTTGCTAATATTTTTGAAAGATTATCTATTGCTTTTTCGTTTTCCTTATAATTTACCTTTTCAATAATGTCTTTGTAATTGTCATTTCCAGTTATATATTCATTAATCTTCCCATATTGGCTTATCTGACCTGATTTAACATTCAAGATCGCAAAAAGCGGATTCTCGTCTAGTTCCTCAATGGACTGACTCACATATTCATCATCTTTATGAATTTCCTTAAAATCAATTAAAGCTTGTTCTTTGGAAATATATTCAACACTTTTTACTTCCTGCAAGTTTTCCAGATCTTTCTTAAATTCCAGAATCTTTTCTTCACCAGCATCATCATTGAATTGAACAGATATATCAATTTTTTCCTGCAAAGTAGCAAGCGCATGATTTCCAACTGCATCAATTGCAAGCATTGTTGTAATCGTAAATAGCGCAATAACCACAATTATAATTGTTGCCATATTCAACCATAAATTCCGTGTTAAGTCCTTTATGGCAGATCTGGAAACTCTTTTAAAATTTGTAATTATCAATCTTTTCATTTAGATGATTCTATTATATTAATTAGGTATTTGTGCTAATGCTAAATATTGTTCAATTTTAAATAATATTGTTCGACTACCTTAATATTGTTCGACTTTATGGAGAACTCTACGCAATAACTTCTCCACAAGGTCGAAGGATATTGAAGGTCGAAGGATATTGAAGGTCGAAGGATATTATAGGTCGAAAGATATTAAAGACTGTTCTTGCTTTAATAATTCCGCTTAATTATATCAAATACTTTCCTTTGTCTTGTTGATCTCTTGATACTCTTCCTTTTTCAATTGTAATGACTCTTCTACTTATCAGATTTACAATCTCTCTGTTATGTGTTGCCAAAACGACAGTGGTTCCATATTGATTGATCTTCATCAGAAGTTGAACTATGTCCCAAGTATTAACAAGATCAAGATTTCCAGTCGGCTCATCTGCAATGATTATATCAGGTCTATGAACTAAAGCTCTGGCAATTGAAACTCTTTGTTTTTCTCCTCCAGAAAGCTCGTTTACATAACTACTGGTCTTATTAGTTAGTCCAACAATTTCCAGAACCTGAGGAACATCATCTTTGATCTCATTGTCAGTTTTTCCAGAAACTTCCATTGCAAACGCAACATTTTCAAAAACTGTTTTTCCATACAGCAATTTAAAGTCCTGAAAAACCACGCCTATATGCCTTCTGAGTATTGGCATTTTATCGCTCTTGATCTTGCTTATATTCCTCCCCTTGATCAAAATGCTTCCTTCTGTCGGTTTTTCTTCTGCAAAGATCATTTTCAATAAAGTTGACTTTCCTGCACCACTTTGTCCCACGATTGAAACAAATTCACCTTTAACAATCTGAAAATTAATTTCTTTCAAAGCAAAACTGTTCTCGTTATATATTTTTGAAACATTCTTAAATTCGATCATTGAGATCACATTAACATATTAACATATTAACATTTTAACAAGATTTTTCTTTTGTATTTTTTGTCATTCCCGCACTGAATTGAATTCAGCATAAACTCTGATTTTTTATGCTTTGAAAACTTTTCTTCTTGCATATTCTGAAACCTTTCCTTTGTTCCATTGTTGAACTGGTCTTAGATATCCAACAACTCGTGAATAAACTTCACAAGGTTGTTCAATTAAACATTTTGGACAAATGAAATGCTCTCCTGATAGATATCCGTGATTCGGACAAACACTGAAAGTCGGAGTAATGGAAAGATATGGCATTTCAGTTTTTTCAAAGATCTTTTTCACAAGAATCTTTGCTTCTTTTCCACTTGGTAATCTTTCACCCAAAAAAGCATGCATCACAGTTCCGCCTGTATATTTTGTTTGCAAAGGATTTTGCAACTCTACAGCTTCAAATAGGTCATCAGTATGTCCAACAGGAAGTTGTGTTGAATTCGTATAGAAAGGATCCTGTGGAATCTCCTTCTTAATTTCCACCTTTGCTACTTTTTTTGTTGTTTTTTTTGTCATATATTTAAATTAATTTTTAAACAAATTTATTTAGATACAAGTTTTTTAGTCTTTTTTACAGAAACTTTTCTCGTTGGTTCAGATCTTTTCACAAAGCGATGTCATTCCCGCGGAGGCGGGAATCCAGACGCAATATCTTCAATTTTTAGAATATCATTAAATATTATTGATAATTTGTTTACAATAAATTTTATTAAAATAATATCTAATGAAACTTCACCTAGATTCCCGCCTCCGCGGGAATGACAGAAAAGATAAATGTATAAATTATATTAGTTTTCTATCTCAAATTTGAAAAATTAAAATCTTATTTTCTATCCTCTCTTTGAACAACTCCTTTTAATCTTGCTTCTATGAATCGGTCTATATCTCCATTAAGAACTTTTTCTGTGTCAGTTGTTTCAATTCCAGTTCTGTGATCTTTGACAAGTTTATATGGATGAAGAACATATGATCTGATCTGATTACCCCACTCTGCTGAAGTATATTCTCCACGAAGTTTTTGCTTTTCCTCATCTTCTTTTTCCTGTTGCAGTTTGTATAACTTTGCTTTCAAAATTTGCATCGCTTGTTCTTTGTTTTGCGCTTGGCTTCTTTCGTTTTGACATTCCACAACAGTTTTCGTCGGAAGATGTGTAACTCTCACTGCTGAATCGGTCTTATTCACAGACTGACCACCTGCTCCGCTTGACCTGAATGTATCAATTTTCAGATCATCGTCTTTAATTTCCACTTCATCATCTGAGCAGATCTCTGGAAGAACCTCCACAAGAGCAAATGAAGTTTGACGCAAATTATCAGAATTAAACGGTGAAAGCCTCACAAGCCTGTGAACTCCAGCATCATTTTTCAAATGTCCATAAGCGAATGATCCAGTAACAACAAATGTCACACTTTTGATTCCTGCTTCTTCTCCTTTCGACATTGTCACAATGGAAGTCTTATACTTATGATCTTGGGCATATCTCAAATACATTCTCAAGATCATTTCCGACCAATCTTGCGCATCAACTCCTCCTGCCCCGCTATGAATTGCCATAATTGCACTGCTACTGTCATATTTTCCACTCATCAAAGCTTCAAATTCATGCTCAATAAATGTTTTTTCTAAAATTTCAAGCCTTTGTTTTATATCTAAAAGAACATCTTTATCTTTCTTTTCATCTATTATTCCGATTATTTCTCCCAGATCAACAAGTCTTTTTTCAATATCATCCCAAAATTCTACAATCTCCCGATGGCTGTCTAGTTTTTGCATAATTTGCTTTGCTTTTCTCGTATCATTCCAAAATCCAGTCTCATTTATTTCCGCTTCAAACCCGACAATTTCCGCTTTTTTCTGATTTAAGTCAAAGACAGTCCCTCACAAGAAGGGCCCTCTTTTTTAGATCTTTAATTTTTTCTATCGTTTCTTTCATAAGATCATTATAGCATATATTTAAAAAGTTGTCATAACCAGATCATTTTAACATAAAAAAACACGAACTTTCGAGTTAAATTCGTTATTCCAAGCAACGATAGGAGGCAAGAGACTCATATTTGTCAATTCCTATAGATATTAACTAATTCACTAACAAAATTCTATCTTGTTAAAATGTTTATATGTTAAAATGACTTTGAGCCACCCGCCAGATTCGAACTGGCGACCTACGCGTTACGAGTGCGTTGCTCTACCAACTGAGCTAGAGTGGCATAATAGTAATTTATAATTATTTTGATATTCATTGGCGAAAGTGCGTTGCTCTACCAACTGAGCTAAGACGGCATTACCTGTATAAGTATAATACATCATTAGTTGTTTTATGGTCAAGATTTATCAAGTGATTCTTCAACAATAACAGATTCATCAAAAACTTGACAAAAACTCTTTATGGGTATATATTCATAATAGAGGAACTGACAATAAGTTAATTAATATCTTAAAAAAAGAAAGGGGGTGATAATTATGCCAAGACAAGACAAAACTGGTCCTGCTGGAGCTGGACCTCTCACAGGAAGAGGAATGGGAGCTTGTGGAAATGGAAGTGGAAGAGGAAACTATATGGGTCGTGGTCGTGGATTTGGTAGATTTTGTGGCTGTTCTCCATATCAAAGAGTGGTTGGTAAAGAAGAAGAAAGCAAGATCTTGAATGAAGAATCTGAAATTTTAGAAGAAGAACTTAAAGCTGTCAAAGAACGTATAGATGAATTGAAAAATTAACAAAGATCAGATATGAATTCCCAAAAAAATATCTTTGGACTCCTTGCAAAAGCAAGGGTGAGGTTTCATAAAATTTTACGATATTTCACCCTCACTTTCGTGAGGAGTCCAAATTTATAACAAACTTACTTTAATCTTACTGGACCTCCTTGCACTGAAATGAATTCAGCATAAACTTCACAAAAGAGAAGTTTCGTGAGAACTCCAAGGTATAAACTTTTAAAAAATAAACTATAATAAAATGAAAATAGCAATAAGTTCAAAAGAAAAAGATCTTAATGGAGACATCGCCGATACATTTGGAAGATGTCCATATTTTCTCATTGTTGAAATTGAAAATGAAAAAGTACAAGGATTTGAAGCAATGAAAAACGAAAGTGCAGAGCAAATGGGCAAAGCTGGAATTTCTGCTGCGGGAGCAATTGCTCAAAAAGATGTAAGCGCCGTGATAACAAACAATGTTGGACCAAGAGCGTTAGATGTTTTAAAACAATTTAACATAGAAATCTATAATGGAAGCGGAACAATAAACGAAGTTTTACAAAAGTTTATAGATAAAAAACTTGAGGTAATCCAATAAATTAATAATAAGATGAAAATAGTAATTCCTACAAATAGCGAAAAAGGATTAGACGACACAACAGCAGAACATTTTGGCAGATGCAATACTTACACCTTTCTTGATGAGAAAGGAAATGTCATTGAAGTCATAGCCAACACCAGCGAACATATGGGAGGAACAGGACTTCCACCAGAACTTATGAAAAAACATGGGGCAGATGTTTTGTTATGCAAAGGACTTGGAATGAAAGCTCTTGATCTATGTAAAGAATTGGGAATAGATATTTATGTTTGCCAAGCTCAAAGTGTAAAAGAAATATTTGAAATGTGGAAAAACGACAAGATCAAAAAAGCAAGTTCTGATGATACTTGCCCGGAACATAAATAAAGCTCATATATAATCTAACTTTATTTAAATATTTTAAGCAATATTATTTGATTTTAAATAATATTGTTAGACTTTAAATAATATTGTTAGACTTTAAATAATATTGTTCGACTTTATGGAGAACTATGCGCAATGAGTTTCTCCACAAGGTCGAAAAATATTGAAACAAGGTTGAAGAATATTTATAGACAATATTCAAATTATCTAATTCCTTTAAATTTCAAAATACGAGTTATTTGTCATTTCGCTGGAGCGATAGCGACGAGAAATCTATAAGCTTTATTAAACGCATTTATTATT
>JAGLIM010000015.1 GCA_023142995.1 Minisyncoccota bacterium | reverse complement strand
TTTATTTCAGTACTCATTTCGAGATGACATAATAATTTATATTTTGTAATTCAAAATAACCAAAAAATATGAAAATCGCAATTACAGGAGGAAAAGGTGGAACAGGTAAATCAATGGTAAGCACTTCTTTGGCAGTTGAATTTGCCAGAAAAGAAAAAACAGCGTTAGTGGATGCGGACGTAGAATGTCCGAATAACCATCTGCTACTTGGTATAAAAAGAAAGAAATATATTACTGTTCATCAAATGATCCCTAAATGGGATTTTGATAAATGCACAAGATGTGGAAAATGCGCAGATGTTTGTAAACAAGACGCAATAGTTTTTGTCAAAGGGAAATATCCTGCTTTTGTGAAAGATCTTTGCATCGGTTGCAAAGCCTGTCTTGTCTGTTGTCCTCAAAACGCAATAACTGAGACTAAAAAAGAAATTGGAATAATCTATACAGGAAAAAATTACAACGTAAATCTCATTTCTGGAGAACTTAAGATAGGAGAGCTTGCTTCTGGAGAAGTGGTTAGCGAGGTTAGAAAACATTCAAATAAGATCAGTAAAGAAATAGAAGCTGAGATCATTTTAGTAGATTCAGCTGCAGGAGTTGGTTGTCCTGTGATCGCTTCTTTGATCGGAAATGATTATATAGTCGCTGTAACTGAACCAACACCATCTGCTCTTCATGATCTAAAAAGAGTATTATATTTGGCAGATCATTTTGGCATTAAAGCTGGCATTATTATAAATAAATTTGATCTTGCAAAAGATTTTTATTTGGAAATAGAAAAATTCGCAAAAAAGGAAAATATTTCTATCATCGGAAAAATTCCCTATCGGAAAGACTTTGTTGACTCAACAATAAAGATGAAACCAGTTGTAGAAATAAATTCAGAATATAAAAAGATATTTGAGGAAATTGTTAATAGAATAAAATCAGAAAAACCATGACTAGACCAAAGATAATTAGATGTGTTAATTCTAAACCAGAAGTTACCTATTTTAAACCTCAAGGCATTCCATTATCATCTCTTTGTGAGATCAATCTAACAATAGATGAGCTAGAAACGATACGACTTAAAAATTACGAAGGATTAGAACAAACCGAATGTGCAAAAAAAATGAAAATATCACAAAGCACTTTTCAAAGAATTTTAATTTCAGCCAACAAAAAAATTGCTGATGCGCTAGTTAATGGCAAAGCAATTAAAATAGAAGGAGGCGTTATTAAAATCAATAAAGAGAAAATGAGAAAGTTCAAATGCGAAAGATGCAAATGCAAGTGGGAAATACCTTTCGGCACTGGAAAAAAAGGCACTGAAATGTCCTGTCCAAAATGCAAAGAAAGATCAGTCCACAGAATCGATGCTAACAAACAATAATTATTCAAAGATAGTTCAAAATAAACTTAGAAAATTCTAGATTCCCAGCCCTAGGCTAGTCCCATCCCAAGGCAGGCACAGCGCCTTGGGCGGAAAAATTCTAATCTCAGAGCGGGTAACGGGAGTCGAACCCGTCTCTTAACCTTGGGAAGGTCACATAATACCGATATACAATACCCGCCTGCTATTTTAGTGTGTTGATTTATTAAGTGATTTTTCAACAATAACAAACTCCATGATTCATTAATCTCTTGAAGTCAGACCTCAGATACCTGAGGTCTGACTTCTTTATCTTTCATTAATATCTCTATATTTTAAATTATAATATTGTTTAACTTTTTATGGAGAACTATTTCATCATACAGATTTTCAACCCATTATCAACTCGCAAAGAAATAATTCCACCATTTTATATAATTTGGAAAATTTTTATATTCATCATCTTCTTCTATAATTAACTCATCTGAATCACTATCTAGTTGTCCTATTATAACAACACTTTCTCCATCTTTTTTCATATTCAATCTTTTTCTTGCTTCTAATTCTTTATATTCATCTGTTTGAAAATATTCAGCCAATTGAGATAGTTTATAATTATTAGTCTCAAAATGATCTATTTCCTTCTGTAAAGAATCAATTTCTCTTTGGATTTGATAGTCTCTATAATATTCTCCCCCAACTCCCATACTCAAAGATATAATAACTATAACAGCCACAAAAATAAATACTTTAAAAGATATTATCTTCGAAAAAACATTCTTTTTTCTTTTTTTTCTAATCATATTTATTTTTAGCTTTTTAGGTTATAGGTTTTTGTCATAGCCACTTTGTCATCCTTGTAGATGTTAACTAATTCACTGACAAAAACTTGTCATTCTGAATTCATTTCAGAATCTTTTACATATTAGGTTTTAACTTATACTATTTACATAATACTTTTGTTTAAAATGTAAATACAATTATCCTTTTGTAATAATACAGCTATTGAATTTTCAATCTATTCAAATGTTTTGTGATTTGTAGATTTAATTAGATGTAAGAAAAAGTAGATTCTGAATCAAGTTCAGAATGACAGATTTTGTTAACGAATTACCTAGCACCTATCAATCCAAAATGACACGAAATGTTTATCAATAGAAATGGACTTTATATAAAACCAATGTTATAATCCAAATATAAATAATTTTCATTTAACATAACAATATATGAAAAAGAAAAAGATAAAAGAAACAATAAAATTTATCGCCATTAGCATTATTGCAATTAGTCTTGTTCTTTCTATGGTACTTCCAATGTTCTTATAATATGAATAATAACACATTTCATTAGATAGTTTAAGGGTGATAATAAAAAGACTTAAGTTCGTTACTTAAGTCTTTTTATTATATATAAGAGAAATCATAATATTTTTCGACCTTGTAGAGAAATCTACCGCGCATAGTTCTCCATAAAAAGTCGAACAGTATTGTAATTTTTATATGAACTTTCAACTCACTTCTAAACATCCAGATTCCTCACTTTTTTAGCATGAGTTTGAATAAATCTTTTTCTTGGTCCAACTTCACTTCCCATTAATACATCAAATACCTTATCAGCCTTCTCTGCGTCTTCAATAGTAACTATTTTCATAGTTCTACTTTCTGGATTCATAGTTGTGTCCCACAATTGTTCTGGATTCATTTCTCCAAGACCTTTATATCTTTGAATGCTAATACCTTTCATTTCTCCTTCTGTCGCTGCTCCATCTGCTAGAACTTCAACATCTTCAACGATTTTCCCTTTTTGATCTTTGTTTTTCTTTGCTTTAGCATTTACTTTTTTTTGATCAAGTTTCAGCCGAAACTCTTTGACAACTTCATCTTTTTCTTCTTCAGAAAAAACATATTTGAATTCCTTGCTTGCTTGAATCCTAAATAGTGGAGGTTGAGCGATATAAACATGCCCTTTGGTTATAAGTTCTTCAAAATATCTATAGAACAATGTCAAAAGAAGAGTTCGGATATGCGCTCCATCAACATCAGCATCAGTCATAATTATGATCCGATTATATCTAAGTTTTGAAATATCAAATTGCTCGCCAATGCTTGTTCCAAGAGCGATCACTAGATTTTTAATTTCGTTATTACCAAGCATTCTGTCTAATCTCGCTCTTTCTACATTAAGAATTTTTCCACGAAGCGGTAGTATCGCCTGAAAAGATCTGTCCCTTCCCTGCTTTGCGCTTCCGCCAGCACTGTCTCCCTCAACAATATAGATTTCACAATTCTCTGCTTTTCGCTCGCTACAATCTGCCAATTTCCCAGGAAGAGTCATTCCTTCAAGAGCTCCTTTTCGAATGATCGTGTCTCTGGCAGCTCGAGCAGCAAGTCTTGCTTTTGCTGATAGAATACATTTTCCCAAAATCGCTTTCGCATCGCTTGGATTTTCTTCAAGATATTCATCTAGAGCAATTGTCATAACACTTGCTATGATTGATTTTATATTCGCATTACCAAGTTTTGCTTTTGTCTGTCCTTCAAATTGAGGTTCTCTTAATTTTATATTGATCACCGCAGTCAAACCTTCCATCATATCATCCCCCGTGAGATTATCATCCTTTTCTTTTAGATAGCCCTTTTTTCTGGCAAAAGAATTGAAGTTCCTTGTGATCGCAGACTTGAATCCAACAACATGAGTTCCACCATCAACAGTATGAATGTTATTCGCAAAAGCAAAAATATGTTCTTTATAACTATCATTATATTGTAGTGCGATTTCAACTGAAACCTCATCCTTTTCCTTGTCTACATAAAAAGGAATTAAATTCTTTACTTCCTTGCCAGCATTAAGGTGCTTTACATATGAGATCACTCCGCCATCAAAGAAAAATGCATATGATTTCTTTTCTTTCTCAGTACTTCGAGAATCTATGATTTTGATTTTGACTCCTTTTGTCAAATATGCCTGTTGCCTCATTCTGGCAATGATCTTTTCCAGATCAAATTTGATTTCTGGAAAGATCTCACTGTCAGGCTCAAATATTATCTTTGTTCCAGTTTCTTTTGAAGTTCCAATCGCCTTTACATTTGACTTAGCCTTTCCTTGTTTATACTCTTGCGCCCAAAGTTTTCCATCTCTTTTCACTTCAGCCCGAAGATAACTTGAAAGAGCATTAACAACACTTATACCAACTCCATGAAGTCCTCCAGAAACTTTGTATCCCTGCCCTTCAAACTTTCCACCAGCATGAAGCACGGTTAGAACGGTTTCAAGAGTTGATTTTTTTGTTTGTTTATGTTTTTCAACAGGAATTCCACGACCATTATCAGAAATTTGAACCATATTATCTGGCATAAATTCAATTTCAATACTATCGCAATATCCTGCCATTGCCTCATCAATTGAATTATCAACAACTTCCCAAATTAAATGATGAAGCCCTTCTAATCCTGTTCCTCCAATATACATTCCTGGTCTTTTTCTGACTGGCGCCAATCCCTCCAAAACCTGAATCTGCCCTGCCCCATATTCAGCACTTTTATTCTTGTTTTTATCGTTTTCTTTTGCCATAAAGTTATATATTTATCATTTATTATTAAAACTCATAGTAAGTAATGCAACTTTTTGACCTAATGACTATCCTTAGGTCCGTCAGTTCTTACTTACTCAGTATACACTAAAAAAACATATATTTCAAGCGAAAATATGCAAAATACACTTTTATTAAAACTAGAGTAATTCTTTATATTTTATCCTTTTTTACAAATTTGAAAGTAGAGAGAATACCTGCAAAAATATCTTTATGTTTTTGTATTGTCTGGCTCGCATCTTCAGATTGTGGGTTATAAGAAAAAATGTACTCTAAATATAGATCATGTCCTGATACTGATATTTTGCTTAAATAAGATACTGGTTTGCTAGTTATGACACCATATGTTTTTACACCCCATTCACTGCCACTCTTAAGAAGATAAGTTTTTTGTCCATCAATCACAATAGAATGCATATCTTGAATAGCCCACTGCCCCGATCTTTCAAAAGTATCTGTTGTTATTCTTAAATTTTTGAATGAAATACGATCTCCACTATTGTATTTTTGATATAATGATTCTTCAGGATAATAGAACTGAAATCCAACAGTATCATTTCTATATAAATTCCAATTTTTAACGCTTGTCACTTGTTCTAGAAAATCGCTCTCTGGCAATCTATTTATGATATCAGTAGACAAATTTGTTATGTTACGCCAAATTACGCAATATTCATTATGACCTCGTTCTTTAAATTGTTCAGGCGATATAATCTGCTCAAGTTCTCCATTTTTTTCTTCAAAGATTCGATTAACTTTTCTTTCTATCTCAATTCCTATTAATTTTGGACTACATTCTTTTTCATAAAGCTCAATCTTAGATATTATCCAGATCTTATAATAACCAACTATTGGTTGAGTTAATGTTACAACATATAAATCGCTGTTGTGATAGATTTTATAGATTATCTTTCCCTGTTCGCTAAATGGTTTTTCTGAGTTGAAATTATCCAATTCCTCTTTCGTAAATCCAAATGACCCTCCTATCTCTTTTAACACCAACTCTGCCTCAACTCTCATTGGCACAGCAACTGCATTCTTTATTTCTTCTTCAGTACAACCCATACAACCGTATCGTAATTTCCATGATTGATCTGTTTCATCTATTTCTTCTTGTAATTTTATAACATCAATTTCTTCATCAAGTTCACCTTTTCCAACTTTTATATCTAACTTTTTTTTCTGATCTATTTTATTATCACTTTTTTTATTTACTTCATTGTTAATTTCGATCTCTGTTTTATTATTAATCACAACTTCACTTTCTTCCATTGTCCACAAATATCCCATCAAACCAAATACCACTCCAATCCCAACAATCGAACTGACTGCCATAATCAATTTTAGTATTGAAATAGATAAAGATTCTTTTTTCATAGTTTTTGATTTAATTTATTATTACCGTCCCCACTATACACTGGAAAACACAGTTTTTATAATTTATAATATTAACTGATCTAACCTGACAAAAAATTGTCATTCTGAATTTAGTTCAGAATCTTTTATATCTTAGGTTTTAACTTGTACTATTCACACTATACTTTCATTTAAGGCATAGATATAACTATTGTATTTTCAATTTAAATTAAAGTTTTGTGATCTATAGGCTTGATCAAACGTAATGTTTAGAAGATTCTGAATCAAGTTCAGAATGACAAAATTCTGTCAGTAGATTAGTAAACATCTACCGAAACAACAGAAAACAAACCCTAATTAACATTCCCAATCACAGAAAAACTTTTTTGTTTTCTTTCGTTGCCTTCGTAATCGCTTAAAGTAAATATGATATTTCCACTATTTTTATCATATTCACATTTTACTTCAAAACAATCATAACCATCCAAATCATTAAGTGCATCAAATTCAATTTCAAAATCAGGAACTGAATATACTGTTCCGCCTGCTCCAGTTATCATTCCGACAGAGGAACAAGTATAAAAATACTTTTCATCAGATGTAAAACCAGATACATTATGTGATTCTGAATATTTTATAGCTTTCTCTTTTATGTCATAAACATAATTAACACTCCATTCCCAACCAGTCATCGTATAGGTTAAATAATTTCCTTTTGGAGAAAACTCTGGACTGTGAAAATGTTTTACTTTTCCTAAATTGGCATATTCAGAATCATAATTCGCTACTCCTTGGTCAATAATAATTTCTTCTCCATTTTTAGAGAGGATCATATAATTATTATCACCTCTTTTAATAACATAAGCAGAATATTCACCAAACAAAACTTCATCGCTTAGAATTTCATCAGAAGAAAGTGTTTTTATCACATCTTCATTTACAAACATTTTTACCCTAAATTTTGTCTCTGGCTTATTGTGATCTTGATATCTAACATAAAACTCATATTCATTAGAATCTATGCTCTTAAAATCATACGGTTTAATAAAATAAGTGTCCTTATACCAATCCTGAAAAGTTTCATAAGCTAGTTCTGTTTTATCAGAACGCATTTCATAAGCTTCTTTAATCTTATCATTTAAAAGAAACCAATAATATTTCCTGATCAGAGTTATTTTAGGATCTTCTTCCTTGATAACTTTAAATTCCTGAAATGTTCTATGGATTGGTTGATATATTTTTATACTATTTACAAAAATTGCAAATTCATCTTTTCCCTCTTGAAATTGATCTTCAGATATATCTATTCCATCTAAAAATTGACGAAGGGTAGATAGTTGCTCTGACGTTTGTTTTGTCCATCCATGCTTTAGTTCTATCAACAAATTATCAAAATAACCATTAACAGGCTTTTTATAAGCAAACGATTTCAAAGTATAAATATATAATGCTTGATCAAAAAATTGAGTTTTTTCAATAACTGTTGTCTTGATATCATTCTCACAATTATCATATACTTCATTAAACTCTCCTTTATATTTCCAGTCCTTATTAAAATCTATTTTATATTCACAAATATTGCCAGTTGATTTTAGCAAAGAAATATTATCAGCATATCCATACGCATAAGCTGCGGAGTTAGGATAATGTTCACCGCCATATTGCTCATTAAAAAAGCGAAGAGATATATCTTTATTCTTAAAATCAATAAAAAAAGAATTATAACTAACATTATGCTCGTTAAACTCACTGACTACATCTTCAAGCCTAGTCGTCTCACTTTTGGGACTTGTTGTCGGCTCTCCCCATTGTTCTGGATAACAAAATTCCATCCCAATAATATCGTGCTTATATTCTTTCCAATCCTCCTGACACTTTGGTTTATCTCTAATCGTCAATCCTACTATTCTTTCTAAACTAACATTCTTAAGTTCAAGGTTAATCAAAATATATCCAAACACACCAAACGCCACTCCAGATATAACGATCAAAATTAATGTTATGACCAATTTCATTATAGACATTAAAAAAGATTCTTCTTTCATGGTTTTTGACTTAGTGATTTAAAATATTTTAAAGCGGGAACTAGTTTACAACCAGTTTCTTTTGTTTTTAAGACTCAACAACTTTTATCTTATTGTTTTTTATGTTTTTAATACAGAAAGAATTTTAACAAGTTTTATTTGCTTGGGAAACATTGGAAACTGGTTACAAACCAGTTCCCGCTAGAAATAATTTCTTAACAATTCAGCAATTTATTCTAATCCCGAAACAACACCCCTTCTTTAGAATAGATCTTTGTTGCAATAAAGATCGCAATAATAGAATAAATAATGAGCGAGCTGAGAGTTAATAGAATATGTCCTGAATTATAAACTCCCATTAGAACTTCCTTGAAAAGCAAAGTTGCATTCACAGCAGGCAAAGCAAAAAACCAAAGGTCTGGCTCAAAGCCAGACATTGAATTAACAAGAATAACTGGTAAAATTACAACCAAATACGAGGGGCTAATATAGCTTTGCGCTTCTTTAAAACTTTTGGCAAAGATCGCAATTGAAAGAATTATTGCTGAAAACATCAGAACAAGAAATAAACTGATAATAAGTAGAATCAAAATTGCCATTGGATCAATAGAAAAATTAACAATAACGCTCTCAGCCATTTTTTCAGCGCCTAGCTCTTGTCCACTCATTGCCATTGGACCAAAACCGCCAGAATAAATAAGGGCAATATAAAAACTACCAATAGAAACGACCACAGAAGTCAAAGAAACCGTACTCACTGCCAAAAATTTACCCAAGACAATGTCAACTCTTTTCAAAGGAACAAAAAGCAACGATTCTAATGTCTTTCGCTCTTTTTCGCCAGCAGAAACATCGATCGCCGTATATTGTCCGCCCATAATTGACCACATCACAATAAAAAGAGGAATCATTAAACCTAAGATAAATCCTCCTGTTTCCTTTTCACTTGCAACATCCTCTGTGATAACTACAACTTTTGACAAAATTTTCGGATTTATTTCCTGATCAGCAAATCTTTCTTGCAACATCTGGTCATTGAAATTCGCTACTAAAAAATGCATTCTTGCTAGAGCGCTCTGGGAATCCACATTAGTAGATTTTTGAATAATTGTAATTTCAACAACTTCTTGGTTTTTAATATTTTCCTGAAAATTCTCTGGGATAATAATTCCCAGATCAAGTTCATTATCTGCGATCGTTTTTTTCATCTCATTATTATCTACTCCGTCAGAATCTCTCATAGAGGACTCTGAGAAAATATCATCTATCCCTACTATTTCAATCTTCTCCTGATTTCCAATCATCTTCACAAGCGTAGGTGCTTCACCTTTTTCAATAATAGAAACCTTAACAATTTTCTCCGACTGTCTTTCCATTTGATAATCCATAAACTTAAAAAGTCCTATAGTCAGCACAGGCATTAAAAACATCGGCATTATAATCATTGCTAACAAAGTTCGCCGATCACGAATTGTGTCTTTAACTTCTTTTTTCCAGATTGTAAGGATTGTTTTTAGCATAGATAGATTTAGAATTTATTTTAAAACGGAAACTGGTTTTTAAAAGGCTGGAACTGGTTTACAACCAGTTTCTTTTGTTTTTAAAACTCAACAACTTTTATTTTATTGTTTTTTATGTTTTTAATACAGAAAGAATTTTAACAAGTTTTATTTGCTTGGGAAACATTGGAAACTAGCTTCCCTCCCAAGACGAACAGGGAAACCAGTTCCAACAAGAAATAGTGTCTTTCCATGCGATCGCATGAAAAGATACTATTTCTTATTTTAATAATAGGATTTCCTCACTTTTTATAAAACTGCTTCTGCTGCTTTGATGATCGGATAGGCAGTGGGTGGAGCAGTGATTAGGGGATGTGTTGCAACTTGTAAATTGGCAAGTTCCTGCGCTGTCATTTTTTTCACAATAGCAACAGCAATCAGATTTATCATCTCCGCAATACTTTCTGGGCCAGAAACTTGTCCGCCAATTAACATCTTTGATGAGCTTTCAAAAACAAGTTTCATTTTGATCAAACTTGTATTAGGCAAAGTTCCTGGATGATGATTAGGTGCTTCACTTGTGCCAACAACAATTTCAATGTTTTCTTTAATCGCTGTTTTTTCATTCAGCCCGACAGAAGCCAGAACCAACCCATCAAGACAAGTAGAAAAAGCAGCAACAGTTCCATCGTTTCTAATCAAGTTTTCTTGATCACAATATAAATTAGCGCCAGCAATTCTTGCTTCATAGCAAGCAACCGAAGCAAGCATTACTAAATTTTGCTCTCCTGTGAAAAAGTTCCTCGTCTCAGCACAATCACCAACAGCAAAAACATCAGGAGTATTTGTTCGCATAAATTCATCTACCAAGATTCCTCCCTTTTCAACTGTTTCAATTCCAGCATCCTCAGGTAATTTAAGATTCGGTCTTGCACCAACTGACATAATCACCAAATCAGCAGAAATCTGCTCTCCACTATTAAGCTTTACAGCTTCTACTTTATCTTCTCCTACTATTTCATCTACTGCGGTTTTAAGATAAAGCTTTACCCCTTTTTCTTTGATTTTTTCTTCACCAGCAACAGCAAATTCCTCATCAAATGGAGCGATCAAACAATGATCTAAAATTTCCACAATGCTAACATTCTTTCCTTCCATTTCGCTCAATTCTTCCGCCAATTCCACTCCGATAAAACCTCCTCCGATAATAACAATATTTTTTGCTTGCAAAATTGCTTCTCTCAGATCTTCCAGATAGGAAATGTCTTTCTTAATTTGATACACTCCGTTTTTTTCCACTCCCTTAATCGGAATTACAAAAGGGCTAGAACCAGTTGCCAAAACCAATTTGTCATAATTCATTTCTTCTCCTTCTCCAAATGTTATTTTTTTATTCTCAGTATCAACGCTTATTGCTTCTTTGATGATTAAATCAATTTTATTCGCCTCATACACTACATCTGGCATTAGATTTTTTTTCACAGCATCTAATCGATTAAAGATATAAGGTAGTCCACAAGGAACAGAACATTGCGCGTGCTCTCTCAGCAAAGTGATCTTCTTATCTGGATTGTTTTTTCTGGCAACTACAGCAGTGATCAATCCAGCTGGTCCCCCACCAATAATTAAAATGTCTGTTTTTTCCATGGTTTTTTATTAGTTTGGTTAATTAAATTGTCATTCTGAACTTGTTTCAGAATCTTTGTTATTTTAGATTTTAGCTTGTATTATTCACACTATACTTTCATTTTCGATGTAAACACAATAATATTGTTCGACTTTATGGAGAACTATATGCGATAAATTTCGGAGCAAGGTCGAAAAATATTAAAAGATT
>JAGLIM010000014.1 GCA_023142995.1 Minisyncoccota bacterium | reverse complement strand
TTTATTGCGTGAAGTTCTCCATAAAGTCGAACGATATTATTATTTTTATACCTGAAAAAAGAGTATGAAGTAAATAGTATAAATTAAAACCTAATATGACGCTAGTCTGTTAGTGAATTAGTAAATATTTAACAATACATATTAATTATTAATTAAAAAAAATGATCGTATATAATTTAAATATGTTCAAATGTGTTCTTTGTGAGGAAGTTATACTAGCTGAACATAAATCATCATCTTGTCCATTTTGTGGTGCTCATGATGATTATATAATTCGCGTTAAAGATTGGTCTGAAAAGAAAGATTCAAAAGAGATGTCAAAAGAGACGATAGAAAGTCTTGAGAAAGCTCTGAACATTGAACTTGAAAATGCTTGTTTCTATCGATGTGCGGTATCTCATGCTCAGGACCTGGTAAAGAAAAGTATTTTTCAATCTTTTCTGAAGATCAAGATGCAACATGTTATGCTGGTTTCGAAATTATTAAAAAAGCCAAATCAAAATTCAACTTTACAAGATATTTGTTTTAGGCTTGATTATGAAAATATTAAAGACTCTTTAAATCGTGAAATAAAAGCAAAAGAGTTCTATGAAAAAGTATATAATGATACAACAGAACCTAGAATAAAAGAAGTATTTTTTGGTTTAATTGAAGCACAAGGAGATCATATTGCACTGTTGAAAGAGGAAATGTAGATTAACTTTGAAAATATAGATCTTAAAAAGAGTCCTAAGACTCTTTTTTGTTTATATATTTAATTACTTTTTTATAACTTAAAGACTATTATTAAAGACTATTATTATTGACGAATATTCTTATTTATATTATATTACTAGTGGAGATGATTAAATGCCAAATGTAAAAAACAAAAAAATTGTTGCAATATTGATCATTGGTCTGGTGCTATCAATTATAGCTCTTGCAAATCTTGCGATTGGAATTATAGCTAGAGATGGATTGTTCTCTGATGGAGGTCAAATGTTTACTGGGATAGTTCTTGTGATCATTGCAATAATTTTATTCTGTTGGGATATCCTAGTTCTTTCTTTAAAGCCGATTTTCAAAAGATTTCAAAATGCGATTAGCCATTGAGCTTCTCGTTATTTTTTTAAAAAATCATTAAATGTGTAAAAGACTATTTTACCCAAAATTTCTTTTTATCTTTTAGATCCTCTTCCTCCTTTTTCTCTTCAATGACTTTCTCGCTTTTTTTAATTTCTTCTGCTGATAGTTTATTTAATTCTTTTACTCGTTTTTCGAGATATTTTTTTGTATTTTTTTCAGGTTCCTCAATTACTTCTGAGAGAAGAACTTTGAGAATTGCTCCGATCTTCGGTCCTGGAGGAGTATCTAGTATTTTCATAATATCCTGTCCACTAACCTTTAACATTTTAGCAGATATCGGATCTTTGCTGACTTTTTCGATCAAGTATTCAAGGTGGCGCAGTTTATATGGTTTTGCTTTTGGAACTCCGCTCCCAAGTCGATCGGAAATCCGAAGGTCCATTAGATCTTTCAGGTTTTCCTTTCCAGTTCTTTTTACCAATCTTCTCACTCCAGCTTCTGAAACTTCATCGACATTATAATAGAACATATGATTTTTAACGAGCAGAACAACTTTCTCAATGGTCTTATTTGAAAACTTTAAGCGAGTTAATATTTTTTTTGCGAACTTAGCTCCAATATGATCATGATTATAGAAAGTGCTATCAGGTCCAGTTCCTGCTTTTGTTTGAGGTTTGGCAATATCATGTAAAAGTGCCGCCAAACGAACTTCAAGCTTTTTACTTGGACAATGTTTTAGAGATAGCACTAAATGTTCATATATTGTATATGTGTGATGGCGATTTTGATCAACTCCAATTCCGTCTTCAAGCTCAGGAATTACAAAAGAGAGAAGTTCTAGTTTTCGAAGAAGCTCAATTCCTTCATATGCTCTGTTTGAGAGAATTATTTTTTCAAATTCATCCCGAATTCTTTCTTGGGAAACAAATTTTAAAAGTTTACTATTTTTTTTAATTGCCTCAAATGTATTTTTTTCAATTTCAAAACCAAGCCGTGCGGAAAAACGAACTGCTCGAAGCATTCGAAGTGCATCTTCATTAAACCTTTCATTAGGATCACCAACAGCTCTTATAATTTTATTTTTCAAATCCTTTTGACCTCCAAACAAATCAATTATTTCATAACCTTTGATTCTATAGACTTTTGACCCCCGACGGCTCTTGAGGGCATGCTTTATGAACTTTTGACTTTCAACTCTGATTGTCATCGCATTAACTGTGAAATCTCTTCTTTTTAGATCTTCTTCGAGATTTGGAGTAAATTTAATTTCATCAGGATGACGATTATCGCTGTAGCCAGTGTCAATTCTATAAGTTGTAATTTCTATATTTTTTAAACTTTCATCTTTTGTGTTTTTATTAACAACTGTAACTGTTCCAAATTTATTGTTATAAAAACTTTCTGGAAAAGCTTTCTGAATTTCTTCTGGCAGAGCATTTGTTGTAATATCCCAGTCTTTTGGAATTTTTCCAAGCAAAAAATCACGTACTGGACCACCAACAATATAGGCTTCAAAGCCGTTCTTTTCAAGTTTTTCAATAACAGATTGTATTTCTTTTGGAATATTCATATCCTAAGTTTAGCATATAATGTTTAAACATCAAAAAACCGCTTTGAGATCTCAAACCGGTGCTTTGGGTTTAGGTTGAATTGTTTTTTTGTTGATAGTTTTTTGGGTTTGTTTGTTTATATTTAGTTTCATTATTGGTGGGGGTGACTCTATTCTCTTGTAATAAAGCTTAGAGTTACCCCTACCAATCAACCACTTAAGACTATCCAATTCAACCTTATTTACAGTTTACACTATTATAGAAATTATGTCAAGGGCTGTTATCCACAGTTTTGAAATGTTTATATTTTTTGTCATTCTTGTAGATAATTAACTAACAGAAATTTTGTCATCCTGAATTTATTTCAGGATCTTTTGTATTTTAGGTTTTGACTTATGCTACTTACACTATACTTTTATATGCAATGGAAATATAATTATCTTTGCTATAATAATACATTTATTGTATTTTCAATTTAAATTAAAGTTTTGTGATCTATAGGCTTGGTTAAATGTAAAAAAACGAAGATTCTGAATCAATCCCACGACAAGCTCAGGATGACATTGTTCGCAGTGACAATTTCTTGTTAACGAATCATCTAGTATTTACAGGAATAACAATGTGATTTATAGATTTCATAATTTTGATTAAGTTGACTTGTTATTAAGCATTCTGTTATATTTAATAAGCAAAACAAACTTAATAACACAATCTCCGTCCTCGTAGTTCAACGGATAGAACAAGAGCCTCCTAAGCTCTAGATGCAGGTTCGATTCCTGCCGAGGACACAGAATCATTTTAACATGCAAACATATTAACATTTGAACAAAAATAAAGAATATTTGGAGCAAAGAATTTAGTTTGAGGGATAGAGCTGGATGGTATGATTTTACTTTTGGGTTAAAACCTTTGTTTCACAGTGTGTTTAAATGTTAGTATGTTAAAATGATATGGGCCTGTAGTTCAGTTGGCTAGAACGCCTCCATGGCATGGAGGAGGTCAGGAGTTCGAGTCTCCTCAGGTCCACTTTAAAACCGTTTATAAACGGTTTTTTGCTTGTGAAAATCTTATTTGCCAATAAACTTTAATATATATACAATATATATAGAACAAGTGTAGAAGCAAATTAATCTTTATATAAACTATGAATGTAATTGAAGAAATAAAAATATTTGTTGAAAATGAATGTAAAAAACCAAGCAGTAAGTATGGTTATGACCCTTTTTTATATCATTTTATTCCGATGGTTGAATATGCTGAGAAACTCTCAGATGAATTGGGTGGCGATAAAGAGATTATTATGATTGCTTCGTGGTTGCATGATATTGGTGCTATAATTTATGGACGAAAAGATCATCATATTACAGGAGCGCAAATAGCAGAAGAAAAGTTAAAAGAACTGAAATATCCAATTGAAAGAATTGAACTTGTGAAAAAATGTATTTTAAATCACAGAGGATCTCAGAAGAATAATGCAGAAAGTATAGAGGAACATATTGTAGCTGAAGCTGATATTATGAGCAATTTTGATAATATTGGAGGAATTTTCAAAGCCGCTTTTGTTTATGAAGGAAAAGATCAGGGTCAGGCAAGAGATTCTGTTCGGGAAAAACTGGAAAACAAATGGAAACAATTGCATTTTGAAAGTTCTAAAAAGATTATCAGACCGAAATATGAAGCGATGAAGATTCTTTTAGATTGAACTTAAGCTTTGTGTAATAAAGTTTAATAATTGATGACAACTATATGAAAAAAATAATTGTTGCTTCAAAAAATCCAGTTAAGATCAATGCTGTAAAAATTGGGTTTGAAAAAGTATTTCCAGATGATGATTTTGAATTTGAAGGTATTTCTGTTCCCTCAGATGTTTCTGAGCAACCAAAGGATGATCAAGAAACAATGTTAGGAGCGTTAAGCAGGGCAAACAATGCTAGTTCTGCCACCTCTAAAGCCGATTATTGGGTTGGAATTGAAGGAGGCATTCAAAAATATGACAAAGAGATGGAATCATTCTCATGGATAGTGATCAAGTCTGACAGTGTGATAGGAAAAGCAAAAACTGGAACTTTTTTTCTTCCTTTTGAAATAGTAAAAATGATCAATGCTGGAAAAGAATTAGGACAAGCAGGCGATATTGTTTTTGGACAAACAAATTTGAAACAAAAAGGCGGGGCTGTTGGTTTGTTAACGGATAATATTATAGATAGGACAAATTTTTATTCTGAAGCGGTTGTGTTAGCGTTGATCCCTTTTAAAAATCCCAAATTATATAATAACCATGGAAACAAAAAATAAAATTCTTATTTTGCGTAATGAGAAAAAATATAGTGATAAATAAAATATATATTTATTAGTTATAATATAATTATGAAGAAAATAATAATAGTTATTACAATTTTATCCATTGTTATTGTGTCTGTTATTTTTCTTTTACCTAATTTCTTGTTAAATAATTTTGTTGAGTGTCATGCAGAAAACGGAGCTTGTTGTAGAAAATTAGGAAGTTTATCTTCGTGTGCTTATATAGATATAGCGTGTGATAATGAAAATGAAGAACCTGTTTGGAAAGGTTGCAATAGCGATTGCAAGCATATTATAAAATGTGTTAAAAAAAACAAATCTCAATTTGGTGATGATTCGGAAATTGATAAACCATGCTCTATAGATTCAGATTGTAAATTACCAATGTCATATGCTGTAATATCCAGTTGTCCCTATGAGATGAAATGTGTTGATAATAAATGCACGGTAATTTGTCCATGGAATGAATGAAAATAGTTTTAAAGAATTAAAAATTAAATTATGCGTTTCTTTAAATTTAAATTCATTATACTTTAAACTATGATTATGAAACAAAAAATAGATCATGATAGTTGGATCAAAGGAGAAAGCTATCAGAAAAGAATCTTAATAAAAAAGCTAGAAAATAAGATCGATCTTATTGAAGATATTATAATATCCCCGAAAGGAGAAATTCCTTGTCACAATCACGATTTTACTGATGAAATATTTTATATAACCGATAATTCAGCAACGATGATCATCAATGATAAAGAGTTTAAAGTAAGTCCTGGTGATATGATCTATGTAAATAAAAAAGAGAATCATGGATTTAGAAATGATAGTAATAAAGAATTCAAGATGATCGTTTTTAAGATCAATTTCCAAAATGGAGATTCTCTTTTGAAATAATGATGTTCTGTTGCGGGAACTGGTTTATAATCACAGCTGTCCGAAACCTTGTAATGAACTTTGAAACAAAAGGTTTTTACCACTGATAATGACATCAAATTTGCCAATTTAGAAATTACACGCTTGCGTGTTGTCTTTCTGAATTTATTTCAGAATCTTTCATCTCTTACGGATAAATCAACCTATAAATCTATAAACCTTTAAATTAAGCTAAAACGAAAGAGCAGGTTTATTGAATTGAATATAGAATAGAAGTAGCAACTTGAAGATCCTGAACTAAATTCAGGATGACATTTCTACGGAACTGTGTAATTTAAAGTTATTAAGACTTTAAATTTACTTTAGGACAATCGACTATATCAAGGTTTCGGACAGTAGTGGTTTGAAACCAGTTTCTAATATTGCTTATAAATATTTTATAAAAAGAAAGCGAGGACATCTAGTTGCAATAACATCTATTGCTTCAATTAGAGGAGATCGTCAATGTCCAGCCTATAATGCTTCAAAAGCTTTCCAGTCAAATTATTTACAGGGTCTCAGACAAAAATTAAAGCGAAAAAGCTCTAAAAAATTAATATTACCAGAATGAAAACACTTATCATCTACACTTCTATACATAACGGCAATACCGAAAAGATCGCAAGAACAATGGCCGAAGCTCTTGATGCAAAATTAGTCAAACCAAATGAAATTAAAACAGATGAATTATCTAGATATGACCTGATCGGTTTTGGCTCTGGAATTTATTCTGGAAAACATCATAAAAGCTTATTAGATCTTGTTTCCAAATTGCAAGGTCAAAATAATAAAAAAGCATTTATCTTTTCAACGAGAGGACTTTTCCCTATATCAATTTGTCATAAAGCACTTAAAAAACAATTATCAGAAAAAGGATTTAATATAACAGGTGAATTTTCTTGCAAAGGATTTGACGATTATGGTCCATTTAAATTAATTGGTGGCATAAACAAAAACAAACCAGACGAAAAAGACTTGGATGATGCAAAAGAGTTTGTGATAGAATTAAATGGTTAGATAGTAGTTTACTAGTTTTTAACTTAATAATTGTGGAGGAAAAAATCAAAACCAATGAATGCGATATATTTTTGTTAAAAACTCTCACAAATTTGACTAATCGTATATAATCGTATATAATCAGATATATCTAAAAATATATGATTAAAGATAGATTAAACAAAAGAATAAAACTTTCAAATGAGATAATTTTAAAAATTGCTCAAATTGATGAATTGAAAGGACGCTGGAGCGGTTCGCTTTTTTTGAATCCAAAAATCTTGCATCAATTGAAAAGATCAGTAGTGATTACCAGTTCAGCTTCGTCTACTCGTATTGAAGGAGCAAAAATGACTGACAAGGAAGTGGAACATTTTTTGCATGGAATTAAACAAAAAACTCCAAAAAATAGGGATGAGGAAGAAGTGGCTGGATATGCTGATCTATTAAGAAGGGTTTTTGATAATTACAAAAGTTTGAAAATTAGCGAAAGCAGAATTTTGGAATTGCATAAAATAATGTTAGCATTTTCCAAAAAAGACAAAGAACATTGCGGGAGATATAAAACCAAAGATAACACCGTGGCTATTGTTGAAAAAGGAAAAATTAAAAAAATTCTTTTTCAACCAACTGCACCATGGCTTGTAAAAAAAGAAATGGATGATCTTTTTGAATGGTACAAAGAAAGACAAGAGAAAAAAGATTTGCATCCACTAGTGATAATCGCGAATTTTATTTTTGAATTTTTAGCTATTCATCCTTTTATTGATGGCAATGGACGGCTTTCACGAGTTTTGATCAATTTGATGATGCTCCAAAATAATTACAGTTTTGTTCCCTATGTTTCTTTAGAAGAAATTATTGAAGAAAAACAATCAGAATATTACTTGGCATTAAGGAAAACACAAAAAGACCATAAAACTAAAAATGAAGATATTACGTCTTGGTTAAGTTTTTTCCTTGACGCTGTTTTAACACAAAATAAAAAAGCATTGAGCTTATTAGAAGGCAAGGAGAACAGAAAGTTACTTTCCAGAGCACAAGAAAAAATTTACGATTTGTTTACTAACAGCATTGAACTAAAGGTTTCTGAAATTCAAAAGAAAACAAACATCCCTCTATCAACAGTAAAACAATCCGTATCTAGATTAACAGAATATAAACTGCTTGAAAAAATCGGACAAGGTTCAGCGACGAGGTATGGGAAGATAGGAAAATAATTGAGAAATCAGAGATTATATCTGGTTGGAATTAGAATTGTTTGTGTGGAAAAGGATGATTTTTTTGTTGCAGACAGGTAAACCCATTTTCACAGTTGGAATCTTTTTAATAAAAATTAAAAATTAGTTCTCGCAATAGGATTTTAAAAAATAAAATGATAACCAAAAGACCAATTCTAAACAAGAACATAACTCTCAAAGATTTCAAAGATTTTTATTGGATGAAGGAAGAACTGGTTTCTTTTTGTAGAGAGATTGGAATAAGTTGTTCTGGCGGGAAAATTGAGATCACTGGTAGAATTGTGGAATATCTTAAAACTGGGAAGATAGAAAATAAAAAAAGGAAAATAAAAAAATGTATTCAAAGAATGCCTAAAAATATCAACGATATAATTCCTGATAATTATTCAAGTTCACAGCTGTTCAGAGAATACTTTAGATCAATTATCGGTCAACACTTTCATTTCACTGCTTATATGGCAACATATATGAAAGACCGTCCAGAAATAACATTCAAAGAATATGCTGATGAGTGGCAGGCGGAATATGAGCGAAGAAAAAATAAAAATTATCATTCGAAAATAATGAAATCCTGCGAGTATAATCAATATACGCGTGATTTTTTCAAAGATAATCCAAATAAAACCAGAGCTGATGCTATTAAATATTGGAAAATTAAAAAATCTATGAGAGGAGATAATGTTTATAGTAAATCTGATTTAAAATATAATATCTAATCAAATGAAAGATCAACTTAAAAACTTACAAACAATTCCAGGAGTTGGCAAAAGTATTGCTGAAGATTTTTATGATATTGGGATTAAAAAAGTTTCTGATTTAGAAGGAAAAGATCCTGAAAAATTGTACCTGCAAATTTGTACTAAAAAAGGTGAGCAGGTTGATAAATGTATGTGCTATGTCTGTCGCTCATCAGTATATTTTGCCCAGCATAAAAAACACGATACTGAAAAATTAAAATGGTGGAATTGGAAAGATTAATAGAAATTACTAATTTTAGTATTGATTGACAGCTGTAATTTACTATGCTATACTGTTTCTGTAAGTACTAAAATAATTAGTAACTATAGAAATGAGAGAAGATATTGAAAACTTACCGTATTTGTCTAAAACAGCTTTATCTAACTACTTAGACAAGAATTCCAATACTCTACGAAATTTAATAAGTTATTGGATTAAAAATAAATCTTTGATTCGTCTAAAAAGAGGTTTTTTTGTGTTTAGAAGATTTTTGGAAAAAAGAGATAATTCATTATATTATTCTCAGTTTTTAGCAACTAAAATGATTGAACCAAGTTATCTAAGTAAAGAATTTGTTTTACAGGATTATCAAATGTTAACAGATGTAGTTTATGGTTACTCAATAATGACCACCAAAAAAACGAATTCTGTTACTAATGAGTTTGGGACATTTAATTACCAATCAATTAAAAAAGATTTGTTTATTGGATTTTCCATAAGATCTTACGGTACTATGAAGTGGTATGTTGCCAGTAAAGCCAAGGCGTTATTTGATTATATCTATTTTAGTCAAAATAAATTTAGCAAAATCACTGAAAAAGAATTATTGGGATTGAGATTAGATTTAGATGTAATGCAAAAAAATGATTGGCAAGAATATCAAAAATATTTAAGAAAAGCGCCGTTGAAAATGACTGAGATTTATAAAATAATGAAAGTTTATGTTGATAAATAATTTAGAAAGAATAGTTCAGTTAGGTAGAGATAGAAACATATCCCAAGAATATATAAAGATAGAGTTAAAAGAAGCGTTAATTTATTATGCTCTTGATTTTATCTATAATTCACCAAAGTGGAATAAGCTAATTTTTGGCGGTGGAACGGCTTTGAAAATAATTGGAAAGACTGCGCGCTTGTCTGAAGATTTGGATATGGATTATCTTGAGGAAAACTTTGATTCTGATAGATTTTTGACAGATTTAATAAAATATTTTAAGCAATTAGGATTTGACGATCTCGGTTACGCTTCTAAACAAAATGGCAAACTCATTATTTTGAAATTCCCAGTTCTAAAAAAATTAGGCATTATAGAAAATATAAGATCTGAAAGTGATCTATTATATTTGAAAATAGAAATAGAAAAAAATAAATATTCTGTCTATGATATAAAAGCAACGCCTATAGCCAGAGACAACTTATTTTTTATTATTAGAAACTATGATTTAGAAACTTTATTTGCTAATAAAATAGGTGCAATATTGGGCAGAAAAGATAAAGTATTTCAGGATAAATTTGATTTTAAGGGGCGGGATTTTTATGATTTAATTTGGTTTTTAGAAAATGGAATTAAGCCAAATTTAAAAAGAGTTCAACAAATTATAAAAGCAGAACAAAATAAGACAGTAAAAAGTTATGATGATATCTGGAAATTAATTCGCGAGAGAACAGAAAATATTAACACAAAAGGAATTTATGAGGATATGAAAAATTTAATAGAATCACCAGAAGGAATAAAACAGCTAAGTAATAATTATTTGGAAATTTATGATAATCTGGTGAAGAAAATTGGTTAAATCGGTAAAGATATTTTAAAAAAAATGAAAACCAAAAGCAAAACAGCAAAAGAAAAAAGAGGATTTACAACGGAAATTGAAGATAGTCTTTTCACAAATAGATCAGATAGCGAATTAATATTTCTTTTAAGATCTAATAATTCAAAAGAGAGAACTTCATCGGCAAAGACATTAGGACAAAGAAGATCTCAAAAAGCAATCGTTGCTTTATGCGAGCAACTCAAGAATGAAAAAGCTCTATATTCAAAGATCGCTATTTCAGAAGCTCTTGGTAATATTGGCAAACCAGCAGTGAAAGAGCTTATAAAATATTTAGGCGCAATAGGAAGTAATCAGCATAAAGCTTTGCCCAAGAAAAAGTTTAATAAAAAAAGCTATCCTTTATCGAGAGATATTATTGCCAGAACTATTTGTAAAATTGGAAATGGTGCTTTAGTAGATTTAAATAATATTTTAGAAAATGGAACTAAAAAACAAACTTCTGAAGCGATAGACGCGGTTGGATCTATTTCTTTTTATTGCGAAGATAAAAGTTCATTTAAGTCTTTGGAAAGATCATTACAGGAATATAAGCGCGATGAAATTATACAATGGAAAATAATAAGAGCGTTAAGCGCATTTCCAAACAAAAAATCAGAAATGATCTTACTAGATATTTTAAAAACAAGCAAAAAGCCAGAGCTAAAATGGGAAGCAGATAGAAGTTTAAAACTTATTCAAAAATAATAAGGAAACTTTGAAAAACTAATAAACTTCTACTTTAGAATTTATTTTTTGCCTTAAATTCTGGATTTCCGCATTCGCGAGAATGACAAAAACTGCGTTTTTTAAAGGTTCTATAATAAATTTATAAACTTTAATTTATAATAAAAAAAATGAATTCAAATAAAATAATATGACAAATACAATCAAAGATTTTAAACCATTTATTGGTCAGCATTGCGAGACAACTGCGACTGGTTCACTCCTAAATCAAATTGGGATAGAATTTTCTGAACCAATGCTTTTTGGATTGGGAGAAGGATTAGGTTTTATCTTCTGGAATATGAAAATGATGGATTTTCCTTTTATTGGTGGAAGAATAAAGCCAGATGTTTTGACACAAAATATTACAAAGAATTTAAATCTAAAATTAGAAGTTAAAGAAACATCATCAGTTAAAAAGGCTTGGGAAAATGTTAAGGATGAGATTGATAACAATATCGCAACTGCTCTTAAACTTGATTGCTATTATCTGGATTACTTCACAGATAAAATTCATTTTGCTGGACATTATGTGGCGATGTATGGTTATGATGATAAATTTGCTTATTTAATTGATACCAAACAACAAGGCAGTGAAGTAAAGACAACATTAAAAAATCTTGAACTGGCCAGAAGCGAAAAAGGTCCAATGTCTTCAAGAAATCTAAGCTATACAATTTGTGATACAAAAAAAGGTTATGATCTTGAAAAAATTATTGTTATAGCAATAAGAAATAACGCAAAAGACTTTTTAAATCCTCCAATTAAAAATATTGGCTATAAAGGAATATTAAAAACAAGTGAAGAGATTAAAAAATGGTTTAAAAACAGTAAGGACATAGAAGGCGATTTCAAGACAACTGCGATGCTTATGGAAAAAGCAGGAACAGGAGGAGCATTATTCAGGAATTTGTACAGAGATTTTTTGAAAGAAAGTTATGATCTATTGAAAATAGAAAAGTTGAATGAGGTTCACAAAATGTTTGCTGAAATAGCGATCTTGTGGACAAAAGTTTCAACATTATTTGATAAAACAGGAGAAACAAAAGATATTAAATATATAAACCAAGCATCTGAAATTCTTGTGGATCTATCTAAAAAAGAAAAAATAGCAATGGAATTGTTGTTGAAAATATAGCATACTTATTGCGTAGTTATTTCCTATTGTATTTTTTCAATTTTTTCAATAATCTAATTATTTATGTTAGAAAGTTTAATTTATGATTTTGGGTATGTTGGTCTGTTTGTTGTGGCTTTTTTATCCAGCACTGTCATTCCTATGAGTTCGGAAACCGTTGTTGTCCTGATGACGACCTTGGATTATAATATCTGGCTAATTCTTGTTTTTGCTACAATCGGTAATTATTCAGGAGATTTGACTAATTATTGCCTTGGGAAATATGGAAATAAATTTTTTCTGGCAAAATATCTAAAACCAGAAATAAAGAAAAAGCGTAAATTAGAGAAAGCTTATTCCAAATGGGGTTCGCCTTTGTTGTTTTTTTCATGGCTTCCTATTGTTGGGGAATCAATATGTATTATTGCTGGAGCATTTAATTTAAATATTAGAATATTTTCATTCTGGGTTATTTTGGGCGAAGCTTTTAGATATATAATGGTTATCGGAGCTGTAAAATTTTTTATAGCTTCATAATATTTTTTATAAGTGTTGGTTCAATCGCATAAACTGGTTTTACAGCGGGAACTGGTTTGAAACCAGTTTCTAATGTTTCCCATACAAATAAAACGAAATGCAATATAAAAACAAAAAAAACGGGTTTTAAGCCCAATCCCGCAAAGAAGGAATAATTGGTTCAGGTCAGAGATATTGAACCAACTGCAGTATGTCGTATTGTTTCTATAAACACTAAAACAATTTTGACATTATTCTATGAATCCGCTATAATCTGTTATAGTTATAAATAACAGATAAATTTATGATAAAAAATAATAAATTCAATCTAAGAATCCAAAACATATCTGATAGTGTTTGGTTTAAAATAACACAGATTGATGAGCTAAAAGGAAAATGGATTACGGGAGCAATACTCAGTCCGCAAATTTTAGGTCGTCTCAAACGATCTGTTTTGATTACTTCTACTGGTGCTTCTACTCGCATTGAGGGTGCGAAACTTTCAGATCGGGATATTGAAAAAATGATGAAAGGAATTTCTGTTCAGAAATTTGCCAGTCGTGATAAACAGGAGGTTCAGGGATATTATGAGTTACTTGAGAATGTTTTTAATTCATGGAAAACACTTCGTTTTAATGAAAGTTCAATCAAGCATTTTCATAATGAATTGCTTAAATATGTTGATAAAGACATAAGACACAGAGGTGATTACAAGAAGCAGGAGAACAAAGTTCATATGATAAATGAAGCTGGTGAATCTATTGGAATTCTTTTTGATACCACTCTTGCCTATCTCACACCTAAGGAAATGCAGGAATTGATTGAATGGACAGATAAATCGTTGACTGATAAAAAATATCATCCCCTTCTTGTTATTGCTAATTTTCTTGTGGAATTTTTGAAAATTCATCCGTTTCAGGACGGTAATGGACGGCTTTCTCGTGTTTTGACAAACTTGTTGCTTTTGAAAGCAGGTTATGAATATATGCCTTATGTTTCCCATGAAAAATTAATTGAGGACAATAAACCAGAATATTATATTGCTTTGCGTAAAAGTCAAAAAACAATGGGTTCTAAAAAAGAAAATGTCGTGCCGTGGATAGAGTTCTTTTTTACTATTCTGATCAAGCAATCTCAAATGGCAATGGAGCTATTATCAGAAGAAAAAATAGAAAAATTATTAACAAATAAACAGCTTGCTGTCTGGGAGTATCTTGATAAAGTAGATGAATCTACCCCTCTTGAAATTGCTAAAAAGACAAAAGTGGCTTATGGCACTGTTAGACAAGCACTTGATAAATTAATGCGACTTAAAAAAATAGAGCGGATTGGACAAGGACGTGGCACTGTTTACAGAAAATTATAAATAAATTTATCTTCTGCGGGAGCTCTGCGGGAACTGGTTTGAAACCAGTTTCCAATGTTTCCCATACAGACAAAACAAGATGAAACTTTAAAACAAAGGAAACGGGTTACAAACCCGCTCCCGTAAAGAAGTCACTTTCGCGGGAACTGGTTTGTAACCAGTTTCTAATGTTTCCCAAGCAAATAAAACAAATTTTTATATGCCATCTATCAAAATTTCAAAAGAATTAAATTCAGGAATATATTTTCTCACATTTACCATAAAAAACTGGTATTACATTTTTGACCGACACAATAGATTTCAAATTCTAAGTGATTCAATCCAGTATTGTCAAAAAAATAAAGATTTAAAATTATATGCTTATGTTTTTATGTTGAATCATATTCACTTAATTGCTTCTTCTTCGGATATGATTGCTTTTGTCAGAGATTTCAAAAAATTTACTTCCAAGGAAATCTTGAAAAATATCATTGCCACTGAACCAAGTATTTTAAAATTATTTCAAATCGGTGAAAATAAATATGAGTTCTGGCAAAAAACGAATATGCCCAAACAAATTGAATCAGAAAAATATTTTCTACAAAAAGTAAATTACATTCAAGAAAATCCAGTTAGAAAACAATATGTGACAGATCCAGCACATTGGCATTGGTCTTCCGCCAATCCACAGAGTATAATAAGAACGGAGGCTGTTGATGCTTAGAAGTAATATGATCGGGTTGCGAACGAGTTTCTACCCGAAAAGTCTTTCTTTCCCACGGGAACTGGTTTGCAACCAGTTTCTAATGTTTCCCATATGGGCAAAACAAAATGAAATTTCAAAACAAAAGAAATGGGTTACAAACCCGCTCCCGCATAAAATTAAAACAATATAATAACTATGAAGGATAATGTAACTCCAATTATTGATGATATAAAAAAACAAGGTTTCAAGGCTTTTGAAGATATTTTAGCTAGAAAAGAATCAGAAAGTTTTTTTGTTGATTTTAAGTTAACACAAAAAGATGATTATAGTGGACAGAAAACTTTGTTTGATTCAGACAAAAAGAATTTCGCAAAAGCTCTATCTGGTTTTGGAAATTCTGAAGGCGGTATTATAATTTGGGGAATAGAGGCATCGGGTAGTTATGATGATTTCGCAAAAGCGATAAAGCCAATTAAGAGTGTAGAAAATTTCAAATCTCTCCTTGAGTCGTTTATATCGCTTCTAACATTACCAGTTCATAAAACTGTTGAAAATTTTATCGTAAAAAAGTCAAACAGTGCGAATGAAGGATTAATAGTCACTGTTATTCCAAAGGGGAGCGACCGACCATATCAAAACATCAGTGACTATAAATATTATATGCGTGCTGGAGATTCGTTTATGCCCGTTCCACATGGAGTATTACAGGGAATGTTTGGGCGTTCGCCACAATCTGATGTTTTTTGGATGTTTAATCTGGGCAATATGGGTATTCCAAAAATTACAGAGAACAAGGCAGTAAAGTGGAATGTTGGTTTAATGGCGGTAAACGGAGGACTCGGTATCGCTGAAGATATCTATGGATTTATTAGGACGTTTTCATCGGGAGATAATTGTCAAAATAATATTCAATTTAGTGATATAGAAAATTATAATTATCAAAATGCATACGGAGTTGAATTTAGTTTTATTTCTAAACAAGGTTTTCGACTAGGATATGAACAAAGGTCGCAAATAATGGTTATAAACTTAGAATTATTACCACCCTTTACAAAAAACTTCTGTATAGAATTATCAATCGGGGCAAGGAATCAGCAGGTTTATAAAAAAATTATAAAAAAGACACAAGAGGAATTAAATAAAATTTATAAACAGTGTATTTCAAATCCTTCCGAGAAGCAACTAAATGAGATATGGGGAATAGATTTACACGGGGACTCTGTTGCCTGAAATCCTTTATTGCGGGAACTGGTTTGTAACCAGTTTCCAATGTTTCCCATACAGGCAAAATAAGATGAAACTTAAAAACAAAAGGAACGGGTTACAAACCCGTTCCCGCGAAAGTAAGAATTGCGAGCTTTAGATTGATAGTTGGTTATAGTGTAATTGTAAGAAATATATGATTCAGGTCAGGAGACCTGAGCCAGCGATGGGAGAAAATCCTAATTATTTAAACTTAATTGAAAAATGAAAAAGAATAATACAATAAATGAATTTAGCAATAAATGGCAGAATATGCAAAAAGAAAGTTGGAAAAATAACAAAGGAGAAATAGTAGACTTTTTTAATAAATACGTTCAAGATGTTTCTGAATTATATGACTTTTTGATTTGTTTAGACTATAAAAAACAACAAAGAATTTTTTATTTATTAAGTAAAATTCGTAAAGTTATAAAAATATGTGACTTTTTAGATAGTTTAAAAAAAGAAAAAAATGAAGATGTTGACAAAATAAAAATTTTTCTTCTAATTTCTCATGCCGAAATAACCATCAATACTTTTTATCAAAAAGATGTAAACAACAATTCTTCTCACAGAGAATTAGTTAAAAAGTTTTTTGCTCCGATTGTTGATAGATACGGTTTAGATTATAAAGTCAGAATTACAATTGATGATATTAACAAAATAAAAGATGCAACTTTTTCAAGTATTTTTTATGATATAAGATGCGAGTATGTTCATAAAGGAAATTATACAGGAATAATTTTTAAAAATGAAAAATCAGAAGATTGTGCTTATAATTTTTTCTTCTTTGAAAAAAAGTCACAAACGATTAATGGCGAATGTAAATTGACTTATAAAGAATTTATTAATATATACTTGGATGCATTAGTAGAAAATATAAAGATTTTTTCTAATTACAATGAATTATCAAAAAAAGTATAAATTGTTTTTACAGAAACTGGTTTGTAACCAGTTTCCAATGTTTCCCATACAGGCAAAATGAGATGAAACTTAAAAATAAAAGAAACGGGTTACAAACCCGTTCCCGCAAAGAAGTCTATTTCCGCGAAGAATATTTTCTGTCGTGGGAACTGGTTTGAAACCAGTTTCTAATGTTTATCATATAGGTGAAACAAGATGAAACTTCAAAACAAAGGAAACGGGTTACAAACCCGTTCCCGCAAAGAAGTCTATTTCCGCGAATAAAATAAAACTTTTTATATAACAAAAAATCATGACAAAAAAACAAATCACAACCTACGCTGTAATATTGTCTATTATTGCAATAATGATCTTTGCTTTCTATATGACAAAAACAGACGATAAAGCAAAAGAACAAGCAAACGGCAACACCCAAGAGCAAGAAGATGATCTTTATGATTTGGAGGGTGATAGCAGTCTTGATTTAATTAACAAAGCCCTTACCGAAAAGAAAATTGATCTTGAGACATCTTTGATCTATAAAATGTATGCGATTTTTGGTAATGATAAATTGCCGAGTGAATATGCAAGCGAAGTAATGATGCTTGAGGCAAATGAATCATTTATTGAAACGAGAGAGGCGTTTGATTCTTTGTCGCTTGAAACACAAAAAGAGCTCTCTCCATTTCTGAAAAGACCGAACGATCAGGAAAGCTACTTCAATCTCAAATATCAAGAATCAATTAACGAAGATGATACAGATGAAATCATCTCAAAAATTATTCCGTCAGCTTCTGCCAGAACAAATGTAAACGCAAATCTATATTGTGATGATTGTTATTTGTTTGCCGCTGGCAGTAGAGTGAAAATATGGTACCCAGATGTCAGTATTAATGCGCCAGAAGCAAGTCAGGGTTATCTGATGGATATTGACCAGGCAACACTATTTTCTATGGCAGAAAGATTACAAACAACGCTAAATAATGATCGCATCTACGAAAGATTTACAGAGCTTTTGCAAAGAGAACCTGAAAGTGATGGGGCTTGGGGCGGTGATGACGCATTGGACATCTATATTGGTCCCTTATATACAAGAGCTGCTGCAGTGGCAGTCTGTGATCTAGCTCCTTTTCCTTCTAGTGGTTATATTATTGTAAATGCTGGTTGGCTTAATTTTGATAATCATTACAAAAGAAATCTAGCACATGAAATGTTTCACATCTTTCAATATTCATATACCTGGAGTTTGAATAATTCTCGTTGGTGGGCGGAAGCAACTGCAGTTTGGGCGGAAGATTTCATCTATAAAGGATTCAATTATGAACAAAAAAGACTAAAGTATTTCATTCCATATCCAGAAAAAACATTATATGATAATCAACCTAATACCTTTAAGTATGGCGCGTATATTTTTCCATACTATTTGACACAAAATTCAGGAAATGAAATAATCAGAAATATTTGGGAAGATTGTAATTATGCCGGCTGTTTGGACGCAATAGACGATAATATCTCTGACGGTTTCAAAGGTCAGTGGAAAGAGTTTACTTTGTGGAACTATAATATAACTCCAATCAGATATTATACTGATGTAAATGGTTTTTCTACTATATCTTCAGGAACAAATGCCATTAATGAATTTGTTGCTGGTGATGATAAGATCAGTGTTAATAGCATTAGACCTTTATCTGCTCAAGTTTTGAAGATCAATAATGTTGTTGATCAAAATATGTTCAAACAGCTTATTTTCAAAGACCTGAAAAAATTCACGAGTCAATCTGATAAAGCAAGTATCAAGGCAATTATATATCTTCAGGACAGAAGCACAAAAATTGAAGATTGGACGGACAAAGAAGAGCGAAGATTCTGTCTGTATTGTGATGAGGATGACAAAGACAAATGCACCGAAGAAAATTTGAATTATGTTGTTCTTATTTTTAGCAATGCTGAAAAAACAAATAGCACAGGAGCAATAGAAATTAAAACCGAAGGCAAGGCAGAGGCTTGTAGCGGTACTTGGTATGGAACGCTTAAGGCTACCGAAACAATGATCTTACCACATCCTCTTGTAACTGTAACAAAAACTTGGAGCGTGATAATAAAAGAAGAATTAGAGCAAGTTACTGTAGGGAAAAATAATAATATGAATCCTTTGGCAGTTTTAAAAAATCCAACAATAGATATTGAATTTCAGGTAATGAAGCAAGATATTAAATACACTTATAAAGAAACGAGTGAATATCATAATATCACAGGTTCTGGAGAGACAAAGCGCGAGCACCCGCATCCAGAGAGTCGCGGAGCTTTTATTAATAATGAGACAGAACTTGATACGATCGTGCGAATGACAAAAAACAAAACATATACTGGCGCGCAAGCTGTTCTTGGTCAGGGTGAATATATCTTTAGAGACACATTTCAAATGTATGGCGAGTGTGACTTCGTTACACTTTCTAATGGTGAGATCAAATGTCCAAAATATTTTTCTAATGTGGGCAATTTTTTCATTGGCGAAAAAGATATTATCGTTGAATCGATAGAAAATGAAACGCGTGTTAAAGGCTCTGATTCATACTCATCTTCTCTAATGGGAGCAAGTAGTATTACCAAAATAGAATGGGATTATAGTAGAAGATAAATTGGTTTGATAAAAACTGATATTTCTTGCAAGTGGTCCAAAATCATTTTTCCGTAATTTATAAATAAAACGTGAAAAGAAAAAGAAGGTCAAATAGCAGATAATTGACTATCGCAGTAAAATATGCTATGTTGCGTTTACGTAGTATAATAGGAGGTTTTTTAGTATGTTTTATGATAAAGAATTATTTCATAGACAGATTAGAACTCTTCAGGAAAGAGATTGCCCAAAAAGTGTAATTGATTACCTGAAGAGCAAGGAAGAAAGTGTTGCTGAAAAAATGTATCGAATAAAGGGAATAGTTCCACTTCACATACCATTTATTGCAGTGGTTCCACGATCAGAGCTCGGACTTGATGCTCTGATGAAAATGGTTTGTTGTGATAGATATTATGGACACAATTTTCTTGATCAGTCAGAAATCAGAGATATGGTCAGTGTGCGTGAGGAACCATATTTCATCTATGATGTTGAAAGTGGAAGAGATATGATCGGCAAGTCTCCAAGTGAGGCAGAAGTTCTTATTAAAGAGCAGGGAAGGTCATGTCTTACTATCGATGAGGGAATTGCCTTATCTCTTCAGACCAATGTTCTTCTTGAAAACGGTGTAGATTGCATGGGATCTTATCTTGAGCGAGACGGGCTTGTGCCTAATATTTATCTTGGCACCAAACCGCTTCTCAGCTGTCGGAGGACTGACGTTAAAAATAACAAGCGGGGCTCTCCCTCTTGTGTATATCGGTAATTATATGTTGAAAAGATAGATTGTAGATGATCTATCTTTATTTTTTTATAAAATTTCATCAGTATTTATACTCCTTTGTTAAAATAATTTCGTATAATATGCCGTAAGTTCGTATTTTAGGACCACTACACAAATAATCTCCCAAATTTTACCTCATCTTCACATCATCTTGTCTTGAAAAAACTTTCAGTATATATCAATATCCCTCATTTTTTTTCAAACCAATCTAATATAAAGCTAAGTAAACTTTGAAATATTATTTGTGTAGTAGTCCTAAGAATCAACTAATTTTAGATAAAATAAGTATTGACTTAAAATAACAAGAATGTAATTTTAAGAGCGAAGGAGTATATTTATAATTAATTTGGGATATTTAAAAAGTTCCATTTCCCATTGTTTGTGATGTGATATAATAGGACTATAAGTAGATACATCCTTATCGCAGGAATTGGTTTAGCCGTTTCCAATGTTTTTTATACAGGTAAAATAAGATGAAACTTAAAAACAAAAGGAACGGGTTGCAAACCCGCTCCCGCGAAGGAAAATATACAGAGTATTTAATTTAATTAATTTGTTTAACTAAAAAAATATGTATGAATCAATACCAGGAAATGAAAATAAGAATTCAGAAACAATCAAGCCAGAAGAGCTGGACTTTGAAAGTTTAAAAGATTTTGCAGAAGAAATCAAAAAGCTAGCGGAAACTTCATTTAAAGAAACAGATGATAGTTTTGAAAATATAAATGGATATGGGATTTTTGTTAAAAAAGAAAATGGAAAATGGAGGATAGCCAGTATTTCAGATGTTTTAAAAGATTTTCAAAAATCTCTACTACTTTTTAATGATTATAAATATTTAATTGGAAAGTTTGATACCAAGGAAGAGCTTATGGGAGAAATAAGAAAGATGATAGAAGATCTTGGCAATAGAATAATTGAATAACAATAACAATATTATATTTTTCCAAGATAAACTTCAAACAATTAAAAAATATTTATAATTATTAACCAAACAACACTATGAAAAATTTAAAAAAACAATTAGCGGGGTTTACAATTTTATTGTTGTCTATAGCTGTATTATTTTGGTATATTAATAAATCAGAAAATCAGGAAATTACGAATATAATAGAGACACAAAGTGTAATAGAAAATCAAACACCTCCAGATGAATATGTCATAGACCAAAGCGATTTTATTGAAGGAAATGAACTGATCAAAGATATTCCAGAATCACAGTTAAGCAATGAAGAAATTGACGGTCTTGTTCTGATGCGTGAAGAAGAAAAATTGGCAAGAGATGTTTATAATACTCTAGGAGAAAAATGGGGGATGCAAATTTTTACTAATATTGCAAAATCAGAACAAACTCATACAGATGCGATAAAGGTTCTTTTAGATCGCTATGAAATAGAAGATCCAGTTAAAGACGACAGCGTCGGAGTTTTTACTTCTTTTGAGTTAGACGAATTATATCAAAATTTATTAGAACAAGGCAATCTGTCTCTTTTAGATGCGTTAACAGTGGGAGCAATCGTTGAAGACCTTGACATTAAAGACCTTAATGAACTCTCAGCGAAAACAAATAACGCAGATATTATTGCAACATATAATAATCTCAACAAGGGTTCTCGCAATCATTTGCGCGCTTTTATGAGACTAATTGAAAATAACAATGGGTCATATATTCCACAATATATCTCTCAAACAGAGTTTGATGATATTATTTCGTCAGAACAAGAAAAAGGGAGAGCAAGATAAATAAGATTTTAATATTTGATGACAAAATTTCTGTCAACAAATTATCTAACATTTACAAGAATGACAAGGATTATATTTTTCGGAACTTTATTTATTATTAATTAAATTATAAATATGAAAGAATTATATGATAGAGCATACGAAACAGAAAGCAAAAAAGTGTCAGTAGAGGCTGCGTTTTCTTCGGAGAGTGCTACTTTGATCTTGAACATTGATGGCTCTGTTCCCAATTTGGAAATTAAGAGAGAAGAGGCTGAACAGTTTGGGTTATTAGAAAAAAATGAATTTCATCTCACTGTTATTGGCTATGATACTGGGGATGAGATCTTAAATGCTATCAGCGATCTAAGTGAAAAAGAAAAAGAAGAAAAAATAAATGAAATAAGTAAGCTAAGCGAATCAATAGAATGGGAAGCTGTTTTGAAAAATGATTTTTATTATATATGTAAAGACTATAATTATCCAGATGAAGATGACCCAGAAGTGGAAATTTCTGAAAAACGCGAATCAATTGTGCAAATAGCTGAAATCAATGGAATGGACGAATTTTATCAAAAATTAAATCTGTTGCTGGATAAACAATTTAAGGTTCCTTTATCCCATATTACTTTATATACTAATAGCGATAGAGAAGATAGGAAATTAACGGGAATCGGCATATATTCAGAAGAACAATTTGAAGAATTGGATCCAAAAAAGATATAAAAAAACTTTTTTACAGCTTTTTGCGGGAACGGGTTTAAAACCCGTTTCCTATGTTTTTAAGTTTCATCTTATCTTACCTGTATGGGAAACATTAGGAATTGGTTTTAAACCAGTTCCCGCAACGAAGAACCAATACCTGAAGACACTGACAATCAAAGATGTTGAACTAATCTAAATAAAATATTAATATATAATAGAAAAAATATGACAAAAGAAGATAAAACTAACCGTCCTTCTATTGGTGTGGCTACGGTTGTTATAAAAAATGATCAAATACTTATGGGTAAAGATACTCGCAAAGGAGATGTATATGGTGTTCCAGGAGGACATTGGGAAAATGGTGAAAGTCTCAAAGAATGTGCAGTTCGTGAAGTTTGTGAAGAAAGCGGAGCAACTTGTGATAGCGTACAACTTATTTCTGTATATGATTTTTATCGTGAAGATAAACAAAAAAATTATGTTACTATTGGTATGAAAGCAGCTTATGTTTCTGGTAAACTTACTGACCTATATGACGAAGGGCGATTAGATTGGGCGTGGTATAATATAGAAGATGCATTGAAATTAAACTTATTTCCAGCTGATAGAATTTTAATAGAAAGATATTTATCAGGAGTTGTCTTCGAATAAATACAAAGCAATTTTTGTGAAAAATAATAAAAGTCTATAGTACAATGTGTACTATAGATTTTAGCTTATTTAAGCCGACAAAGCAGTGTTTTGTGTGTTTTATATCTATAGTACAATACGTACTATAGATTTTACTTTATTTAAGCTAATAAACTAGTATTGACAAGTAAATTTATCTATAGTATAATATGTAATATGACAGGTAAAAATGAACAGCATAAAATCATTGTAAATATTCTGCTAGAAACAGGAGTTTTCGCTATTTCTGATATTGAAAACAGAAGCATACTTTCTCGTGAGAGTATAGGGAAAATACTGCGTGAACTTATTATTGATGATATTTTAAAAAAGACTGTGAAAAATGGTTCTGGTGTAAAATATAAACTTACTATAAATAATAAAGCAGTTACTTTTCTTTTTGAACACATTGAGCAAATGAGTATAGATGATTTCGCACGTGTGTGGGGTATAAGCGTAAATTCGGCAAAGAAATACATTAAAAATTTCATTGATAGTGATATTATCAAAAAGTTTGGTACACCGCCTAAAAAGATCGTTTATACGTATATATCACAAAAAAATAATAGTTTATTTTTACCAGAGCAAAAGGAAATTATTGAAAAATATTATGTATATACAACTCCAGAAGGACGATTGTTGGAAGGTATAAAAGGTTTTGTATATTGGGCAGAACATACCTCTGGTAGAAAAGATATTGAGAATCTTGCGCAAGAATATGTTAGTATGCGGGAAAAATATTATAATAAAAAAAGCGGAGTATTAATGATTGATGCTACTGATAAATTACAATATGTTTTTGGCAATGAAGTATTTATAGAAAAATTGTTTCATCGAGATTTTGATGCTTTGCCAGTTTTTGGTAAAACAGCATTAAGTCAAATGGTGCGAACAGCAAAATCTGGTCGCGCAAATAGAGTATTGATGAGAAAAATTGTAGAAAAAATTCAGGAAAGCGCAGATATAATTATTTCTAAATATAATATTGATTGTATAGCATTTATTCCTCCAACAGTTGCCAGAAAAACACAGCTTATGACATTTATTGCTCAACAGCTAAATATTCCTTGTGAAAAGATTTTTTTTACAAAAGTAAAAAATCTTGTTCCAGTGCAACAAAAAAGTTTGAAGAAAATAGAAGATAGAATGTTAAATGCAAAAAAAACAATTATTGTAAATGATGCGCAAAAATATAATAATATTTTGCTTATTGATGATGTGACTGGCTCTGGCGCAACACTTAATGAAACAGCTAAAAAGATTATTACGCAAAATATAGCAAAAAAAGTATATGCTCTTACTATTACAGGAAGCGCGAAAGCTGGTGTATTTGATGTAATTTCTGAAGCATAAAAAAATGAAGGTTTTATTAAAAGATAATTTATTATATTATGAAAATAACAATTCTATGTGAAAATCAATTAAGTTATAAAGGAGCAGAAGTATGTTTGGCTGAGTGGGGCTTTTCTGCTTTTGTTCAAATAAATGATGTGAATATACTTTTTGATACAGGTCATACTGGTATTTATAAACATAATGCTGAACAATTAGGTATCAACCTTCAAGAAACAAATTTTGTAGTTCTCTCTCACTATCATTGGGATCATGCTGGTGGAATACAACATCATAATTTCAAAGATAAGAAGAAGTTAATTATTCATCCTGAAATAATCAATAAACTGCCTTTAAATGAATCTCGTAAGATAAAATCTGATTTTGAAATTATTACTTCAAAAAGATCATTGGAGTTTTCTGATAATGTTTACTATTTGGGTGAAATTCCGAGAAAAAATAATTTTGAGAAGGGGATGTATAAAAATGATAAAATGCTTGATGATTCTGCAATAGCCATAAGGTCTAAAAATGGAGCAATTGTTATTGCTGGTTGTTCTCATTGTGGTATTTGCAATATCTGTGAATATGCTAAAGAAGTGACTGGTCAGAAATTGCACGCTGTGATCGGAGGATTTCATTTGTTCCAAAATGATCAAGAAACAGTAGATAGGACTATTGAATATTTTAAAGCAGAAAAGCCTGAACATCTTTATCCTATGCACTGTGTTGATTTTCCGACATTAGCAAAATTTCACTTGATATTCGGAATTCAAAAATTATCAACAGGAGATGAAATAGAATTTGTTTAAAATTGTTAATTAAATAATTAAAGATCTAGTAAGTTAATTGTATGAGTAAACAATTACTAATATTATTATCAGGTCATAATGCATCCGGAAAATCTGTTTTGTCGAAAGAATTAATATCTGAACTAAACATTAATCAAGTAAATGGAGATGTGATAAGGGATATGTTGATATCTAATATCAAGTTCTATTCAGATACCCATTATTCTTATCCAAATGAAAAAATAATATCTGCAAATAAAGTAATGTCAGTTTTCAGAATGGACCTTGTGAAAGAATTATTATTTAAAGATCAATCAGTTTTAATCGATGGTGCTGGAATCACCAAAGAAGCTAGAAATAATTATCTAAAATTAGCTGGTCACTATAATAAAGAAATTGTAACAATAATAATTGAAGCTATTTTAGATGAGGATGAATTATTAAATAGGTTAAAAAACAGAGACAGTAAAAATAGTCAGTATAGATGGGTTGATCTTTATTTGGATATTAGAAAAGAAAAATATGAATCTGTTGAAGATTCTGAAGCAGATCTTGTTTTAAGATATGATCAAAATAATTCTAGAGAAATAATCCAAGCAATTAAGAAGATTGAGATATCTATGTAGGCTCTATCAAGGTTTAACCTCCTTAATGTTCAGTTGCAATTTATAATTTAAGTCTTATATCTAAATATGAAAATTCAAATTAACAAAAGTGATTTAAATGTGAATATAAATAATTTTATGCGAAAGTGCGGATATGCGCCTTTTCATAATAGTTTCACAAGGGTTCTGGCAAATTCTGGATATCCTAGATTTCATATCTATATTAACGATCAAGATGATAAATATGTTTTAAACTTACATTTAGATCAAAAGCGACCAAGCTATGGAAAGCAAACTGCTCATAGTGGAGAATATGACGGAAAAGTTGTTGAAGATGAAACAGATCGGATTATGGATTTTTTATAAGAACAGAATATTTTATGTAGTTCTTGTATTGAAATAAGTTTGCTAAATTGGACTGTAAAGGCGTGAGTTCCAAAATTCATCAGCCTTGGGATGAAAATATCATAAGTCTTTTGAATTTCATCAGTCCTACGATACTTCACCCTCACTTTCGTGAGGAATCCGGATCTATAGTAAACTTGTTTCAATTTCACTGGAGTCCTTGCGAGAGCAAGGGAGAAATTTCGTAAGTCTTTTGAATTTCATCAGTCCTACGATACTTCACCCTCACTTTCGTGAGGAGTCAAGATTAGACATATTGACAAAAAAATAATTTTAAGTATAATTAAACAAGTTTAAACGCTTAAATTCTAAAGTGGTAAGCTAGATAATCGCCTCATTTTTTAAAAGTTATTTATAACTTATTTAAAATGTGGAGGAAAGTCCGAACACCCATTCCGAGTTATCGGAATGAAGTAGGCAATTGCTAACAGCAATCGTCCCGAGTTCTCGGGATAGGGAAAGTGCCGCAGAGACTATACTATTCCGTTTATTCGGAAGAAAGGTGAAAAGTTGAATAGTGTTTCAAATTAATGTTAATTTGAAGCTATATTCTTTCCTTACTAGTGATGGTAAGTGATGGTAAACCCTGCCTGGTGCAAGAACAAACCCTGACCAGCTTATAATTTATAACAAATATACAACGTTGAAGTTATAAGTTATAAGTTGGTTAGGGAAAAAGTAGTTCGCATGACCCCCTCAGCAATGTCGGGGCTAGATAGATGATTATCACTCTATTTTAAAAAGTCACTGGTAACAAGGTTATTGGCAGTAATACAGGTTATTAGTCAAAAGTCATTAGTAAAGAGCCAAAGACTAAAAACTTATGACTATTCATACTACCAATGACCTTGTTACTGAAGATCTATTTAAAAAATAGGGAACAGAATTCGGCTTATTGTTTATCACTTTTGAATTGAAGCGTTTTTTTAGAACCTGTTTTAAAAAATATATGGAATTTACTCTTGAGCTAAATATCTTTTTAAGTTTATTAAATTGATTTTTGGATAATGATATAGTAATATAGGAATATAATTTGTATTTATTATGAAAAGATCTGAATTAATGTTTAATGTATTGTTAGTTTTCGTTGATTTTGCAATGATCGTTGTTGCTGGAATGCTTGCCTATTCTTTGAGGTTCAGTGATAGATTATCACTTCTTAGACCAATTGTATTTGATCTGCCTTTTAGTTCTTTTATGGAGATAGTCTTTATTGTATCTCCTTTCTTTGTTGTATCTTTTGCTCTTTTAGGACTTTATAGTAATTCTGGTATAAGAAAGATCGTCAAAGAAATTGCGCAAGTTATAATTGGTATTTCTGCCGTGTTTATGCTCTTAATCTTTGTGACATTTATGCAAAGAGAAATGTTTTCTTCAAGATTTATCTTTTTCGCAGGATGGTTCTTTGCTATTTTTAGTGTTGTTTCAGGAAGGTTATTTGTCAGATTTATCCAAATATGGGCAGCTGATAAATTAAAATTCGGTTTTCATCGATTAGTTCTGCTTGGTGAGAACACAATTGTAAAAACAGTTCAAAAAGAAATTAGAGGGAAAAAAGCTTCAGGATATAAAATTGTTAGAAAATTAAGAAATTTTAAGATTGAAGAGCTTGAGAAAATATATAAAGATCCAGGAATTGATGAAATAATCTTATGTTCAACTAATGTTGAAAAAAGAAGAATTCAGGAATTGCTGGATTTTTGTCAGGAAAAAAATATAGATTTTAAATTTGTGCCAGATATGTTTCAAGCTCAAGCTGCGTTATTTGAAATGCAAACAATTGCAGATATAACTCTTATTGAAGTAAAAAGAACACCTCTTGATGGATGGGGAAAGATCATTAAAAGAGTCGTAGACGTAGTTGGTTCTTTTTTAGGACTTGTGACGCTTTCGCTGTTTTTTGCTATTATGGCTGTTGTCATTAAATTAGATAGTGAAGGTCCAGTTTTTGAGAGACTTGAAAGAGTTTCCAGGGGGAAGAAATTCCGTCTTTATAAGTTTCGTTCAATGGTTAAAAATGCTCATTCTTTGAAATATGACAAAGATGGAAATTTAAGGCCTGAGTTTGAAAAACTTAACGAAAGAAATGAAGGACCGCTTTTTAAGATTAAGAATGATCCGAGAGTAACTCGTGTTGGAAGGTTCATCAGAAAAACTCGTCTTGATGAGTTTCCGCAACTGATCAATGTTTTCAGAGGAGAAATAAGTCTTGTTGGACCAAGACCGCATGAACCAGAAGAAGTTGCTAAGTATAAAAAACATCATCGCAAATTATTAATGATTAAGTCAGGTATGACAGGAATGGCGCAAGTCAACGGAAGTTCAGATCTTGATTTTGAGCGTGAAGCAAAACTTGATATCTATTATATTGAAAATTGGTCTTTGCTTTTGGATTCTACCATTCTTATCAAAACTCTTCTGTCTTTTATCAAGGGAGACAGATCAGCGTGTTGATTGTTGATGATCAAAAATTATGATTAATATAACTTAACAAATCTATGATTTGGTTTATCCTTGCTTTTTTAGCAGCTTTTTTTGATTCAGTAAAAGGAGTTTTCAGTAAAAAAAGTGTCAAAAATATTGACGAATATATTGTTTCATGGGCATTGAGATTTTTTACTTTGCTATTTTTGCTATCTGCTTTTGTTTTTATAGAAATTCCTCAAATAGGTGATCGATTTTTAATGGCATTGCTTATTGGAGGGAGTATTAATGCTATTACGACAGTATTGGTTGTAAAAGCGCTGAAATATTCCGAACTTTCTATTGTAGCTCCAATAATTACTTTTACTCCTTTATTTCTTTTAGTAACTTCACCAATAATTACTGGAGAATTTCCAACAGTTTTTGGATTGATCGGAGTTTTCTTGATCGTTTTTGGATCTTATATGCTGAATATCAAGAAAAAAAGCATTGGATATCTTGTTCCATTCAAAGCTCTTCTGAATGAAAGAGGCGCTCGATTGATGCTGTTGGCGGCTTTTTTATGGAGTATAACTGCTAATATTGATAAAATTGGAGTTCAAGATTCCTCACCTATATTTTGGGCTATTTCAGTTAATGCTTATATAGCGCTGATTATGTTTCCGATAATGTTACATAGAATAAAACTATATAAAATAAATAAAGCATCAATTCTATCGAAAAACTTTTCAAGTGGGTTAAAAAATTTAGTTATGATAGGGTTGTGTTCTTCTATAGTTCTTGCTTGCCAAATGACAGCAATAAATATGGTTTTGGTTATCTATGTTATTTCTATAAAACGAATAAGTGCTGTGATCAGTGTCTTCTTTGGGTGTTTTATTTTTAAAGAAAAAAATATAAGAGAAAGATTAGTCGGCTCTATTATTATGGTTATTGGTGTTTTGTTTATAGCGTTGTTAGGATAAAGATTATGATCTGAAATAAAAAAATAAGACCTTTTGCAAAAATGTTTAATTGCAAAAGGTTGTTTTGGATATTTATTCAGTCCTGACGATAGCGGGAGTAAAACATTCCCATTGCTTCATCAATGGAATACTGTGGGAGATATCGTTCAATCCATTTTTTTAGCACTAACGATTGTCGAGCAATCATAATACGATTATTTTTTAATCTTGCGCTATTGAGAGGGAAATTGATATTCCACTCAGAAGGATTTATTGTTCCGCTCATTCCCCAAAAGAGGTTGGGATATTTTTCCAAAAGCCACGCCATTGGAGGAATATGATCCATTCCTGCTAAGAGAACATCCCCATATTCTTTTGTTGGTACAGTTTCTCCTGTGCCGTTACATGCTAAAGGAAATCCTCCAGCTTCTAAAAGTAATTTGAGTAACCAAGTGGCACCCGTACTTTGAGGAGTACGCCATGGTAGATTATTCCACCAACCTTTTCTCAAGAAACCACTCACGAAAAGATTTTCCCTTTTCATAAAATCAATGTTTGTTATTATTCGTACTATGTCCATCTCTAACTCTGGAGCCCAATATGTTATAGCTCCAGCTCCCAGTTCTTCGGCAGCTATTCTTGCCATTTCGTTATTAGGTGTTACACTTCCAATATTGTCTCCCCAATCTTTATAACAGACGCGGGGAATCAGTAGATTCTTTTCTATTTCTTTCTGGAATTCTTGCTCAAGAGCATATATTGTCGGAGTTTTTCCTTTGCTATCAACAATTTCAGCAAAAGGATTTCCCTTTACGCCATTAGTAGTTACAATAACTGCCTTAAATATTCCATTGGATCCTCTTAAAACCTTCCAAATTGGACCAGCAACTCTTTCCAAAAAAAAATGCTTGTCAAATTTTTTCTCTCCAGATCCCATTCCAACATTAAGTTGGAATGATCTGATCGCTAATACAGATCCTTTATCTAGCTCATCGCTTACATTTATCATCTACACTGCCTCCTAATTTCACAGTGTAGCAGAGAAAACAAAAATGTCAATTATTGTATTTGTATAATTCATTAATATATTGTATAATAATAGAAATTAATGTCTTCAATATGAAATTTATCAAAATCGTTTTGTTTTCATTTTTTATAGTAGCTATTGTTGTTATTTTACTATCAGCTTCTAGTGCGGGAGCAGCTTCTTTTTCTATTGGAGATAAATTAGTAGTTGATATTGTCAATGATCTGATATTGGTTATTTTATCATATATGGGTAAAATAGCTTTGTTCATATTAATGTTTGGAGGAATTTTATATGTAGTTTCTGGCTCAAATCCACAAGCTCAAGAGAAAGCAAAGAAAACGGTCACTTTCGCTATTTTAGGACTTATGCTTGTTTTGATCTCTTATGCTTTTCTTGGTGTACTAGATAGTATATTTGCACAGCCATAGAATAGACTCACTATTTTGGTCAAATTTTCCAAAAACTTTGTAGAGACATAGCACTGCTACATTCCTACGCTAAACTTCAAAAATTATTTGAAAAAATTATGCCTCAAAATATAAAATATTATATTAGTTTCCTTTTATTCTTTGTGGTTTGCTCGTCTTGCAAAGCTATGGAGCTGACATATTTTGATAAAGATATTATAGATGTTTTTAATGATGCTACATTAATGCTTTTGTCATTTCTAAGTAAATTAATATTATTATTTTTAATTATTGGAGGGGTGCTTTATGTGGTTTCTGGTTCAAATCCAGATAATCAGGAAAAAGCAAAAAAATTAATAACATTTACATTAGTAGGTTCAATACTCTCTCTTCTTTCTTATGGAATAATAGACACTGTATCTCATATTTCAACGGATATAGAAATTAATATTATAAGTGCTACTGTTGTTCCAGCTTCGGGAATTCCTCCTACGACATTCACAATAAAAACTACTATAACATCAGTCGTTGGTGTTGATGCGACAACAACAAAAGCAAGTATACAAAGTCCTAATGAGGTTGAAGTAGCTAATATTTTATTAGTTGATACTGGGGTTGCTCCTGATTTGGTAGCTGGGGATGATATTTATAGCGGAAGTTGGACATCGGGTGCTATTGGTCCATATTTTGTAGATATAACTGCTTGCAATAACGATGCGTTTTGTAAGGAAATTGAGGATATATAATAGGATTACTGTGCAATTAAAATAATAATGTTGTTTATATTCAATTGTTAAAATAATTATATTTCTCTAATTTTAAAATATAATTATTTTAGCAAATTAGTATAGTATAAATTTATTCAATAAAAATATAAAATGAATAAAAATAATATTAAAAAAATTGCAATATTTACTTTTTTGGCACTTGCAATTTTAGTTGTTTCAATTGTTTATGCTCAAAAACCATCTTTTGAGATTGATAATCAAAGTGAGCCTTTAGTAAGCAATACAACTGTAACTCCTGATCCTCAAAATCAAGGCAATAGTATCTTGATCAATTCAAAAATTGAAGATGTTTCTGGGATCACTTATGCAAGAGCTTTGATAAAAAATGCAGCAGGGATAGATGTGGGAACAATTAATCTTTATGATGATGGTACAAATTTTGACACTGTCGCTGGAGATAAAATATTTAGTAATAAATTTGATATTCCGTTGACCCTTCCAATAGGTAATTATAAGGTTTTTATAATTACTGCTGATTTGTTTGGATATGTGTTTAATGCTGAGCAAGCTAATTTTGATGTTATTGTCGCTACAGCCACAGATTCAAAGGCCATCACAGTTTTTGATTTTAATGGACTTGTCCCAGCAGTCATAGGAACAGTTGATGAAGCAGCTAAAACAGTTGCTCTTACCGTCCCATTTGGTACGAATGTTACTATTCTTGTTCCAACTATCTTTTACAGTGGATCATCAGTCGCTCCACTATCTGGAGCAGTTCAGGATTTTACTGCCCCAGCTACATATACCGTTACCGCCGCTGATGCTTCAACTCAAGATTATGTTGTGACAGTAACAGTTGCCGCTGCAGATTCAAAGGCCATCACAGTTTTTAATTTCAACGCTCTTACTCCAGCAGTCATAGGAACAGTTGATGAAGCAGCTAAAACAGTTGCTCTTACAGTTCCATTCGGTACAGATGTTACTATTCTTACTCCAACTATTACACATAACGGATCATCAGTCGCTCCACTATCTGGAGTAGCTAATGATTTTACCGTCCCAGCTACATATACCGTTACCGCTGCTGATGCTTCAACTCAAGATTATGTTGTGACAGTAACAGTTGCCGCTGCAGATTCAAAGGCCATCACAGTTTTTGATTTTAATGGACTTGTCCCAGCAGTCATAGGAACAGTTGATGAAGTAGCTAAAACAGTTGCTCTTACTGTCCCATTCGGTACCGTTGTTGCTGCTCTTGTTCCAACTATCACTCACGATGGATCATCAGTTGCTCCACTATCTGGAGCAGTTCAGGATTTTACTGCACCAGCTACATATACCGTTACAGCCGCTGATTCTTCAACTCAAGATTATGTTGTGACGGTGGCTGAAGTTACCTGCCCAGACGGAACTTGTGATATTGCAGGTGGCGAATGTACAACTTGCGCTGCTGATTGTGCATGCGTTAATCTTGGTGATTCTGGTTGTGATTTAACTTTTAAAAGTGTTTGTTGTGATAATGCTATTACTGAAAATCTGGCAGGTGAGATTTGCGATGTTGCTGACGGTAATATAGCTAATATGGATTTAAATGGAAAAACATGCAATTTTTTTGGCTATACAGGCGGAACTTTAGGTTGTCGCTGGGATTGTTTTAATTATGATCCATCAAGTTGCGCGGGAGTTATAGGAACTTGCGGAAACAATATTTGTGATGCGGGAGAAAATTGCTTAAATTGTCCAACTGAATGCTGTCCTCTTGGATGTCCTGACTTTTGTTTTTCAGAAGGATATGAATGTGGAACGCAAGATCTTTGCGGAGTGCCAACCGATTGTGGAAGTTGCGTTTTTCCTGCTACTTGTAATGTGTCTGGAATATGCGTTTTACCCAGTTTAGTTGTTTCAATTAATAGTCCATTAAATGGTACTAATTATACTGAAGGTGATTTAGTTGATTTTGAAGGGTTTGTTCTTGGAGGAACTCCTGATTATACTTATGAGTGGTCATCTGATAATGAAGCTCTTGTTCTTTCAACTGAGAGAGTTTTTTCTTCTCGTGATCTATCTGCTAATACTCATACAATTACTTTAAAAGTTACAGATAATAATGCTGTTGTTTCTCAAGATAGTGTGAATATAACTGTTCATCCAGCAGGAACTTTGAGCGTAACAATGGTGTTAGGACAAACAGAATTTTATAGAAGTTTTGGATATTTTATTGCTGGTGTTGTTGCTTCTGGAGGGACAGGAGCTTATTCTTATCAATGGAGTTCAAATCTAGCAGGAAACTTTTCAACTGATAAACTTCCGATAATTGATTTTTCAACAATACCTGCTTGGGCGCTTGGGGCTCATACTATAACGCTGAGTGTTACAGATGGTGTTGCAACAGCGCAAGATACAAAAATAATTAATGTTGTTGAAGCAACATCTATATATGATATATATCCCAAGAATGGTGATCATTTTATAGTTGGTCAGTCAGTATTATTTCTTGCTAATCAAATAATTGGATGGTCAGTAGCTAGCATTAGTTGGACATCAGACGTATATGGTCTTATAGGTTCTGCGCAATTTTTTCAAAAAAACGATCTAACAGAAGGTTTGCATACTATTACAGTGAAAATTAAAGATAGTAATTTCCCTTTTACTGCTGAGGTAATAAAAACTTTTCAAATTCAAATTGATCCAGTTCCGACCGTTTGTGTTCCTGATTGGGATTGTATTGAATGGTCTTTTTGCGCGTTAGGGAACAGAACAAGAGTTTGCACCGATAATAATTTTTGTGGAGATGATACGACAAAACCAGCAGAAATTGATAATACTTGTATTGATGTTAGTGCAACTGCTGTATTTGATTGGAGAAATAATGCTGGAAATTGGATGACTCCGATACGAGATCAAGGGGGATGTGGCTCTTGCTGGGCATTTGCAACTTTAGGATCGGTAGAGGCTAAATATAATATTCAAAATAGCAATTTGAATTTGGATGAAAATTTATCTGAGCAAGATCTTGTCTCATGCTCTTATGCGGGAGATTGTAATGGAGGCGACCCAAACCTTGCAATGTATTATCTTCAAACTGTTGGAATAAATAAGGAAAGCTGTTTTCCTTATCAGTCTGCCAACGCTGTTTGCTCTGGCAAATGTGCTCTTTGGCAAAATAACATTTGGAATATAGACAGTTCATCTTCTAACATAGGTATGATACCTCAGATTATGAAAGACAAGATTATCAATGATGGTCCAATTGTTGTTGTTATGAATGCAGATCCTGCTAGTAACGGTTGGGATGCGGGTACTCTTGGATGTTTAAATGATACTTCTTTAAATCATGCTGTTGTAATTGTTGGATATGACGATCTAGCTAATTATTGGATCGTTAGAAATAGTTGGGGCACAGATTGGCCTAATCTCGGTGATGATGGGTATTTTGAAGTTATTTACGGAGAGTGTGGAATAGAGAGTAAAATGTATTATCCAGGAAAAGTGTTAAGTCCATAAACGATTGTATAGGGATTTCAATAATAGAATGGGAACTCAGTTCTGGGTACCCAGAACTGAGTTCCCAGATACGTGAAATTTGATTTATTTTGTAATATTTTTAGTATTTTATTTATATCTAAACCACAAAAGTATGAAATATGAAAAAATCATTATAGCAGTAGCAATTATATTTTTATTGACTCCGTTATTTCATATTTCTGCTATGGAAACTGGAATGCGTAATCCAGCAGCAGCTTACTGTGTTGATCTAGGATATGAATATGACACAAGAGAAACAGCTGGAGGAGAACAGGGAATTTGTATATTTCCAGATGGATCCGAAGCATCGGGATGGAGTTTTTTTGTTGGACAGGAAAAAAGAGAATTTAACTTTTGCGCAATAAATGGATATGGAACAAAAACCGTTTCAGATCAAAGATGTCTTTATAATACCAAATGTACTTTATGCGTTTTAGACGATGGAGCAGAAAAAGAAGTAACAAGTTTAATGAAGCTAGAAGTTGTTGTTAGTCAAAAAGAAGATAATCCGAAAGAAATAAAAGTTATTAAAAAGCTAGACTGGAAAGATTATTTTAAAAACATATCTGGTTATTTATTGGGCGCAATTCTTATAATATTAATTCTAACTATTGCAATTATATATAAGAAAAAAAATAAATCTAAAATTTAATATTAATATTATGGAAAATTTAACAAGTAGAATAAAATATTTATTAATTGTTTTGTTTTTGTTGATAATCCCAATCTCAAAAGAAGTTAATGCTCAATTTATAGATATTCCCAAAAATGAACCAATTGATGTTCCAACAATTGAGGCAAATGACAATCAGCTAATTGATTTTTCAATAAATAAAAAAAAGTTTATAGCTGGTGAAATAATTGAAGTAAAAGCAGCTTTTCATAATCAAACAGATCAATCATTTTCAGGAAGAATGGTGGTTATGATCTTTCCGCTGGATGGATCTTTTCCAGCTAAGTCTTTTATAAAAGATTTCAATCTTTCTTCCAAAGAAAAGACTCAGTATTTTGTTTCTGAAATGAAAGTTGAGTCCTGGATGCCTGCGGGAGAATATAAGGCAGAAGTTGAGATCAGAGATGAAAATGATCATAATATAGGTAAAAGATCTGAATTTTTTGAAATTTTTGTAGAAAAAGAAAATGATAATAATGAAATTGAAGTGGCTATTTTGATTTGTGTTGATGAGGAATGTTCTAGTGAAAAAATGGTATTTGGTAAAAATGAAATAGTTTATTTTAAATTAAATGTTTCTACTGAAGATGTAAAAACAAGAGCTACGATCAAAACTCCAAATGGAAAAATTGAAGTTTTGAATTTTGAAAATAACATTGCACCTTATTCTTTAATAGACGCTGAAGAAGGAAAATATTCTCTGTGGGCAAATTTTTCTAAAGAAGGATATAACCAAAGGAGAATAGAAAAAGAATTTATTTTTGAAGAAGGATATACAGAAGAAACATTTGAATCTGTGTGTGTTCTTGATGGAAAATGTGAAGGAGAAGAAAACAAAATTAATTGTCCAAAGGATTGTGATTTGGAAAACAAGATTGGCGATAGCAAGGACTTTAGCAAGACATTTGGTTATGCGATATTCTTTGTTATAGTTATTATAGTTGTTCTTGCTGTCAAAATATATATGAATAAAAAAAATCGCAATAAGGTCATTTAAAATCAATTTAAGAAAAATAAATGAAAATCTTAATTTTAGGATATAAAGGAATGTTGGGAAGTGAACTTGTCAAAGTATTTAAAGCTAATAATGATCTAACGCTTTGGGATAAGGATCAAGTTGATATTACGAAACGAGATGATGTTATGAGAAAGGTTAGTAAGCTGAAACCAGACATTGTCATAAACGCTGCTGCTTATACTGCTGTTGATAAAGCAGAATCAGAAAAAGATATAGCATATAAAGTAAATGGTTGCGCTGTAGGCTTTTTATCTACAATTTGCAAAGAAATAGATGCTCTATTTATTCATTTTAGTACTGATTATGTTTTTGACGGAGAAAGTCATATTGGATATAAAGAAGATCATAGTTATAATCCTATAAATATGTATGGGAAATCAAAAGCACTTGGAGAAAAAATGATTTTGGATATTGAACCACGATATTATTTGATCAGAACTTCTTGGCTTTTTGGAAAATATGGAAAAAATTTCGTTGAAACAATGATTCGTCTTGCCGAAGAAGGAAAAGATTTGAAAATTGTTAACGATCAGTTTGGCAGTCCAACATATGCAAAAGATTTAGCTGAAAAAGTAAAAGAGCTGATTGGATCTAAGAAATCATCTGGAATTTATCATATTACAAATTCGGATTATTGCAATTGGTATGAATTTGCTTTGAAGATCTTTGAACTTTCAGGATTGAAACCAAATGTAAAATCAGTTACATCTGAGGAATTTGTAACTCCTGCTAAAAAGCCAACATATTCAATGCTTGTAAACACAAAACTTTCTTCAATGAGACCGTGGGAAGATGCTTTAAAAGAATATCTTATTGAAACAGAAAGAATTGATAAAAAGTAATAGCAAGGATAAAACGAGAAAAATAAGGTTAAATCTCGTGACGATTTGTTTTATTGAGTGAATTTATTAAAAATTGTTAAAAATTGTTTCTTGACAATAAAAATCAAAAATGGTAAAATAAAGAAAGAAAGAATTTAATATTCAAAGTTTTTAAATAAGACTTTAGTGGTGTGTTTAAAATATTCTTTTTTATATATATTTTAAACTTAATTAATAAATTTATATTTAACAAAAATAAACATGAAAACAAAAAAGAAAGTGCATGATACTGTGCCAGCTTTGCTGTTTGTAGCATTTCTTGGAGCAATTGTTATGGCTTTGGTTATAACAAGTATCTAATGATTTTGTTTGTAAGATAATTAATACTTATTAGATATGATAAGTATTTTTTATTAAATAACTAAAAAAAACATATGAATACAAATGATGAGAAAAACAAATCAGCTGGTTCTTCTTCAAATTATTCGAAGGAAACATTAGAGTTGGAGAAAAAAAAGCTAAGATCTAAAAATAAAATGATATTTCTATCATTTTTTATTTCTTTTATACTAATTATTTTTGTTATAGGAGGATTGATAGTGGCTTTGATGACTACTAATAGGGTAAATAAACCGAATAAACCAAGTATTCCTATAGTTGAAGAAGAATATCTTGGTAATTATGTTAAAAAATTTGAGAACTATTCGCAGATGCAAGATTTTATGAATGAAAGAAGTGCTATTGCTTCTGGATATGGTGATAATTATTTTGGAGGAACAAGTATGCTTGAAAATAGAACTGGGGTTATGAAAGAAGAGTCTATAGATGGATGGGGGTCTGCAGAAGCGTCAGCTACTACTAATGATTCGGCCAAAGGAATAGGAGGAAGTGAAGATTATTCAACAACTAATATTCAAATCGGTGGCGTTGATGAAGGAGATATTGTAAAAAATGATGGAAAGTATATTTATGCTATAAGTGGAAATGATGTTGTCATTGTTGATGCATTTCCTGCTGAAGATTCGAGTGAAGTTTCAAGAATTAAATTAAATACAAAACCAAGCGGAATTTATATTAATGATGATAAGATCTTAGTTTATGGACGAAGTTATCTTTCTAGTATTTCAAGCTATCGAGATATGGTTCCAAAAAATAGATTTCAAAATTATTCATATGTAAAAATCTATAATATTTCTGACAGAAGTAATCCAAAAGAGATCAAGAGTTATGATTTTGAAGGAAATCTGTCTGATTCAAGAATGATTGGGGATTATATCTATTTTGTAACTTCAAACAATTTACATTTTTATGACAAAAACTATCCAGTACCGCTTTTAGTTGAAGATGGAAAGCTTTTAGGCAGTGATCCAAAAAATGTAAACTGTAGTAATTGCCCAGATGTTTATTATTTCGATATGAACTATTACTCTTATAATTTTACAACTGTTTCGGCGATTAATATAAATGATCTATCAGGAAATATAAAGAGTGAAGTGTATATGCTTGATGGATATCAGAATAATCTGTTTGTCTCATTAGAAAATCTTTATATAACTTATAACAAAAGAGTCAGTGAGGAAGAATTAGTATCAGATATTGTTCTTGAGATTATTAAAGAAAAGATCTCTCCACAATTAACTCAAAGAGACAGAGAGTTAATTGAAAAGATAGAAAACTCAGATGATGATCTTCTTTCTCCAATGGAAAAATATGAGAAGATCGTAATGATCATGGCTAAATATGAAAATTTATTTAGTGAGAATGAGTCAGTGGAAATCGGAGAAGAACTAAAAAGAAGAGTGAAAGAAAGATATGAAGATATTTCTAAAGAACTTGAAAAAACTGTGATACATAAAATAGGAATTAATGATGGTGATTTAAAATACAAAACATCAGGTGAAGTTACTGGAGTGGTTTTGAATCAATTCTCAATGGATGAAAATAATGGTTATTTTCGAATTGCGACAACTAAAAATAGATCATGGTCTAGTCTTGCAGACACTGACCAAAAGCAGTCCTATAGCAATCTTTATGTACTTGATAATGATATGAAAGTTGTTGGAAAAGTTGAAGGATTGGCAAAGGGCGAGCGAATTTATTCTGTTCGGTTTATGCAAAACAGAGCATATTTGGTCACTTTCAAACGAGTTGATCCACTTTTTGTAATTGACCTTACAAATCCAGAAAATCCAAAAGTTATGGGAGAATTGAAAGTTCCAGGATATTCCAGCTATTTGCATCCTTATGATGATGTAACTTTGATCGGACTTGGGAAAGAAACAGATGATACTGGAAGAATAATAGGCGGTATAAAATTATCTTTATTTGATGTCTCTGATGTTAAAAACCCAAAGGAGATTGATAAATTTGTTTTAGGAGATCGTAGCAGTAACTCAATTGCGATAAATGAACATAAAGCATTTTTGTTTTCAAAGGATAAAAACTTGCTTGCGATTCCAGTAACTATGCAAGAAGATATTGTAAAAGTTCAAGAAAGTGCAATATTTGAAGAAGAGATGATTATGCCGTCAGTTAGAAAATATTTTAATGGTGTTGCAGTATTTAATATAAACAAGAAGGGCTTTGAATTGAAAGGGAAGATTGATCATTCAGATGATGAGAATAAGAGTTGGGATAGAAGTGGCAATGTGCAAAGAAGTTTATATATTGATAATGTCTTATATACTTTATCTAATAAATATTTGAAAGCTAATGGTCTTAATGATCTTAATGAGATAAAGAATATTGAATTAGTGGATAATCATAATTAAATTGATAATTTTGATATTTATATTTGAGGGTATAAATAATTAGAAAATAAAATAAAATAAAAAAGACAGACTTGAGAGAGAGTCTGTTTTTTTGTGAGGTTAAGGTTTTATAAAAATTAAACCATATTTTAATATTGTTTTTCTATTATCTTATATTACAATAAACTTCAAAGTAAGGTTGAATGATATTCAATGGAGTCCTTGCGAGAGCAAGGTTGAAATATCAAAGAGTTAATGAATTTCATTAGTCCTACGATACTTCACCCTCACTATCGTGAGGAGTCCGTGAACTATTATATAAAATTCTAATTCGTCTTATTATTTGATCTAGAATATGATCCAGTACGTTTTCCCTTATAATTATTGCGAGAATCTTTTTGTGAATTTGAGCGTTTATTTTTTCCTTGATAAAAACTGCGACGATTTTCTGTATTATTAGATTTACTTTCTTTATCGGAATATTTTTCTTTTGGAAGAGGTGGTAATTTAGATATAGGTAATTGTTTTTTAATAAGGCGTTCAATCATTTTAATGGCAAATTTTTGATTAGGAGTTGCAAATGAAATTGCATGACCTGTACACTCAGCGCGTCCAGTTCTTCCAATGCGATGTACATAATCTTCTGGAGATTCTGGAAGATCATAGTTGATCACTAGTTCTATATTATTTACATCAATTCCTCTTGCAGCTATGTCAGTTGCAACAAGAACTCGATATTTTCCAGTTTTAAATCCTGAAAGAGCGTTTAATCTTTGCCTAAGACTTCTATCTGAATGGATCTCTGATGCAGTATGTCCCATATTTCGAATTTGTGCTGCAATCTTTTTTGCGCCAAATTTTGTTCTTGAAAAGACCAAAGTACTTCCAGTATGCTTCTTTAAAATTGTGTCTAAAAGTGCGATCTTTGATGTTTGTTTTAAGAAAAATATTTCATGTGTGATATTTTTTGTGACGGATCCTGCTGGCGCGATTTCAACTCTTATTGGTAATTGCATATGTAATTTTGCAATTTGCATGATTTTCGGAGGCATTGTTGCAGAAAAAAGCATAATTTGTCTTTCTTTTGGAATTTCTGCGAGTATTTTTTTAATTTCAGCTTCAAATCCCATATCAAGCATACGGTCTGCTTCATCGAGCACTAGAATAGAAGTTTTTTTCAAAGAGATCGTTTTTCTTTGAATATGATCAATAAGCCGTCCAGGAGTAGTAACGAAGATATGTGGATTGTTTCTAACCTGTCTGATCTGTCGATTCATATTGTCTCCGCCAATTATAATTGCAGTTCTAAGTCCTAACGGTCTGCCGATCTTTTCAAGAGATTCATTGACTTGAATTGCTAATTCTCTTGT
>JAGLIM010000013.1 GCA_023142995.1 Minisyncoccota bacterium | reverse complement strand
GTGATGAGATGAGATTTTGGATCATAGGTATGGCAAAAGCAAGGGTTTTTCCTGTTCCAGTTTGAGCAATACCAACAATATCCTTTTTTTCAATTGCAGGTAAGATTGATTGATATTGAATAGGAGTAGGAGTTTTAAATCCAGATCTATCTAATATTTTAAGGATACTAGGCGCTATGCCAAGTCCATCAAATGTTGTTTGTTTCATAGTTATTTTGTGTAATTATGTATAAAAAATTCTAACCTTAGTATAAACTTCAAGGTCAGAATTTTTGTACTGAAAAAGAAATTTTCTTAATTAGACTTAATTGCATAATCATTATTTCACAATTTTATAAAAATGTCAAGTATTTGTACCTACATTCAAAATGTATTTTAATATTGTTTGAGCTTATGGAGAACTTTGCGCGTCTGCTTTCTCCACAAGGTCGAAAAATATTATAGCTAGTTGTTATGTTTTAATATCGTTCGACTCACATAATATCGTTCGACTCCCATAATATCGTTCGACTCCCATAATATCGTTCGACTTTATGGAGAACTATGCGCGATAAACTTCGGAGCAAGGTTGAAGAATATTTGTGTCTATAATTACATTTTGACATTTTTTTTGTAAATGTTATTTTTATGTAATAGACCTCTTGTGTAATTAATTTCGTGACGAAATTAATTACACAAGAGGTCTAATAGAAATATTAGTATTTATTATAATAAAACAATAACAATGAATAAATTTAAATTTGGAATTTTTGATCTTGATGGGAGTATTGTTAATGCTATGCCTACATACACAAAGGTTTTTTCTGAAAGTTTAAATTCAAAATTCGGAATTAACATTGAAAAATCAAAAAAATATTATCAAGGTTCTGCTGGAACTCCTATTGATATTCAGTTCAAGTATATGCTGGAAAAATATGACCAGCCAACTGTTAAAGTTCCTCAAATAGTTGATGAATTTTTTGATGTTGTTAATAATATTGATTTTGCCTTGTTTGATGGTGCAAGAAATACGATATCTGGATTTTTTGAGAAAGGGTTTAAGCTTTTCCTGACAACTGGAAATCAAACTATAAATAGTAAAAATCGTTTAGAAAAAACGGAGCTTATAAAATATTTTTCGTTGGTGCTTGGCTCAGATGAAATTCTAAAAGGCCCAGAACATATAAAAAGATTTGCTCAGTTAGTTGATTTATCAGTTGAAGAATTCTCAAGTAGATCTTTCTATTGTGGTGACGGTCCGCGAGATATGGAGATTGCTAGGATATTTGGTATTTATGCTATTGGCATTGCAACGACAGCCAGTGAAGAGAGATTGTTTGCTTCTGGTGCGGATGTGGTGGTAAATGAAATTGCAGATGTTGTTGGCTTGAAGATCTTTTAATAAGGTTTTATTATTTTGAATTACGAAATGTCATTGCTGTAGATATTAGGTGATTCGTTTACAAAAAAAAGAACATTTATATAATAAAAATACCCGAGATAAATATCGGGTATTTTTTATAAAAACAAATAAGAACTGTTTTTTACAATTCAATAAAAGAATTGTCGCCTACAAGAAGCTTGTGTCCAGAAGGAAGAGTTTCATGTACAGGTGTGATCGTTGCGTTGACACCAATAAGACTATCAGTGATCCTTTTGTTACAATTAATGTCTGCATCTTCAAATATGATCGAATTTTCAATTTCAGTTCCATATATTTCAACTCTATCTCCGATGGCTGTGAAAGGTCCGATATAGGAATCTTTAATAACACAGTTTTCTCCGATGGCTACTGGCCCTCTGACTACTGAATTTCCAATAATTCTTGTTCCTTTACCAATTTTTACTTTTCCCTGAATAGCAACTCTTTGGTCAACTTCACCATCAATTTTTGTTTCAGTATAATTTAAAATAAGTTGATTTCCTTCAAGCAAATCAATTGGTTTTCCAGTGTCTTTCCACCAGCCAGTGATTTCACTATAGCCAACTTCAAGATTATGATCCAAGAGATATTGATGAGCATCAGAGATCTCTAATTCTCCGCGAGCGCTTGGCTTGATTGCATTGACTGCTTCAAAGATGTGATAGTCATAAACATAAATTCCAGTAACTGCAAAATTACTTTTCGGACTTTGTGGTTTTTCTTCAACTTTAATAATTCTTCCATCTACAATTTCTGGTACGCCGAATCTTTGTGGGTCTTTCACTTTTGAAAGCGCGAGTAGACAATTTAATTTTTCTTTTTCAAACTTTTCAACGAAAGGCTTGATATCATTTAGAATAATATTGTCTCCTAAATAGAAGATGAAAGAGTCTTTGCCAATGAAATCCTCTGCGATCTTGATCACATGAGCAAGTCCTAACGGTCCGCCAGGCTGTTCAATGTAAGTAATGGATAAGTTCCATTTTGATCCATCTCCGATTTTTTTTGGAAAAATTACATCGCCAGCATTTATGACAATTCCAACTTCTTTTATCCCAGTATCTGCTATTTTTTCCAGCGCATAATGAATCATTGGTTTATTTGCGATCGGAACTAAATGCTTGTTCGTCGTATAAGTTATCGGACGAAGCCTTGTGCCATGTCCGCCAGCGGTGATTAGTGCTTTCATAAAAATAGTATTAAGTAGTTAGTATATAATATTGTTCGACTTTATGGAGAACTATGCGCGAACAACTTCTCCACAAGGTCGAAGAATATTAAAATCATATAAATATTTGATTATTATGTTATTTCAGATTATAGAATGTCATCCCGAAATGAGTACTGAAATAAATTCAGCATAAACTCTCGCGATTGAGGGATCTAAGAACAAAATTATATGCGTTTACTATGCTACTAGATTTCTCACCCTATCGGGATTCGAAATGACAACATTAGGCTTAATACTTAATACTAAGCACCATACTGTTTCTCATAATACTCCTCCAACTCCTTCGTTTGCAATTTCTTCCACCAATCTTCATTCTCCAAATACCAATTTATTGTTTTTTTGATGGCATCTTCAAATGTGTGTTTCGGTTCCCATCCGATCTTTGAAACTTTTTCAATGTCCAGAGCATAACGCAGGTCATGTCCTAATCTATCGTCAACATATTCAATATGTGAATCGTCCTTGTCAAGTTCATTTAATATAATTTGTGTAAGTTCAAGATTGGTTTTTTCATTTCCTCCACCAATGTTATAAATTTCTCCATCTTCTCCATCGTGCAAAACCGCATCTAGTCCTTCACAATTATCCTGAACATATATCCAATCCCTAATATTCTTTCCTGTTCCATAGAGAGGAACTTTTTTCCCTTGTAAAATATTGCTGATAAAAAGTGGAATAACTTTTTCTGGAAATTGATATGGTCCATAATTATTTGAAGAACGAGTGATGACAACGGGAAGTGAGAATGTTTTGAAATATGATCTTGCCAGAAGATCGGCGCTTGCCTTTGATGCTGAATAGGGACTGTTCGGTAAAAGAGCGTCTTCTTCTTTGAACTTTCCATTATCTATGCTTCCATATGTTTCATCTGTGCTGATATGTAGAAATCTTTCAATGCCGTGTTTTTTAACTGCTTCTAAAAGAATATGTGTTCCAAGAAAGTTTGTTTTTACAAAAGCATCTGGATCAAGGATTGATCGGTCAACATGAGTTTCGGCTGCAAAATTGATCACGAAATCTGGTTTTTCTTCTTGAAAAATTTCATCTATTTTTTCCTTGTCGCAAATGTCACATTTGATAAACTTGTATCTTTCGTGATCTTCAACTTTTTTCAAGTTTTCTAAATTACCGCAATAAGTAAGCTTATCAATATTGATTATTTCGTAAGTTGGATATTTTTCAAGAATATGATGTATAAAATTTGAGCCGATAAATCCAGCTCCGCCAGTGATTAGTAGCTTCATAGAGTTAAATTGTTGTATTGTTAAATTGTTCTATTGTTATACAGAGAATATATATAACAATCTTTATTTAGAAAACAGGTATGTCTGTTTTCTGTCATTCTCGCGGAGGCGGGAATCCAGATGCAAATTCATCGTGCATTATATTCATATAATACTAGAAAAATCATTAAATGTTTTTTTGACATCATCTAAATTCTATCAGAGAAATATATTTTTGGCAAAAAAATACACTCCTCTTGCTGGTTCCATAGTCCCGTTAGGGCTGTGGAACCTTAATGCGAGACTTGAATCCAGTGCAAAAAGTAGTTTACATAATATCTAATAGCTTAATCGCTGGAGCTGGTTCATAACCCGCTCCTTATTCCCCTGGTAGGGGTGTGTTGAAATCCTGTGTATATGGGAAACATTATGAAACTGGTTGCAAACCAGTTCCCGCATTAAAACCAGTTCCCGCATTAAGTCTATGTCATAAAGTATATTAAAATTATAAAAAATGTAAAGGGTTTTGGATAAAAAAATAGATCTACCAACTTTGCAGTTATTGTCTGTGCAATTGATAGATGCTTCTTTGTGTAATTCTAAATTATACTCTTAGCCCCTAATCTTGCAATGCAAGCAAGGAAATATCCGTCATCATTTTCCCAAATAAAATCATTCAGAATTTCAACTGGTATAACCATAATTGATACTCGCATTTCAAATGGGTCTGGATTGGCTGTTTCCTTGTATTCCTTTATATTTACATCACTACCATCGATTATGGCAGCGAATAAATTGGGATGGTTGTTTGTTAGCCCAGAGTCGGGCATTAAACGACCCAAAGGAATAATTTCATTGACTCGAATCTCAGGCATTCCCAGCTCTTCTTTGATCTCTGTATTAAATCTTTGTATCATTCCCTTAATACCTGTCTCGTCGGGATTAGAGAATCCGCCGATTATGTCGTAAACATCTTTGCCTGGAGCAAATTTAAACCCTGTTAGCAAGACAATATGAGTTATTCTCTTGTTATCTTGTAAAAGGAGTAATCCCTTGCTTCCGCTTTCAGGCCCTTGTTTCCAGCTATGATATTCATAGTGATAAACAATTTCCAAATTAGCCAAAGACTGCACTTTGAATATAGGGGTTATACTAAAGATGTTATCAAACGGAGAATACAGTAATTCTTCCAAGCTCAGAATCAATACCCCGCCACCTCTTATAGGACGATCTAGCAGGTCGCTTATGAAACCATTAGCGCTTTCTGGTAGATTTAAAAGTTTTGACTGTATTTCCAGTTTTGTACTTTTGAACCATGAAAGGTCTCTAATTCGTTCTTCCATAGTTATTCGTTCTTTACTTTTTTGTGTTTGACAAAATTTGCAAGTTAGTTCTGCATACATTATGCTTCCTCCAAATTGTCAAAGAAAATTTATTTTGCAAGTTCTTTGACCATTCTCTGAGAATAAAATAGCACCTATTTCCAAAAATGTCAACAGATGTGGATTTGAATAGTGACTAAGATAGATAATAAGTTACCTACTTCTATGTAATCTGACAAGAGACATCATGTTTTTCTTCGTGGTCAATGATATTTGAAAACACGATGAGGCCAGCTTGTCTGCCTGAAATATTTGTAACCGCGTGCGCGATCCCGATTGGGATATAAATTAATTTTGCCTGTGAATTTTCAATTTGATTTTCAATAATAATGATTTCTTCTTCTTTATTTTGCGGGTTTTGAAATTTAATTTCCAGTTTTGATCCAGGTTCAACAAAGAAAACTTCTCTTTTTCCGTTATTTTTTTCATAAGCAAGATCTGTTTTTGCGTGTTTATTGATAAATGTGATCAGTTTAATGATGATGTTATCTAATTTTAAAGGCGGTCTTTGGATTTCAGGATGAAAATGGTTCCCAGCAGGTTCAATGGAATCTTTTTCGAATATTACATTATATGAATAGTTGATCCTCATTCCGACAAGTTTCTCAAGAGCTCTGATCTTATATAGAACAGCCAGTTTTCTTCCTGATTTTTCTGATCTTGCTTTGTTCTCGGTAATAAAGAGAGTATAAAGATCATTTCTTTTGACAACTTCGAATTCGTCAAGTTTGTCAATTTGAGAAAATATGATCCTTTTTCTTTTGAACAGTTCAATATACATAATGATTATTTCTTATAAACAAAATTATTGTCAGCTTCATTAAGTGATTTGTTCTGAGAATCTTTTTCAGAGACGATAGGGCTTTTAGTTGACCATGAAATGTTGATGGTCGGATCATTCCAAGTAATTGCTCCTTCATTCTCTGGAGAATATTCATCAGAACTTTTATAGGAAATTTCTGCTTCATCGCTGAGCACACAAAAACCATGAGCAAATCCAATCGGGACATAAAGCATTTTTTTGTTTTCTGCGGATAAAATTTCTCCAACCCATTTTCCAAAAGTCGGTGAACCTTTTCGAACATCAACTGCGACATCAAAAAATTCTCCGCTTATGCATCTGACAAGCTTTGCTTGCGCTTTGGGAAGTTTTTGATAGTGCAATCCTCTAAGAACTCCTTTAACTGATTTGGAATGATTATCTTGCACAAAATTGTCTTTGATCCCAAAATCAGCAAATTCTGAATATTTATAGTTTTCCATAAAAAATCCTCTGTTGTCTGCAAAAACCTTAGGTTCAATTAAAACAACTTCTGGAATTTCTAATTTTTTGAATGTAAATGGCATAGGGGTTGAGTTAAAAGTTAATAAAGTTGAAATTAATTTTATGCATAATTTTATGCTTTAATATTATGGAGTCCTTACGAAAGTAAGGGATAAAAATCACAATACTTTAGAAGTTCATTGATCTTATGAAACTTTATCCTCGCTAGAGTTTATGAATTTAGTTCAGCGAGAGGACTCCAACTTTGCGTTTGTGTTTGGGAAATTTAATTTGTTTCATACTCTTTGATTTTCTTTGATCTTTTTTTATAAACTAAGAAAAATAGAATAAGTCCAAGTGTATCCATAACAACATCCTGAATTCTGTTAGATGTTGATTCACTAAAAATATTTATCACAAACTCTCTTTCTGACATTGCAGCAGCTGTTATTTCAAAAAATTCCCAAGCAATGAAAATAAAAAATGAAAGGATTATAGTTTTTTTGATATTTTCTTTACTAGCTATAAACATAGCACCTGTGATCATTATTCCTGCTACAAAATGGGTTGGAATATCTGCCCAGTATAATTTTTCGTTTTCCGTATAAAATGCAAAAATAATAAGCACTGACAAGAGAAGCCAAATTAATGATATATAGACAATATGTTTTTTCATTGTTTTGATTTTAATAAGAAATAATATTCTTCAATTCTCTTACAATATTCTTCAATTCTCTTACAATATTCTTCAATTCTCTTACAATATTCTTCGACCTTGTGGAGAAGAAAGCCATACGCGAACAGTTCTCCATAAAGTCGAACAATATTATGGCAGTCGA
>JAGLIM010000012.1 GCA_023142995.1 Minisyncoccota bacterium | reverse complement strand
TCTCTTAGATCTAACTTTTTTGAGCCTGTTTTATCAGAGTAGAATAGAAATGTAGCGCCAAAAAACAAAGTTCCCGCAATTATTAAAGGATTTCTAAAAACAGTTTCAGCATAATTATTAAGCAAAAGACCTGCAATAACTCCTGGAATTGTAGCGACGATAATTATGAAAAGTAGATCCTTTTTTAAGTATTGAGTATTTACACGCTGGCTACATTGTGATAGAGAATTTCCCTCTTGAGAAGGACGGGGATGTATTAATGTGGAACCGTTTTGCACAACAGGCTCCACAGCCCTATTGGGACTATGGAGCCAACAGAGCAAATAAGATTTTCCTATTATATCTACCCAGTCTTTTCTGAAATAAATAAGCACTGCGATCAATGTTCCCCAGTGTAGTGCAACATCAAAAGCAAGCCCTTGATCCTGCCAACCGAAAATATGCGGAATCAAAACAAGATGTCCAGAACTTGAAATTGGCAAAAATTCCGTAATACCTTGAATAATACCTAAAACTATTGATTGAAAGATTTCCATTAATATTTATAAAATTTAAAAAGATATAACAACGACCAAATACCAGCAAAAGCAAAAGATACTATCCAAAAATCAAAATTTCCATAATAGCTCCAAATAACTGCAATAAAAGCTACGCTCCATGCTACTAACGCTTTTCCAGCAGACAAAGACATTTCACAAAATATATTATATTTTAGAAACCCTTTATGATTCTTTCCTGCGCTATATACATAAGTAAATAAAGGATTCTTTATAGCTGTTTTTGACCCTTTGGACATAATATCAACTAATAAAACCCCAAGCCAGCTTACAGAGAATGGTCTTAAAAACCAGGCAATAACATATATCATTGTTCCATATGTAATTAATTTCTTTTTATCTCTCTTTTTCAAAACATCAGATAACTTACCTATATATAAAGATATAATCGCGATTGAAAAGACAACAACACTCATCAAAACTCCCATAAGATCAAATCTTTCAATTATAAGAAATATAAAGATCGGCCATCCGACCATAGCAACTACTTCTTCTCCAAAGCCAAAGTATGAGATGGAATCTTTTCTTTTATAGTGTCCATAAGGCCTTAAAAGTCTCTTAAAAGAATCTCTATATGAGAAATGATGCGGTTTGAATCTCTCACGAGTTATAAATAAAGGTATAGCCGAGATCAAACTTATGATAGAAACAACAATAAATAAAGTTTGAAAACCGAAATTTACAAGAATTATTCCACCTATGATCGGTCCTAGAATAGTCGCGATTGTAAGTATAAAAGAAAGAGTGCTGATTTCTCTACCTTTGTATCCAGAGGCCCCATAGTGAGCAAAATCTGTATGATAAGAAGGCCAAAACAATGATTTGTATACTACCATCAGAATAATAGCAACAAATATAAGCCAGGGATAATTTATTAGCTGAGAGAGAGTTAAAAAGTATAAAATTCCAAATGGAATGCTATAAAATATACAATGTTCAAATCCATATTTTGCGGCAGCTTTCGCTCCAATTGAAATTGTGAAAAAATAAATAGTATACGAAAAAGCATAATACATAAACACAATTGCCAATGAATCAAACAGAAGATAAAGATATATCGGCTCAAAGATCGTTATCATTGAGAATGCAAAATTTTTGATCGCAACAGAAGCATATAATTCTGTAATTTCATGCCTTAAGGTATGCTTTAGATAATGATCTAGAAAAAAATTAGACATAAAAAATAAGTTAGAAAGTTAGAAAGTTAGATAAATTTATTAAAAAGATCTTTTATTTTTTCTTTCCCCACGATTCCCATTCTTACTATCTTTGGAATCCCTGTTGTCAGATCAATAATTGTTGAAGCTTGAGTGTTTTTAATTTTCCCTGTATTTATGAATAAATCGGGACAAAATTTTCTTTTACTGAATTTTTGAATAATTTCTTCTGCAGTAAATAAATTATTTTCTCCTGAAAGATTTGCACTTGTCGCTATTATCGGAAAATCAACTTTTTCTAATAGTTGTAAAACAAATTTATTTTTTGGAATTCTTACCGCAACAGTTTGAGCACCTCCAGTCAGAGAATATGGCACGATATCTTTTTTTCTCAAAACAACAGTTATCAGTCCTGGCCAAATATTTTCTAATATTCTTTGAACTTTAGAGTCAATACAAACAATTCTTCTTGCCGTTTCTATATCTTTTACAAATACTAATAATGGTTTTTCATTATCACGGTCTTTTATCTTTTTTATCTTTTTTATCGCTTCTTCATCAAAAGCATTTGCACCTATTCCATATATAGTATCTGTGGGATAAATAATAACACCACCACTTTTTAGAACTTTAGAAGCGGTATTAGTAACTTTATCAATTATTTTGCGATCATTTAAGTCTAGATTTATTTGTTTCATATAATCTTAGTTTATAATAAATTTCGATTTTTGCCAATCTAGAAAATCTGAGATATTTATCTCAAAATAAAAAACTGGCTATAAACCAGTTTCTGCGTTATCTATAAATAATTTATGAAATAGTTATTCCGTTTTAGATAGACCAAGCTTTCTGTCATTTCTAGCAATGCTCCACTTTAATAGTGGTGGAGTTATAAGAGTAGTTAAAATTACCATAATTACAATTGCTCCAAAAAGAGAATCATCAATTACTCCAAGTCCTTTTCCAACACCAGCAAAAATCAGTCCCACTTCTCCTCTTGAGATCATCCCAATTCCAACTACTAATTTACTTGCATTTTTACATCTAACTCCAATACCGCAAAGTTGCTTTCCAATAACCGAAACAACTGTAATAGCAAGAGCAATAGCAATGATCTTTGGATCTAGAAAAACATCTAGCTTTACTTGAATTCCCATTAATACGAAAAAAACCGGTACAAAAATACAATATAGCGGTTTTACCAAAACTTCAATATGATGCTCTTTTTTATTCACGAAAGAAACATCATCTAAGATAAGACCAGCAGCAAAAGCTCCAACAATCATAGCAAGTCCTATCATATCCGCAAGATAAGCCATCGTAAATAAAAATAAGAACGCAGTCACAATTTTCATTCCTTCAACTTTCATTCCTGAAACCTTTTTACCGATCAAAGGAGCAGCTTTGAGTCCAATGATTATTGAAATAAACAGAAAAGCAAATGATGTAATACTCGTATAAACAACTGTGCCAACACTCACAGAGCCAGAAATGATTATTCCACTTACGATCGAAAGAATGATCAATCCCAATATATCATCAATAACAGCAGCACCAAGAATGATCTTTGCCTCAGGAGTTCTCAGCTTATCCAGATCTTTCAAAACTCTGGCAGTAATTCCCACAGAAGTTGCTGTCAGTGTCGCACCAACAAAAAGATGCGCATTAAATCCAGCCTCTGGAATGATCAAAACACATATATAATATCCCAAAATCAATGGAACCACAACTCCAATAATTGCAACAGAAAGAGAAGATATTCCAACTCTCATTAGCTCTTTGATATTTGATTCAAGTCCAACCTGAAAAAGAAGGATCATAACTCCAAGCCCTGCCAACATATTGATTGATTCACTTTCAAACATTTGCCCAAAATCAAAAATCCCTCCTGAAAAAAGGAAGAGATTACCAATTACCATCCCAGAGATAAGTTCACCCAAAACAGCAGGCTGATTTATTTTTTCAAAAAGTTCTCCACCGATCTTTGCAGCAAGCAGAATTATAATCAAAGCCAAGATCACAGGAGCTATTGGATCAGAATGACCAGCACCTTGCATCGCCTCAGTATTAGCAAAAGAAATTATAGGAACTACTGCTAAAAGCAAAATACTTATTACTGCTAAAAACTCTTTTTTTATTTTCATTTTCTTGATTAATTTTTTAATATTTTAAGAACAAAATTAATATTACTACTTTGACAAGATTTGTCAAGAGTCTATAAATATTGAGATTAAATATGCATAATTACGTCTATCATAGCCATAATTATGCAGTATATATTCTAAAATAACAATTACCTCTTATGTCTTTTTATATAAAAAGGCGCTAATAGAACAAAAATATGAAATGCAAGAGATAAAATAGAAATAAATATAAATATTGGATATTGGATATAAAATTCTTTCACGAAAATGATCATTAAGAAGAAGCTATGCAAGAAAAATATGATCACAAGCGAAAATATCCTAACTTTTGCAACAATTTTATCACAATTTTTATAAATTTCCTTTACTAGATATAAAACCAACAAAAATACAATCATCCAAAGAAAATAAGCTTTAATAACTTGTACCTCTGGATAATAAGCATAGCTAAAGTCATGTTTATTAAAAAGATCCATAACTTCACTCAAGGAAAACCTACCAGACAAGACTGCTGTTATAATTGAAAAACTTATAATCTGAAATGCCAAAATATACGGAGAAATGATCGCGGCAGAATATTTTATTATTTTTGATATTTTCTTATTCTGAAAACCTTGCTTGCTTAGATTTATGAATAAAGCAAAAGTCCAGACAACCGCCAGCCAGCCAAAAAGATTATCATATGGCACGCCAAAAAATTCTTGATCAAAAGGAATTAGCCACTTCCAAAGATCAATTCTAATAGCAATAGTATCTATAGCAAGATCAATGCTCAAGGCAATAAGCGCCATAAAAAAAGGAGCTTGCCACCATTTCAAATTATAGCTTTCAACGCTTTTCTCCGACACATAATATATAATCGCCCATCCTATTCCAATCGTAAGTGGAATATCGTAAATTTGCAGCAAAAATTCCCTACCATATGAATAAGTTTCTGAATTATGAACATTTAATATTTCCAGAATCAGTCCGTATATAATTGCCAAAACAAGAGTTTCGCAAAGTTCCTTATTCTTACGCTCCTTTAGAAATATAGCAACAACTGTAAATATAATGCCAATTTCAAATAAATAAAAGAATACATTCTCCATAGACTATTTATTTTTTAAAAAATAAAATTCATATATCATTTATCCCACAACTTTTCTAATTATTCCCCCTCCAATAACTTCATTTCTTTTATAAAAAACGACTGACTGACCTTTCATTATCGCACGCTGTGGTTTTGAGAATTTAACAATATACTTTCCATTTTCCCTGTCAACAACAGCTGAAAATTCTTCCATTCTATATCTGATCTTTGCTTTGATCCTAATGGGTAGTTCAGGAACTTTATCTGATATCCAATTCACTTTCTTCACGATCAACTCTTTTAAAAACAAATTTCTATCATTTTTATTGCAACTTACAATAAGCTGATTTTTTCTACGGTTCATCTCAATTACATAATACGGACCTGTTCCTCCAATTCCAATATCTCTTCTTTGTCCAATTGTATAAAGAAATAATCCTTTATGTTCTCCTAAAACATTATTATTTTCATCAACAATTTCACCAGTGATCAATTTTAGATATTTCCTCAAAAAATCTCCGTAATACTTATCCTGAATAAAACAAATTTCCTGACTCTCTTTTTGATTCTGTATTTTAAATTTATATTTCCCAACAATTTTCCTAACTTCATCTTTTGTATATTCCCCCAACGGAAACAAACATCGTCTTAATGTTTTCTGATTTAGATTATAAAGAAAATAACTCTGATCCTTATTTATATCTTTCGCCTTGAGAAGTTTATAAGCGACTTTTGACTTTACAGACTTTACAGACTTTACGAACTTTTGACTTTTTACATAATGACCAGTGGCAATAAAATCAGTCTTATTTTTTAAAGCCCTGTCCATTAAAATTCCAAACTTAATTTCCTTATTACACATTACACACGGATTTGGTGTTCGTCCTTTTTTATATTCAAAAATAAAATAATCAATAATTCTTTTCTTAAATTCCTTGCTTAAATTCACAATATGAAATTTAATTCCTATTTTTCTCGCCACCTCCTGCGCGTTTTTTTCCGATTCATTATCTGTCGCAATTCCTAGTCGCATAAAAATCCCCTCTACCTGATAGCCCTGTTTTTTCAGTAAAATCGCCGCTACAGAAGAGTCTACTCCGCCAGATAAAGCCACAATTACTTTTTTTGGTTTATCTACAATTCTTGACATATATTTTTTAATGTAAACAATAATATTGTTCGACCTTATGGAGAACTATATGCGATAAATTTCTCCACAAGGTCGAAAAATATTAAAAGATTATTGCATTTTCAATTTAAATTAAAGTTCTATGATCTATAGATTTATTTAGATGTAAAATAAAATAGATTCTGAATCAAGTTCAGAATGACAATTTTCTTGTCGACAAATCATCTAACATTTATAATTCCCTTGAAATAAAAAATGCCAAGACGAGAAAGAATGATAAAAACTTATTCATACAATTCTTTCAAATACTTATCTTTCTTAAATTTCTTGATATTCTTCGTCACTTGCTTGTAGAATTCTGGATAGTGAATTCTATTAATCCAGCGAAATTTATGAAGTTGACGATATGGCTTTTTTTGGTGATGAGCAAGTTCGTGAGCGATTACAGCAAGAATACTGCTGTATTTTTTTGGCTTTTTGAGCTTTTGTGTATAAATATCAACTACCACTAATTTTGACAATAAATTTGTATAACCAAGTTTATAATTTTTCACATAGCCGTCCCCTGCTCTGATTACTTTTGGCTTAAATGAAAAACCTTTGAGTTTTAAAACTTCACAGGATCTTTGAAATATCTTCTCACAATTTTCTTCATGTATATTCATAGATTTGAATAATGAAATGTAAATATAAATGTCATTCTGAAGCGAAGCAATAGAATCCCGTATTTAAAATAAGTGAATTATGGCACGGGATTCTATCGCCTATCGGCTCCAGAATGACATCTCATAATCCCTAATGTTCTAATGTTCTAATCCATAATTCCTAGCTTCCCCAAAATACCAACTCAAAACTTCTTTCGCAACTGGCACAGCAGCTGTATGCCCTTCTCCTCCTCCTTCAACAATAATCGCCATAGCAATTTCTGGATCATCATATGGGGCATATACAGTATACCAGGCATGTGTTTTTTGATTGCCATAATATTGAGCAGTTCCAGTTTTTCCCGCAGCTTGAACTGGCAGATTTGCAAGTGAAATTCCAGAACCAGAAATTACATTTTCTCTCATTCCACGCTGAATCCATTTCATATTCTCTTTATCTATAAAGTTTTCTCTAATAATCTTCGGTTCTACATTTTCTATAATATTCCCTTTGGAATCCACGATCTTATCAACAATCTGTGGCTGAAATAATTTTCCTCCGTTCGCAACCGTTGCGATGTAATTTGCAATTTGAAGAGGAGTTGTCAAAACATCTCCCTGACCGATAGATATATGATAAGTATCTCCAATATACCATCTTTCATCTTTCACATCTCTTTTCCACTTTTTATCAGGTATAAGACCATCCTTTTCTCCAGAAAGATCAATTCCAGAGATATTACCAAATCCGAAATAATTCGCATATTCTTTAATCTTTTCAACTCCAAGACCTTTAATATCTCCATACCCCCCACCAACTGTATAGAAATATATATTTGACGATTGAGAGATTGCTTCTATCAAATCAACCCTACCTAAAGGTTTCCATCCTAAAAAAGAATAAGACCCAACATATATAATGCCAGTGTCAATTATTACACGTTTTGGAGATATAATATTTTCTTGTAAAGCAGCTGCACCTATGACCATTTTAAAGGTTGAACCAGGAGGATATTCTCCAGCGATTGATCTGTCAAAAAGAGGTTTCAAATCATCATTTAATAATTTATTATAATCATTATTACTTATTCGATTTGCAAATAAATTATTATCATATGAAGGATAATTTACAAGAGCTAGAACTGCGCCATTTCGAGGATCTATCGCAACGACTGAAGCGCCATTTTCCGTTTCTAATTTTTCTATGATTATTGATAATTCATCATATATCTTTTTTTGTAGATCAGAATTAATATTTAGAATTAAATTATCTCCAGATATTGGCTCTTTTTTACTTAAGATTCTTACTCTCTTTCCATATGAATCAACTCCAATCTCTTGTTTTCCATAAATGCCTCTAAGCTGTTTTTCAAACGATAATTCAAGCCCATTTTTCCCAATAACATCAGTTAAATAATAATTACTATTTTCCTCAAACTCTCTTTTATTTATTCTACCGCTATAACCAATTATATTCGACATATAATGACTATCAACATAATTTCTGATCGCATTCTCTTCCAACTGCAACCCTTCAATTTTCTTGATCTTTTCACTGATCATTAAGGCTTTTTCTTTACCGATATTATCCGATATCAAATGTGCCTGATAAGAAAACCTATCAACATCAATCAAATTATCTCTTAGTTCTTCTTCTTTTATATCTGTAATTTTTGAAAGTTTATTTATTCTATGATCTAAACTATTTTTATTCTTAAAAAAATCATATGGAATTATTACTAGATCAAATATCGGAACATTATACACTATCTGCTTATTATTCTTATCGTATATAATTCCCCTTGGAGCTTTTATAGGTACAGTTCTCTTATAATTTTTCTCTGATACTTTTGAATAATATTCTCCTTTAATTATTTGTAAATATCCAGCTTGCACAAGAAGAAAGAAAAGGATTATAAAAAATATCTTTCTTATAATTTTTATATTTTTATCAACTAAAGGTATTTCCAAACTATTATTCTCCTTGGTCATTGAGTCTAAAAAAAGCTCTTCTATTTCTATGGAATTCTTATTTTTATTTTTTATAGAATATTTATTTTTCATTTTTACAAGAAAATAAATTTGTTATTGGATATATTAAAATTAGCGTGATAATTATTTGAAATAAAATAATTAATGAGATTTCTCCTGCATTAGATACCAGTGCATAAAAATCATTAATATTTATTAATACGACATATAAAATATTATAAACTAGCACTCCTACAAAAGAGATCACTAAAAGATAATATGATAATGTATATTTCAAAACTATCGGTCTTAAATATAAAACAAGAAAGATCGCAAAAACCATACTTATTGTTGCTGATCCGAAATATGAGATTGAAACAATATCTAAGATCATTCCAATAGCAAATGCAAAATATAAAACATTTTCAGACCTGCAAGCAACCGAAAAAGCAATTAAGATAATTAGTACAATATTAGGAATATAACCAATGGCAAATATTTGCGAGAAAAAAGTAATTTGTAAAAAAAGAGAAATAAGCAATATAATCAAAAATATATAATATCTGTTTTTCTTATTGATCATAATTATTTAATAGCTACAAAAATTTCTTCAATATGATTAAAGTCCACAAAAAGATCGATTTCTGCTGATTTAAAAACTTTATTTGGAGACTCTTCAATCTTTGAAATTTTTCCTAATATAAATCCTTTGGGAATATTTTCATCTAAACCAGATGTTATTACTAAGTTACCCTTAACAAGATCTTCTGCCTGATTGATCATTTCAAGACTTACCCCTATTCCATAGCTTCCTTTAACAACTCCGTTTGCTCTAGTATCTTGCGAGATAACATTTATCAAACTATTTGAATCAGTTATCAACATAACTTTTGAATAATCATCAAAAACATCAACTACTTTTCCAACTATTAATCCTCCTGATACAATAACTGGAAACCCTTCTTCTATATTAGATCTTTTTCCAATATTAATAATAATACTATTGCCAAAATTGCTTGACTCTCTACTTGTAACGTTACCCATAACCCAATTAAAGCAATTTCCAACTGAACAACTACTTTGTGAAAACCCAAGCTGTTTTCTTAATAATTCGTTTTCCCTTTTCATTTCTTTCAATTGCAAAAGTTCATACTTTATATTCAAATTTTCTTCTTTTAAATCAGCGTTTTCTTCTTTAAACTTATCAATTTGAGAAAAAGTATTAAGCACGTCATTAAATCTATTTGATGATGATTGAAAGCTACTACTAACAGAACTTACAACATATATCAAATAATTTTTAGGATAACTTAAATACCCCGCTTTATTCAAAAAAATTAGCAGCAAAGAAAGTACTACTAAAAATATAAAAACTTGATTTTTTTTTCTATTCTCTTTTTTCATACCATCACATTTGTTATTTCCTTATTTCACAAACAAAGAACAGTTCTTTCATACTCCTTCGCTTCTTAAAATTACATTCTTGTTATCTTAAGATAAATATTTATCTTTATTTAAGATTAGTTGATTCTTAATATAGGGCTACGGCGTATTATACAAAATTATTTAGATAAAGGAGTATATATCTGATCTATCGCGGTGCTTTTTCATTGTCCATTGATACTAATACTTCTTTCAACTTTTCTACATCTTCTAAAACAATTCCTGCTCCTCTGGCAACTGCTGTCAATGGATCATCTGCAACTTTCACTGGCATTTTTGTTTGTTCACTTACAAGCTTATCAAGACCACGAAGCATTCCTCCGCCCCCAACAAGAATGATCCCTCTTGTCATAATATCAGCAACAAGTTCTGGTGGAGTTTCTTCAATAGTTGCTTTAATGTTATCAATTAATATTTTTATAGATCTTGATAATGCTTTTCTTGCTTGATTATCATCTATTGTAACTTCTTTTGGAAGACCAGTAACTAGATCCCTACCACGCATAATTGTCTCCATCTTTTCTTCCATTTGATAAGCTGATCCAATTCCGATCTTAATACTTTCTGCAGTTTTTTCTCCAAGCAATAAATTTGATTCATCTCTTGCAAATTGAATTATATTATCATTAAGTTCATCTCCTGCAATTCTAAGACTTCTGCTTGCAACAATTCCTCCTAATGATATTACTGCAACTTCTGTTGTTCCTCCTCCTATGTCAACGATCATATTCCCTGCTGCTTCTTGAATAGGCAATCTGACTCCAATTGCCGCAGCCATTGGTTCTTCGATTAAATATGCTTCCCTTGCACCAGCACTTAATGTTGCATCTAAGACTGCTTTTTTTTCAACTTCAGTAACCCCTGAAGGAACTCCAACAACAACTCTTGGACGAGGCAACAGTGCAAATGATTCTTTATGAACTTTTTCAATAAAATATTTGAGCATTTGTTCTGTTACTTCAAAATCTGAAATAACACCATCAATAAGAGGTCTAGTTGCAATAATATGAGAAGGAGTTTTCCCAACCATTTTTTTTGCTTCTTTTCCGATTGCAAGAACTACTCCTGTTTTTTTATTTAAAGCAACTACAGAAGGCTCATTTATTACGATCCCTTTACCTTTTACATAGACAAGAGTATTCGCTGTTCCAAGATCAATTCCAATATCATGACTTAATTTACCAAATATTCTATTAAACATATAAAAAACGAATTTAGAATTTAGAATTTAGAATTTAGAATATTTATTCTAAGCTCCAAATTCAAAATTCAAAATTCAAAATTCATTATTTTGTCAATTTTTATTAATTCAAATCCATCCTCATTTCTTCTCTTGATTTCAACACTATCTTTTTCTAGAGTTTTGTTACTGATCACAATTCTAAGCGGAATTCCGATTAGATCTGAATCTTTAAATTTCACTCCAGCAGATTCGTTCCGGTCATCATATAATACCTCAATCTTTTCTTTTTGTAAAGATTCATACATCTTTTCAGCCTCAGTAATAACTTTCTCGTCTTTCCCAATAGAAACAAGATGAACCTGATATGGAGCAATTGATCTTGGCCAAATAATCCCGTTTTTATCATTAGATAATTCTACGATCGTTCCCATAAGACGACTTGGACCCATTCCATAGCACCCCATTAAAACAACATTTTCTTTGCCTTTTTCATCTAAAAATTTGAAGTTAAAAGCCTCGGTAAATCTCGTTTTCAATTTGAATATATTTCCTGTCTCAATTGCCTTTTCTTCTTTTAGATCTTTATTACCACATTCTGGACAAGACCCTTTTAGATCTTCAATAATCTCCTGATTAACTGCAATTTTACATTTATCACAAATATAAATTATATCTTCTCCGACAGAAGTAAGTGTTTGAAATTCATGTGAATACTTACTGAAATCTCCTCCTGAGGCAAAAGTCAGATATGTTTTGTCTTTGATCCCAACCCTATCAAAAACTTTAAAATACGCATCTTTTGATTGATCGTAAAATTCATCCAGATCTTTTTCGTTTGTATGAAAAGAATATAGATCTTTCATTGAGAATTCTCTTCCTCTGAGAATCCCAGATTTTGCCCTTTTCTCACTTCTAAATTTTGTCTGGATCTGATAGAGTGAAAATGGAAAATTTTTATAAGACTTCGCATATTTTTTCGCTAATGGCGTTACAACTTCTTCATGTGTCCATCCAAGCCCATACTCCTTGTCAAAAAATGTTTTCACTTTCATCATTACATCAATATCCCATCTTCCAGTTATCTGCCAATCTTCTTTTTTCATAAGTGCTGGCATTAAAATTTCCTGCCCTCCAATTGCATCCATTTCCTCTCTAATTATATTTTCGATCTTTGAAAGAACTCTTTTACCAAGTGGCAGATATGTATAGACTCCAGCCATTGATTTGTCAACAAAACCACCCCTAATTAGATATTGAGCGTTAATACTTGTTTCATCTTTTGATACATCCTTAGTAGTTTTTCCGAAAAGTTGTGATTGTTTCATAGTATTGATTTTTTCAATTTATTATGATATAATGTTATTAGGTTGATGAAAAATTTAATTCAACAACCTATAGAATAATTATTAATAAATAACTATGGGAATGAAATTTGAAAGTGTAAAATCTGAAGATACTATAAGCGACGTAGTTAATGAAATGGAAAAAAAAGATCAAGAAAATCAAGAGAAGGGTTTAGACGCAACTATGGTATTTTCGAATAAAACAGGTAAAAGTAAAATTATGACAACTCCAGAAAAAATTCCAGAACCGAGAGAAAACATTACTAGCGAAAACGATACCGAAGAAAAAAATGAATAACGATTAAACTAAATCATTCTATGTAAGAGCGGGTTTGTAACCCGTTCTTTTTGTTTTTAAACTTCAAACATTTTCATCTTATTATTTTGCATTTTTATGCAAACAACAACAAGAAAGGATTCCTATTCTATAGATTTTAAAAATTTACCGCATATAATAGTTCTCCACAAGGTCGAACAATATTATGGTATTAGATAATATAAGTTAAAATCTAAATTAACAAAGATTCTGAATCAAGTTCAGAATGACAAAATTTTTGTCAGTGAATTAATTAACATCTACATAAATGACAATTAGTAAGATTTGTTAATATGTTAATATGTTAATATGTTAAAATGACCATCACCCAAACAATCCGACAACCCTACCCCACACATCAAATCTCATTAGATCTTTAAAGGTTACAACTACCATCAAAAGCATCAACAACATAAATCCAACATTATTTACTTTTGCTTCCCATTCTTGTTTTACTGGCGATCCTTTTATTTTTTCAATCATCAAAAACACCAATCTGCCACCATCAAGAGCTGGGAATGGAAGCGCGTTAATTATGGCAAGATTAATACTTATCAGAGCAGTGAAATTCAAAATCGCAATGATTCCAAGAGAAGCAGCTTGACTGGTCATTGCCGCAATTCCTACTGGTCCTGAAACTTCCGCTACTGTTTGTCCTGTTGTCACAAGACTTTGAATTATTATTGCAAATGCAGTTAATATATAAGATGTCAGAAATACTGTCCATTCAAATCCCCTTTTAATCGCTTCTAAAGGTGCAAATTTAACAACCGCTGTTCTCGCAAGAGAAACTCCCATTGCTCCCTCATTTTCTGAATATTCTTTTCTAGGAACTATTTCTTTTTCAATAGTTTCTTTTCCTCTGGAAATCGTTAGAACAATATTCTCTCCTAAATTTTCTTTAGTGTAATTTTGTAGATCTTCAATTTCTTTAATTTCTTCCTCATCAGCTTTAAGTATTACATCACCAAGTTCAAGTCCAACATTAAATGCAGGAGTGTTTTCTACAACACCAGTAATTCTAACTTGAACTTTATCAACGCTTTTTGCGCTTGATAGATCTTCTCCTTCTATATTCATCGGAGAACCTACCATAAATATAAAGCTATAAATTATAAAGGCAAGAATAAAATTCATAATAACTCCAGCAGAAATTATCTGGAATCTTTGAAAAATACTTTTTGATCCAAAGCTTCTTGGATCATTTTTACTTTCTCCATCTTCACCAACAATCTTGCAAAATCCTCCCAAAGGCACCCAGTTCAATGTATATTCAGTTTCACCTCTTTTTATTCCAAAAATTTTCGGAGGAAATCCAATAGCAAATTCTTCAACTTTTACACCATAAAATTTAGCCACAACAAAATGACCAAGTTCATGAAAAAAAACTATTACACCTAGAATAAGAAGAAAGAGAATTATTGTAGTTATTATCATAATGATTAGTGTTTAGTATTAAGTATGTGATTATAGTATTCTTCGACTTTATGGAAAACTCTGCGCATCTGACTTCTCCATAAAGTCGAAGAATATTGAGTAGATTAAAGAACATTAAAATATAATATTGTTCGACTTTATGGAGAACTAAACGCGAATAGTTTCTCAACTCCGCTATCGCTACGCTCGAAAAATATTATGGTTATTATATTTAAAGACTGCAAGAATCTAAAGCTCAGACTTATCGAAATATCTTAAATTACGAACTTTAAAAAATACAAACAATATAAATAGCTAGTAATTTAGCATCAAGCCTATTTGCTTAATACTCAATACTAACTACTTAATACTGAGCTATATTGTCATAATCTCTTTTTCTTTTTTGTTCGATTCTTCTTCTAGCTCATCATTCGCTTTATCTACTGCTTTTTGAATTTCATCTTGTTTTGCAAATCTTTCATCCTCGCTCACAGCTCCTTCTTTTTCTTCTTTTTTAATTTCTTTCATTGCTTCTTCTCTTTCATTCCTAATGGTAACTTTTGCTTTTTCAAGAAGCTCATGTAATTTTTTCACTAAATCCTTTCTTCTTTCTTCAGTTGGCTGAGGAACAGTGATTCTAATTATTTCGCCATCATTTAAAGGATTAAATCCAAGCTGAGCTAGATTAATTGCTTTTTCGATCTCTTTTAATTGATTTTTCTCCCATGGTTTTATAACAATATTTCTTGCATCAGGAATGCTAATAGTTGCAATTTGTTTAACTGGAGTTGGCGTACCATAATAATCTACCATAATATCTTCAACAAGAAAAGGGGTTGCTCTTCCAACACTTAATGTTGAAATCTCATTTTTAAAATAACTTTTATTTTTTTCAAAGCCGTCTTTTAAGCTTTCCAATATATTTTCCATAAATTTATCTTATTTAATAGTTAGTAAACCAAATAAACCTTTCTTTTTTGGCGGTGGCGGTGGATCGTAAAAAGATCCTACATAGATTATATCTGGATTTGTATAATCACTTACCGTATATCTAATGTCACCTCTTATCGGTATAGCATAGCTTGACCATGTTAACCCAGCATCTTCACTTTTATATAAAACATTGCCAGCTCCATAATAGACAATACCACCTATTAATCCAATTTTTTTTATTTGTGGAATTGTGCCAATGATCGTTTTGGATGGAGTTATGGTATTCAATTTCTCCCAAGTACTTCCACCATCATGCGAAACAATAACAATATTCAAATAGGTTATATAAATAATCAGAGGGTTTGTTGGATGCATAGTAATAGAACTTATTGCAGCAACATTTATTCCAGGAACAGAAGTAATAACTTCCATCCCTAAATCATCCCAAGTTTTGCCTCTATCTGTTGATTTTACAAGACCGCTACTTAATCGCAATATTATACCATCACTATTCCAAAAATCAATTATTATATCATTAACACTAATGCCATGATCAAACCAAGTAACCGTTTTCCACCTTAAAGCTTTGTCTTCACTTTTAAGAAAACCCGCTTGCCCAGTTCCGATATAAACTATATTTTGATTTTTAGGATCAATCTCTACCGTATAAACAGGCTTATTTAATTCTGAAATCAAATATGGATCAATCCAACTTTTGCCACCATCTTCACTTTTTAAAAGCTCTCCTCTGCCATTGTTTAAAGTTGCTATATACATTAGATCTGAATTACCTTTTTCAATTGCAATATCATAAATTGTTGCACCTGGACTTAAAATTCCATTTTCATCAACGACCTTTTCCCAACTTTGGGCTCCATCTAATGATCTATACAATCCATTAGCTATTGTTCCGATATATAAGATCTCGTGATCCTGAGGATCCATTTTAATATTCTGAATTTTTATTCCATCAATAAAACCTCCTCCTATAACATCAACTTTTTGCTCCCATGTTTTTCCTCTGTCTATTGACTTAAAAACTCCCTGATGACCATTAACACTAATTTGTTCTTGCTCATTTTCTATCTTACTTGCCAAATTAAGACAACCAGTAAAAGAAACTGTTACAAAAACAATAATTACTAATATAATACTTTTGTTAATATTTTTATTCATAAATTAATGATTAATTACACTTGTAGAAAAAAAATTTCAATAGCTAATTTAACATTTATATTCTTTGTTGATATATTTTCTCTAGTATTATTTAATAGATCTATATTTCGTTTTAATTTCGATATTTCACAAATATCACAATCATTCTTTCTTTCCTTATAATTCTTTAATATTATGTTTCTATAATAGAAAGAATATAGATTAAATAAATTAAGAATTTCATCTATTTCTTTTTTCGATATAATCTCAGCCTCTTGAATCTTTTCAAAATGACTTTTATCTAAAACAGCTACGAATCTATTGATATCATTTTTAAACTCTTCTATTTTTTGCTTATTTTCAATTAACTCAATGATCTTTCCTGGCTTATATCCACCCAATTCAATAATTTCTTTGATCCTATCTTTATTCTCGATCTTATCACTTAGGAATTGTTCAAGAATCTTTTTCTTTACTGGCAAAAACTTAAAAACCTGACAACGTGATCTGATCGTAGGCAATAAACTTTTTGAATTTGACACCAAAAGAATCAGAATTGTTGTTTTATTCGGTTCTTCTAGTGTTTTTAACATCGCATTTGCTGCTGCTTTACTCATTGATTCTGCTTGTTCAATAATCACCACTTTATATTTTGAATAATATGGAAAAAGACTTATTTTCTTTTCCATTTCACGAACTTTTTCAACTGAAATCTGCTTCTTGTCTTTGTCGGGACCTAAAATTATCAGATCAACATTATCAATGATATTTTCTCTTTCATCATTCAGCAAAAGCCTGCAAAAACCAAGTGCAAGTGTTTTTTTTCCAATATGGCAAGGACCATCAAATAAATAAGCATGGGACAATTTCCCCAATCTATAGCTTTTTTCCAAGATATGAACTATCCTTTTATTGCCAATAATTGTTTTTTCCAAAGACATAATTTACAAACTTATTATAGCTTTAAACTAACATATTTTTGCATATTGAGCAAGAATGGTTTTTTATAGATTGCTAATATTTGAAACGAATTGTTTGATTTTTTCTTCAAAATTCTCTCTTGAGAACTTATTCGCCTGATCTTTTATCTTCTCACTATTATATTTTGTGTAATTATTCTTTAATCTTCTAACTCCATCTGCTAAAATTTCTGGAATTGCATCATCAAAAAATTCTCCTGTCTCTCCTTCAATGATCGTTTCTAAAAGACCGCCCTTTCGGAATGACAAAACTGGCTTTCCATAAGACATTGCCTCAACTGCAGTTATACCAAAATCATCTTCTCCTGGGAAAATAAATGCTTGACAATTTTGATAATATTCTGCAAGTTTATCTTCGTTTTGAAATCCCAAAATTTTTATATTTTTCTCTGCCATATTCTCTAACCTTTTTCGATCTTGCCCATCTCCGATAATAACCAAAGGTAAATCTAGTTTATTAAATGCTTCAACTGCAATATCAATTTTTTTATACGGACTTAATCTTGAAACTATTAAAAAATAACTATCTTCATACTGGCTCTGTTGTCCATCCGTGAGTATATCACTAGATTTTGCATACTCATAGGACCCTTTTCTAATATCACATGGAGGATAAATTACTTCGCTCTTAGCTCCATAAAACTTTTTTATTCTTCTAGCCGTATTTCTTGAATTAGCTATAAAATAATCTACTCTTTCAGATGCAGACTTATCCCACATTCTCATATAATGCAAGATTGGTAGAATCAAAACTTTCTTAATTCCATTAACCTTATTTTCCTTGAGATAATTTAAATGCCAATCCCAAAGAAATCTAGTCGGAGTATGACAATAACAAATATGAGTTGTTTTAGGCTTGGTAATTATCCCTTTTGCAAAAGAACTAGAAGAAGAAACTACTATATCAAAATCTCGCAGATCAAATGTTTCTGCCGCAGTAGGCATAAATGGAAATAAATATTTTTTTCGCTTTTTAAAAAACTGAGGTAATTTATTCAAAAATGATGTTCTAATTTTTGCATCAGGAAAATATCGCTTCATCTTATATTCATCGTAAAGTAAGGTATAAATTGGAGCTTTTGGATATAAATTATGCAAAGATCTCAAAACTTGCTCCGCTCCGCCAAAATATGTGAGAAAGTCATGAACAATTACAACTTTTGGTTTTGATATTGACATTTTATAATTTTTATGTTATTTTTTTAAAGCCTGCATTCTGTAAGATATAAGCAAAATCGCAGGATTATGATGGAGGAATATGCATGGAAGATGATAGAATACAACCAATGCTTGCAATTTTGATATTGCCTATAGTGCAAATATCAGAAGAAAAAAAGGAAGAAATTAAAAAATTTATTTCGAAAGTTACAGACGAAATGATTGACAATCCTCGTGGTTTGGAAGGAATCACGTTGATCGGACAAATGTTACTTTCGAAAAATGTAGACGAAATGGACATAAATGCTTTCGCAAACATGATATTGAAAGACATTCTCAACGATCTTGAAGAACCACAAAGATCAAAACTCTTAAAAAAATGGGAATTGATCCGAGATTCCATTACACCAGAAGAGGATGATCATAATTGTTGCGGAGATTGCGAAGGTTGTGAACATCACAATCCCGAACCGTGATAAGAGGAGAACCCCCTTATCACTTTTTTTATTAATATTATTCGACCTTGTGGAGAACTATTCGCGAACAACTTCGGAGCAAGGTCGAAAGATATTATGAAAAGATTGAAAAATATTATGAAAAGGCCAAAGAATATTTAGAACTACTCGCCTATTAATTAGGGACTACTGATTTACATCTAATTTTTATAAAAAGAAACAAAAATTTATAATCTTAAGAAAATAATGTAGCTTTTCTTAGCCATTTTTCAAACCCCCTAACCCCCCATTCGGCTATCGCTCAGGGCAGGCTCTTATCAGGGGGAACCGAGAGTAAATCAGTAGCCCTTAATTAAAAAACTTATTAACAATACAACAATTTAGCAATTTAGCAATGTAATAATGTATCCATCGTTTCACATGCACACTTTTCCCAACTAAATCTCTTCACATTTTCAAATCCTTTTTTAATCATATCATTTTTCAAGTCTTCCTTGCAAATTATTTTCTCAAAAGCTTCTGCGATCTGTTTAATATCATTTGGATCAACTAATAATCCAGCTTCTCCTGCAATCTCTGGCAAAGATGACACATTAGAACAAATAACTGGCACACCACAGCTCATAGCTTCTAGAATCGGCAATCCAAATCCCTCATAGAAAGAAATCATAACAAACAAACCTGCTTTTTGATATAATTCCTTTTTTTCCTCTTCAGAAACATAATCTTTAATAATGATATCATCTTTATATAACGATTGATTGATCATTGATTTTATTTCCTTAAAACCAAAACCTTCCTTGCCAACAATAGTTAACATGTAACGTGTAACGTGTAACGTGTAACGTGTTTTAAATAATTCAAATGCTTTGATCAGATTTACCAAATTCTTTCTCTTTTCAAGTCTCCCAATAAACAGAATATCAAAGCTTTTCCTATTATTATGCTTAATACTTAATACTGGATACTTAATACTGGATACTCCATGATAGATCACCCTTATCTTCTCCGAATCAACCTTATAAAATCTAATTAAATCTCTTTTAGTGCTTTCTGACGGTACTATAATTCTTTTTGACCACTTCACAGAGATCAATGTATTGAATTCTAGCATGATTCTTTCTCCTATTGAATAGTTCTCAGGACAATATTTATACTCCAGTCCATGGATCGTAACAACAGTGTTTTTGGGATGTATAAAAGGAACAGAATGTGCACCGATAAAAAGAACATCAATTGGATCTTTTTTCATTTCCTTTGACAGTCCGATCTGAGTCCATAATCTATTTTTGTTTATTTTTTTAATAAAAAAGTTTTCAGGTAATTTTAATTTAGTTTTTTCATAGTTTCTAACATACAAAAAAATCTGAAACCCAGAAGTATCTAGTGATATCAGACTTTTAATAAATCTATAAGAATATTCTTCTGTACCAGTTCTTTTTTCAATTAAAGCTCTTGAAGCGTCAATACCTATTTTCATTTTTTATTATAATATTATTTTTTGGAGATAATACTTCTTTTATATATATCAAGATTATCTAAAACTTTTCCAGTTCCTTTTGCAACACACAACAATGGTTCATCAGCAACATAACAAGGTACGCCAGTTACCTGAGTAAAAAGTTTGTCTAAATTTCTGATAAGTGCGCCACCGCCACTTAAAACCATTCCTCTATCAATTACGTCAGAAGATAGTTCTGGCGGAGTATTTTGCAAAACAGTTTTCACAGCCTTGATCATTTCTGCTAATTCATCCTTAATTGCTTCAGTGATCTCATCCGAACTTATTTTTATTGTTCTCGGCAAACCAGTTGCCAGATCTCTTCCCCTTACTTCCATTGTTTCATTATTTTCTTCAATAGTTGCACTTCCAATTTTTATCTTTATCTCTTCAGCATTTTTTTCTCCAATTGTAACACCATGTTTTTTTCTAATATATTCTGAGATTGCTTGATCAAGTTTATCTCCGCCAACTCTAACAGAAGAAAAAGATACAATTCCTCCAAGAGAAATTACAGCGACTTCAGATGTTCCCCCACCTATATCAATTATCATATTCCCAAATGCAGTATTAATTGGAATTCCTGCTCCAATAGCTGCTAATACTGGTTCTTTAACAACATATGCAGCTTTTGCTCCTGCTTGAATTGTTGCATCGATCACAGCTCTTCTTTCAGTTGATGTAATACCAGCTGGAACAGAGACAATGACTTCTGGCTTAGAAAACCTAATCTTACCGCTTACTTTATTTATAAAATACCTCATCATTGATTCAGTTACCTTATAATCTGCGATTACTCCATCTTTTACTGGTCTACTTGCAAAAATACTGTCTGGAGTTTTTCCAATCATTTCTTTTGCTTCATTTCCAACTGCCAAAATCTTATTATCGTCAAGAGAAACAGCAACAACAGAAGGTTCATTTACAACAATACCTTTTTGAGGAATAAACACAAGTATATTTGCAGTTCCTAGATCAATACCTATTTTTTTAATAAACATAAATTTTTGTTATTATAGTTTAATTTAATTCTATATTATTTACTTTAATTGTCAATTTACCATACTTCTGTTAAGATTTACACATAGCCTTATAATTTTTTATATTTTAAAAATAAATGTCAATTTTAGAAAGAAAATTTGAACTATATCTTTATTTTTGCGTTGCAATGTTTTTCTTTTTGCTTGGAATTGTTCTTTTTCATAGTTTCGGATATAAGTATAATATTGATGAAAATAGAACTGTTCAAACAGGAGCTATAATTATTAAATCAACTCCGGAAGATGTTGATGTATTTATTAATAATAAAATATTTATAAATAATAGAACAATAACAAACTTATTTAGTGATTTTATAAAAATAGGAGGACTGAAAAATGATATCTATAATATAAAAATAAAGAAAGATAAATATTGGGAATGGGAAAAGAATATTGAAGTTAAAAGTGGATATATAACTGAACTAAAAAATATAGTACTTTTAAAAAATAACTATAGCAAAAACATTCTATTGAGCAAGATTAGAATAGATCCTGATTCGAATAATTTATTTATCAGCGACAACAAAGATAGAATAATTTATGCAAAAGATATTAATAAAGTAAAAAGTTTATTTATTTACAACATAAATAATAATAGTGAGATTGAAATGTCACGCTACAATAAATTTATGTTTAATAACTTTAAAAACAAATATTCTGTTGAAAATATTATTTGGCCTGATAATAACTCGAAAGTTATAATAAAGACAAAAAATGAAAAATCAACCGAATATCATTTAATAAATCTTGAAGATAATTATAGAGTTTATAATGTCAGTTTTATATTTGAAAACAACGATTATATCAAAAATAATTGGAATTTTGATTTTAATAGTGATACTATATTCTTTATTAAAGAAGGAACTCTTTTCAAGTACAGTTTCAAGAAACCTGTTTTAACAAAGATTATGAATGATATTTCAAGCTTTGTTGTAAAAAATGGGTATGTGTATTATATTAAGAAAAATGATAATGTGTTATATTATAAATATTTGAACGCATATTCTATAGAAAATAAAATAATAATATTACCCAAGAATAATATCTCAAATTTAACATACAAAATAGTTATATCAGATATTAATACATATTTAATTTTTTCTTCTGATGGAATATTATATTTCATTGATAAAAGAAATAATATACATACTATTAATCATTCCACTAGTAATGCAAGCTTTTCAAATAACAACGAAAGAATACTATACAATAATGATCATGAAATTTGGATCTATTATATAGAAGAAAAGATCTCTCAACCTTCAAAGAAAAAAGCGACGAACGAACTTGTTACCAGATTCAGCGGTAATATAAGTAATATCTCTTTATACAAAGATGAAGAACATATTTTCTACAAAGAAGGTGATACTTATAAATTAACAGAGGTTGACAACAGAGACAAAAAAAATATTTATGAAATAATAGATTTAACTGACAATAATATCTTCTATCTTAATAATTCAAATTCTTTATATTATTTAAAGAATGACAAACTTATACAACTTAATCTAAACGAACAATAACATTTCCTGTGAAAATAAAAAATCATCTATAAAAGATGGTTTTTTTATCGAAAAGTTTGCCACAAGAGACTTAAAGACTATCTCTTCTTCCATTGTGGAGCTCTTCTTGCTTTCTTCAATCCTGGCTTTTTTCGTTCTACTTTTCTTGGATCTCTTGTTAAGTATCCCGATGCTCTCAATTCTTTTTTATAATCTTCATTTGAAACCAGCAATGCTCGCGCAATCCCTAATCTCGTTGCCTCAGCTTGTCCATTAGGACCTCCTCCAGACACTTTGACAGAAATTCTATACTTGTCTTCAAGCTTCAAAAGTATCAATGGAGAACAGATCTTATCGATTAAAATCTCATTTTTAGAAAAATAATCTTTATAATCTTTGTCATTAACTATAATTTCTCCTTTTTTATTATCAGTATAAAGTCTCACTTGAGCAACAGACGTCTTTCTTCTTCCAGTTGCATATAAATATTTATTGTTTTCGCTCATAACTTAAAATTGAATTAATTACCAAACTTTTTAGTGTACGGATGATCTTTATCGCTATAGATATGAAGCCTTTTTATCATTTGATCTCTAAGCTTATTTTTAGGCAACATTCCATAAACCGCACTCTTAATTACTTTTCTTGAGTCTTTTTGAATTTGATCTTTCAAAGAAATCTCTTTTAACCCACCCATATATCCGCTATAGCTATAATATATCTTACCTTCTCCCTTTCCTTTTGTATATTTCAAATTATCAGTATTTACAACGACCACACAGTCTCCTGCATCAATAT
>JAGLIM010000011.1 GCA_023142995.1 Minisyncoccota bacterium | reverse complement strand
ACTCTAGTTTCAAAATCAATTTCAATCCGGTCTCCATCGCTTGCTTTTTTATCTTCTGTAATATAAGTCGCTCTTTTTTTTTGTATAGTTTCTAATTCTAATTCAATTCTCTTATCATCAATATTTACTTTTTCGATCTTGCCTTCAACTTTTTCATAATCTCCTAATTTTACCTTTGGCATAACATTGATCACAATTTTAAATTCAAGCGGATTACCCATGGCCGATTTTGTAAAATCAACTTGAGGCTGACCGATTGGTTCTAACTTGTTTTCTTTAATGATCTTAAAATATGATTTTTCAACAGCATTATGAGTTGCTTCTTCAAAAATCGCTTCATTGCCAATTTGTTTTTCTGCAACATCTGCTGGAACTTTTCCATCCCTAAAACCATCAACCTTGATTTTTTTGGAAAGTTTTGTTAGAGCTTCTTTTGTATAGTTTTCCATCTCCTGTGTGGAAATTACCACATTAACTTCTTTTTGTGATTTAGGTAAATCTTTAATTTGAGTTTCCATTGTTTGTTATTGTTAATTTATTATTTATTTTCTTAATCCATTGCTCAATTCATTCATCAAAGGTGGCACAAGTTGTTTCTTTCTGGAGACTATCCCTTTGGAGAATAAAATATTGTTCTTTGCAATTCCAAAGACATTTTTAGCTAATTCTTCTTCTTCTTTTCCGATTATATATAGATAAGAGTTATTCTTAATAATATCAACTACTGCAAAAAACATATAATCCATTTTTTCATAACTCTTTTTTTTCGCAAGAGCCTTGATGATCTTATCACTTTGAATATTTATACTTTCAACAATTGTTGTTTCCCAAACACCAATTCCGACTTTATATTTTCCCATATCAAACTGTTTATAGTCTTTGCTGATTATATCATTAACAGAAATTCCTTCTAAGCTTGATTTTGCCGAAAACAATTCGTTTACAAATTTTTTAATATCTAATTTTGCGATCTTATTCAATTCTTTGAATATTATTTTATCATCAACTGTAGTTGTTGGAGAATTAAAATTCAATGTATCAGAAATAATACAAGTGATCATCAATATTGCTGAGGGTTTATCGATCTTGATACGCTTTTCTTTTAGAATTTTATAGATAATAGATCCAGTACATCCGACTGCTTCAATGCGCGTGAAAATTGGTTTTGAAGATTTTAGTCCACCAAGATTATGATGATCAATAATTGCCAAAAGATTATCTTCTGTTAACCCTTCAATGATCTGTTTTGGCTCTGTTGTATCAACAAGCACAACATTTTCATTTTTTATTTTCTTAAGAATCTTTGGTTTTTCCATCTTCAGCATTTGCAAGATATATTTTGTTTCATTGTTTATATTTCCAGCAACAACTCCTTGTGTTTCAAATCCAAAGATCTTTTTTGAAAATTTTGAAACCAAAATTGCAGATAGTGCAGAATCTGTATCAGGATTTTTATGTCCAATAGAAATAATTTTATTTTTCATATAATTAATTTAACAATGTTTTTTATTTTTTCTTTGTCACTTTCTTTTTCTTTGGTTTGTCTTTCTTTTCAGCTTTCTTGACCTTTTTATCGTCTTTTTCCTTATCTTCTTTAGCTTTCTTCTTGGTTTCTTTTTTCTCTTTTACTTCAACGTCCTTTTTTTCCTCTTCTTTTTCAACATCATTCTTATCATTATCTTCAGCTTCAGCTTTTTTGATACTCTTTTCTTCGGTAATATCAATCTTCCAACCTGTTAATTTCGCAGCAAGTCTAACATTTTCTCCTTGCTTTCCGATTGCTAAAGAAAGTTGATCTTCATCTACATAAGCAATAACTGATCTGTTTTTCTCATCAAGATCAAGATGCGATGTTTTTGCTGGAGAGAGTGCATGTTGAATATATTTATCAGAATCTTCGTTCCATTCAATAATATCAATTTTCTCTCCACCAAGTTCGTTAATTATTGTTTGGATTCTTGATCCACGCTGTCCAACACAAGATCCAACAGGATCAATTCCATCTTCATTTGAATGAACAGCAACTTTTGTCCTAGAACCTGCTTCTCTGGCAATTGCTTTAATTTCAACTGTTTTTGAAAATATTTCTGGCACTTCTAATTCAAATAACTTTTTTATAATTTCAGGATTTGTTCTTGAAAGAATTAGACTTGCTTCCTTCGTTTCTCTGTCTAATTTAAGAATATATACCTTTATTCTTTGACCGACTTGATATCTTTCGTTTGTTATTTGTTCAACAGGATACATAATACCAACAGCTTTGCCAATGTCTATAAAGATATTTCGTCCTTCAATTCTTTGAACAATACCGTTAACAACTTCCCCTTCTTTGTCCTTAAACTCATCAAAAATGGCTTCTTTCTCTGCTTCTCTGATTTTTTGAATCATTACTTGTTTTGCAGTTTGAGCTGCAATTCTTCCAAATTCACTTTGCGAAGGAAGTGGAATTTCAATTTCATCATCAATTTTTGGATCTTTAAGGTATTCTTTGGCATCATCTATAGATATATTTTTGTCAGGATTGAATTTTTTCTTAATTTGATCATCCTCATCTGCTGAATTATTATCAATCTCAATTTCTTCATCTAGGTCATTAGTTTCTTCAGCAACAATCTTTATTTGATATGTCTTCATATCTCCAGAGATTTCATCTAATTCAACTTTTATGATTTGTCCTTTTTTGCCATATTCTTTCTTATATGCTGAAGCTAAAGCAGCTTCAACAATTCCAATTGCAGCTTCCTTAGAAATTCCTTTTTCTTCACATACTTGGTTAATTGCCAAGATAAATTGTTTTTGTTCCATAGTTTTAATATTTATTTAAATTAAGTTTTAAAAAACCCGTCCACTTCTGGCAGGTCATCAATCACATCCTAAATACAATACCAGTATAGCATAGAATATATTTATGTCAAGAATTAGCTTTTTAGGTTGTAGCTTCTTAGCTTCTTAAACTTTAAAGTATAAACTTAATTATTGGTTCTATGGTTTAGATTCCCATCTTGAGAGGGGTTGGGGTGTGTTAAAGCTGTCATAGATTTCCTAGATCTAGAATTTCATCAATTCTGATCTGTTCTATGAATTCTTCCATATGACTGACAATGATCATTGTTCCTTCATATTGATCAAGTGCTTTAGCAATGACTGGAATATGACGAAAATTAATGTGATTTGTCGGTTCATCAAGGATAAGAATCCCTGGTTGCATTAAAACAAGATGAGCAAAGCTTAAAAGTCCTTTTTGACCCTCTGATAGATCAGAAATTTTATGATTCATAAGTTCACCAGTGATCAAAAATCCAGCAGCGATAGATCTCATTTTTTGCATATCATTTTTACCAACCATTGCCTCAGAAAGAGAATCCATTACGCTCTGATCATAATTCAAAGATGAAAAATCCTGACTATAATATCCTACGCGGACTCCGTCTAATATCTTATGATCAGAAGAATTATTGGAAATTAAACTTTTTAAGAAAGTGCTTTTACCAATACCATTTGGACCGCTTATTAACAAATGAATACCTTTTCTTAGAATTAACTCTTTTTCTTTTGATACTTCCTTGTCATTGAGCAATGCTTTAATAGAATGAATCTCAACGATCTTACCTGCAATATCCTGAGCTGGGATTATAAAATCTCTGATTGTCTTATCTTCTTTTCTGATATCAACTTTGTTTTCTTCATCTTCTTCAATCTCCTCTTTCATTTTCTTGGCAAGTTTTCTCATTTTTCCTCCCTTATGCGCGAAAAAATTCACTTTCTCTTTTCTGTCCTTTATATTTTTTTCTAATTGTGCGTTTTTCTTTTTTTCTTTTTCAATTCTACTTTCTATTTCTGCTGTAACGGAATAATAATCACCGACATACTGTTCGGTTTGATGCGTAAATATGTCAAGATATATCACTCCGTCTGTAAAACAATTCAAAAAATCAGCATCATGAGAAATAACGATCACAGTTTTCTCATACATCATTAAGAAATTAATGAGATGAGCAATGCCATCTTCGTCTAAATTATTTGTTGGTTCATCTAGGAGAAGAATATCGGGTTTTTGAATTAAGGCAAAAGCAAGAAGCAATCGCGCTTGCTGTCCACCAGAGAGATCTTCTACTTTCTTTTCAATTGATATATTCAAATTAACTGCTTCAAGAACTTTTTTCATATCACCAGGAGCATTATGAGGAATTTCATCATAAGCTTTTTCAAAGTACTTTTGTATTGAAAGACTTAGATCTTCTTTTTCAATTACTTGTTTGGCAATTCCAATAGTAATGTCATTTGTAATTGAGATCTGACCTTTCAGTGGTTTTAACTTTCCAGTAATAAGATCGAACATTGTGCTTTTACCAGCTCCATTTTGACCCATCAATGTGATTTTTGATCCATCTCGCAGAGAAAAACTAGCCTTATTGTAAATAGGTTTTTTATGCAAATATTCAAATGAAACTTCATCAAATCTTAAAACAACTTCTTCTTTTGACATAATTATTATTTTTATTCAAGTTCAAGGACAGTCCTTAATTCACTGTTAGTTCATTACCAAAATATATTATCAGAAAATGAGCGATGAGTAAAGGACAGATCAAAAATTTGTTGGCTCCATACTCTGTGTGGAGCCTTTTGTGATCTCGGAGTTATTTATTAAAAAATATCATATGTACACAAGTCTATTGACAAGTATCTATTGTTATGCTAGTTTTTAAGGTCAGTCTCTAGTATTGAGATATGCTAATTGTAAAATAAGAAGTGTATAGAATAAAATTTGGGCTGAAGATAGGAGGAAGATTAAATGAGAATTAAAATAATAGATGAAGACGGAGAAGTTAAGAGAACAACAGATAATCTTGAAGAAGCAGTTGTCATTGCTTTGATGAATCCTTTAAATAAAATATCGATTCATTATAAAATCCTAGAAAAGAAGACCTATCTTCCGTATGAAATCGGAAGATATGAAAAATCTAAAGCGAGTGGAACTATTGTGTTTGAAAAAGGCTATAAAGTTATTAACATTGCTGGATCTCCGAGAGAAGCCGCAAACTTGTTTACGGACATAATTAGAGGGCGAGCACGTCTAAAGCTCAGTATGGATTAGAAAATGATAGATGCTAAACAGCATTTATCATATTTTTTTTAAAAATGTTTATTACCATTGACAAATTTATTATTCTACTCTAATCAGAAAACAAATGGAAAGTAAAGATTATGGTAACAAAAAACAATCTTATTCTTTTAAATAAAATTGTTTTTAAGCTTCTATTGAATATCCATTAATTCAATATCAAAAATAATCGTTGCATTTGGAGGAATTGCGTCTCCTGCTCCTGCTGACCCATATCCCAATTCAGCTGGGATTGTTAGTTTTCTTTTCTCTCCTACTTTCATATCTAATGTTCCTTGATCCCATCCTTGGATCACCTGTCCTGCTCCGATTATAAATGAAAATGGTTCACCTCTGTCAATACTTGAATCAAACTTCGTACCATCTTCTAACGTTCCAGTATAATGGACAGAAATTGTATCACCTTTTTTTGTGAGAACTTCACCACTACCTTCTTGTAAAACTTCAATTTTTAATTCCATTTTTTCTTCATTAGATTGATTATCTTCTTTTATATTATTCTCCTTAGTAGTATTATCTTTTTCTGTATCGATTTCCTCTGTATTATTATTTTCCTTTATATTATCTTTAAAGATTATTTCATCCTGATCCAATTCTTCATTCTTGTTATCACCAGTCAATAACATAGCTCCAAGCAACAATAATATTATAACAATTACTAACACAATAACGTTTTGATCTTTCATACTTTAAATTATTAATTAATTATTTCTACTTTTTTATTCTAGCAAAGATTTAAATATATATCAACAAGAGTATTCGTTGGCTCCATACTCCTCCCAAGGCGGACAGGTCTGTGTGGAGCTTTTTGTGATTTCAGAATCAATTTTTGTAAAAACAAATATAAACTATCTATTGACAAATATATCTTATAATGTATTATATATTTAAACTCCTACAAAAGGAGAGGTTAAGTAAATGAATAAAAACAACAGAATAATATTTTTTGTTTTTCTAATCATAGGGTCAATTTTGACACTAGTTGGAACAGCAATGAGTTCAGAAATTGGACTTGGTATAGTTAATGTGATCAATGTGTCTGGAATTGCTCTTTTATTCTTGAGCAAAAGATTGTTAAGACTCCAAGAAGACCATGTGTTCATAAATAAAAATAAGTCACCGGTAGAATGGCTTATACTTAAAAGGAATACAGGAATAATTTTCTGTGTAATTGGAATAATACTGGCTATAATAGCCACAACTCAACCAACTACAATGGTTATTTTTGGAATGATTACAACAAATATTGCAATTGTCTGTGGCATTTGTGTTTTCCTGCTAGGAGCTGGAAAAATAGGCAAAAAAAGAATGCTCACAAATCACAATGCATTTGTAATAAGGGTAATGGGAAAATATGGATACCCTAACGAGCTTATTGTAAGAGCACGTAGCATGAACGGATTGCGAGTCTAGGATTACCTATTCTCGTTTTTTTATTCAAAATTTCTTATCTTCTAAATATATCTCAAATTTTATAGAAAAGATTCTTACTCTTATGGGTTGTAGCTTAGGCCAAAGCCTATTTCTTTTATTTATAATATTAAAACCTTTTAATTCCAAATCTTATTAAATAATATTTCTCATATAGTTTTATAAGCATAATTTGTTGGCAACAATCGCGGGAATGGGTTTGCCTGTCCGCCTTGGGAGGGCAACCCATTTCAAATGTTTCCCATTACATTAGACCTGAATAATTAATAAAAATCAGAATAAGCAAACAAAGTTAATTTTCAAAACATTATGAAACTGGTTACAAACCAGTTCCAGCGTTAAGCATAATTTGTTGGCTCCAGTCTCCTGACTGGAGCCTTTTGTGTACAGGTACGACTTACTGTTTACACATAAAGCTCCACTCAGGAGAGTGGAGCTAACAGAGCGTTAACAAAGTAGTTGCTATTATAATTCTTTCTGAAACTGATCTAGTTTTTCTTTTAGCGACTCAAAAATTTCAAGATAATTTGGTAAACGATTATAAACTTCTTCAGCTGTTGTTTCATTGTAAGTATGAACCGTTAAATTTCTGTCTTTCATCATTTCAAACCATTTTGGATCATCTTCTATCAAACCAAACTTAAACGCCTCCTTGAGGCATTCTTTTGGTGAACGACAGATTATCTCCTGTTCTCTTAAAAATTTTTGGACGCACTTCCACGCTAATTCAACGGTAAACTCAAATCTTTTTATCGCTGAATCACGATTAGCAACTGTTTTTTCTTCTCCTAAAATTTCTCTTAATCTTTGAAGTGATTTTTCAAACGAAGCAAAAATTTCTTTCATAGATATAAATTTAATTTAATGCATAATAATTTTAATATCCGCATTTTATAGAGACGAGGCACTGCCTCGTTCTTACTTATTCGCGATAGCGTATATATTGAAAACTTAATTTAAAATTTTAGCGTACTTTAAAACATCATTCTTGAAGTTTTTGTCCACTGAATTCAAATCCACTACATCTATTGATCTTAAGGTGGAAATATTTTCTGTTTTTTCTAAAATTCTTGCCATCAAACTCCACTTTACTTTTTCTTTGCCTAAAATTCCAATATCAATATCAGAAGTTTCTAAAGCGTTGTTCTTTGCCCACGAACCGAAAAGAAATATCTTATAGTCATCAGAAAGATTTTCTCTAACAATTTGAACTGTCTCTTTAATAATTTTATCCTTCTCCATCTTAATTGGCAATGTTAATCGTTTATTATGATTGCATTATATCAAATTTTGAAAATAAAGCAAAAAAGTTGTTGTTTGTTGCTGTGGTAATGTTGTTATATTATTATGTAAACCAAAATCCAGCTCTGCTTTGTCTCCACACTATTGACATACCCCAAAGATCATGCTAGATTTATCAGAACAATTCTTGGATTGAAAATAGTTTGATTTGAGGGTTGTGAAAAAAAGAAAGATAGTAATAGGAGGAAAATACAAGATGATTGAATTGTTTTTTGAATCGTTTGCTTACTTAGCAAGCATAGCATTCGCATTAGCCTGTGTTGCATGTGGCTTGGCAATGGTAGGAGTTGCTATTATTATGGTTCTAATGGTACTGTGGTGGGTGTTTATTGAGTCAGGACTTATAGAGCTAATTGCATATGCAATATATTATCTGCTAAAGATAATGTATTTAACAGCAAAATTCTTATTGAATACGTTAGCCTTTGCTTACAAAGAATGCAAATCATTCCAAACAGAAAGTAAGCAGAATATTTTGCTTGCAATTCTGGCAATTGGATGTCTTGCGACATCAATTGGATTTGGGGTAAATTCAACAGGATCTGGAACTATTTACAAGCTCTTTCTTGTGCTTATTGCTATAAGTATGTTAGCAACAAGAATTTATGAGAATTGTGAATTCAGAAATTCTGATCATGACATGAGTTTGTACCAAACGATGAAAAGACAAGATGGAACTATCGGTCTTGGCATAGGAGCAATATGCTTCGTAGTTGCCGTTCTTGTCACTGGTTCAATGGCAATCAGCCTCTATACCATTCCAGGACTTGCTGTTTTTTTACTAAGTTCAGGGAAAATAGCAAAGTATACTTTTATTGATTTAGCTTCAGTCAAAGCTCTGTCACTAGCAATAAAAGTGAAGTATTTCTTTATAGATACTTCAAAGCTCATTGCAAAAGCAATAAATTTCAAAATGAGTCAAAAGACTCAACAGGTTGCGGCTTAAGCCAAA
>JAGLIM010000010.1 GCA_023142995.1 Minisyncoccota bacterium | reverse complement strand
GCTGATTAGCTTTGGGATATTTATGCTTATTTGGATTTTGACATATAATGTCATTATGTTAATATGTTAGCATGCTAAAATGTTAAAATAACTACGGGCCATTAGCTCAGCTGGTTAGAGCGCGATCCTTATAAGGTCGAAGTCCCTGGTTCAAGTCCAGGATGGCCCACAAAAAAACAGCTCTTACGCTGTTTTTTATAATTTTTTCAACCTTGCTCCGAAGCTAATCGTGCAAAGTTCTCCATAAAGTCGAACAATATTGAAGTCCATAATTAGTTCATATACTAATTTAATTGTACTATTCTATTTTTTACTATTTGCATTGCATCAAATATACTTTCATTATTATCTTCATCTTTTGTTATAATTGAATCAATCATTTCAACTAGTACTTCGTCTGCTCTAGCATTATCTGATCTACTCCAACTTTTTGCCGTAAAGACTTGACTTGCAGATACGCTTCTCGTATCAGCAAAATCATTTGCTTGTTCTTGCGCAAGCTCTAAATTCGCAGCAGCTTTATTTGTAGAATCCAGATAAAGTTTCACATTTTCCTTCTGCGCAGCAAAAGCTAAGAACTCCCAAGACAAAGCAACACAATCAACACCTATTTTCGCAGACCTACAAGGAGCTGTTTTTGGAACTACTGGAACCCAATAGCTTGCATAATTAGCTTTAAAGCTTCTATCTAGTTGTGGAACAGGAGCTACTTTGAAATTTAATGTATTCCCAGTTTGATTTTTTACTGTTTTAATATGATGAGAATAATTAATCATCATTGCTGCTTTTCTTTGAGAAAAAGCATCAATTGAATACATTTGGTCTTCATTCCAAGTATAAAATCTTTTTTCAGGATTTGTAAAATCAGTATAAGATTTTATTGCCGTAAACGTTCCTTCATTATTAAAAGATACAAGACTTTCAAAATTATCCTGAATATTATTTTGCATAATTAATAATAACAAAATATCCTGACTTCTATTTACGTTTGAACCTCCACCGATCGTAGCCCCAGCAATTTTAATTTTCTTTTCAGTAGTAGTGATATTATCTTTATCTTCGTCTAATACAACTTCCACATCTTCAAGAATAGTTAATTTTTCAACATAATCCTTAAATTCATCCCATGTCTCAGGAGGTTTTAAATATCCTTCATTTAAAAACTTATCCTGATTATAAAATAATATTGGCGTATCAATATAAAATGGTAAAGCATAAACTTCACCACCAATTACAAGATCATCAGAAGCTACAGATGCATAAGTATTTCGATACTGATCCAGTGTCATTGTTCCTACTGGCATTGGCTTTAATTTTCCAGAATATCTCTGTATCCAAGTATGAAACACAGAATAAATATTAGGACCATTACCTTCAAATTGCATTTCCCTGATAATATTCTCGTAATTTAATTGATCGTTTATTGTTCTGTATTGAACGATTACATCTATACCTGCAGATCTTTTATGTCTCTGAAATTTTTCAGCAACTCCAGCCCAATCTGCTGCAGAATCCCAAGGTCCTACGAAACTTAAAATAACTTTTGGAAGAGGAGGATTTTTCTTAGGTTTAGACCAAATACAAGGACTAAAAGGAGCACAATCAACCAACGACCAAAAAGCAATAAATCCAACGATACCTAGCATTACAACAGCCAATATTATTTGTTGTTTTTTCATATAAATTATTAAAGTTTATATATAATCTTGAATTACGAAATTCTATTTTTAGTTATTTTAGTGTGAACATTAGTTCAATTAGTGTCTATTACAGAAAATACCATTCCATAATGATGAGAACCTGTATTAATTCTTCCTGTAATTTTCAATCCATTTTTAATAGATATTTTCTTTATATCATCCTCACTTAAACAATGTTCAAATTTAGGACCTAAAGGAACTTTATCGGGTATCCAATCAATGATAATAATTTTTCCATTATCTTTTAACACTCTTTTAGACTCAGAAATTACCGAATCATAATCGTTACATTGAAACAAAATATTTGCAAGAATTACAACGTCAACACTTTTATCTTGTATTTTTGAACCACCAACTGATTCAATATTGCCTCTAATGGTTTCAACATTCAAAAGACCATACAATTTTGATTTAGACAAAACTGAATTCAAAGCACTACTTAAAACATCAACAACATACAATTTTCCAGTATTGCCAATAATTCTTGCAATTGGAATTGAAAAATAACCAGCACCACATCCAAAATCAGCAACAATCATACCATTCCTAATGTTTAATTCTTCAATAATCTTATCAGGATTCATAAGTCCACCACTACCAACCTTATCAATAGATTCTGAATTATTTTGATTATATTCCATATATTTTATTTAAAAAATTAAATTGCTAAATTGCTAATATTGTTAAATTGTCATGTGCTTCATTCGCTTTTAGCAATTTAACAATTTAACAATAAAAAAACATTTGCAAAATAATAAAAATTCAAAACAGATATTCCACTTTAATATAAATACAGCTAGCTAATTCATATCTAAACAATTGCAACAGAAGATATTTTATCTTCATTTTTCATCTTCATTATCTTTGTCCCTTGTGTTGCTCTACCAGATTTCGCAATATTTGAAAAAGGAATCCTAATAACTTGTCCTTTCTTGGAAATAACCAAAATATCTCCTTCAAGCTGACTTTCTATTACAACTTTTGAATTAGTTAGCAATCCAGTTTTTTTATTAATTATAGCTGTCTTAATTCCACTTCCTCCTCTATGTTGAACTTTATAATGTTTTAGATCACTTAACTTTCCAAATCCATTTTCAGATATTGTAAAGATATACTTAGTCTCACTTTTAGATTCACCAACAATATCCATACTAATTACTTTGCTTGATTTTTTCAGTCTAATAGCATTAACTCCAGATGCTGATCTTCCCATTGATCTTATGTCTTTTTCCTTAAATCGAATTGATTGACCACCAGAAGAGGCGATCATTACATCATTAGAACCATTGCTCGCTCTTACCCATCTCAATTCATCACCACTTTTTAATTTGATTGCAATGAGTCCTGACCTTCTCACGTTTGAAAATTCATCAATAGTTGTTTTCTTTATTATACCATTTTTTGTCGCCATTACAAGGTACTTAATATCATCTTTTTTGCTAATCGAAATTACAGCTGTCACAACTTCTCCTGGCGCTAATTGTAAGAAATTAACCAGAGCTTGACCCTTAGCAGTTCTTGCACTCTGAGGTATTTCATATACTTTACTCTGAAATACTCTACCAAGATTGGTAAAAAATAATAAATTATTATGAGTATTCGTCATAAAGAAATGATCTACAACATCTTCTTCTTTCATTGATGCTCCCATTACACCTTTTCCTCCACGATTCTGAACATGATATGTCTGTGAATCCATTCTTTTGATATAACCCTCTCTTGTAAGAGAAACGATAACATCTTCACTAGGAATCAAGTCTTCCTGAGAAAATTCACCAATCGCATTTTTATATATTTTAGTTCTTCTCTCATCACCATACTTTTTTTCTGATTCCGTTAATTCATCCTTAATTATCTCTCTTATTCTAATTTTACTTTTAAGTATTATTTCTAATTTTTTAATAAGTTTTTTCTTCTCTTCAAGTTCATCTTTAATTTTCTTTCTTTCAAGTCCAGCAAGCGTTTGCAATCTCATCTCCAAAATAGCCACTGTTTGACGATCACTAAGTTTAAATTTTTTCATCAGATCAATATGCGCAAATTCTTTTGTTGGAGCCTTCTTAATTGTTTTAATAATTTCATTTATATTATCAAGAGCGATATTTAATCCTTGCAAAATATGCGCTCTTTCTTTTGCTTTGTCTAATTCAAATTGCGTTCTTCTCTTGATAACCTGCTCACGATGAATTATATAATATTCTAATATCATCTTCAGATTTAAGACTCTTGGCTGAATACCATCTACAAGTGCAAGCATATTATAATGAAATGATTTTTGAAGATCTGTTAATTTATAAAGAAGATTTAATATTTTCTTTGGATAAGCATCATTCTTTAGATCTATTACAACTCTTACTCCATTTCTGTCAGATTCATCTCTAATATCCTTAATTCCTTCAATTTTTTTAGTCTTTACAAGGTCTGCCATCTTTTCAATTAGATTTGATTTATTCACCTGATAGATCATTTCAGAAATAATAATTTGAAATTTTCCTTTATTATTTTCTATAATTTCTACTCTGGCTCTCAAGTCAATCCTTCCTCTTCCCGTTGAATAAGCATTGACAATATCTTTTTGTCCATAGATAATTCCACCTGTAGGAAAATCAGGACCTTTAACAAACTTTAATAGATCATCTATCTTGGCTTCAGAATTATCAATCAAATAAATAGTAGCCTGAACAATCTCGCTCAAATTATGAGGAGGAATATTCGTTGCCATACCAACAGCAATACCCATTGCGCCATTTAACAATAATTGAGGAATTCTTGCTGGAAGAACAGATGGCTCTTGTCGACTCTTATCATAATTATCAACAAAATCAACTGTATTTTTATCAATATCTGCTAACAATTCTTCTGCAATATATTGCAATTTACATTCTGTATATCTCATTGCAGCAGCGCTATCACCATCCATTGAACCAAAGTTTCCTTGTCCGTTTATTAAAGGATATCGCATAGAAAAGTCTTGCGCCATTCTAACTAAAGATTCATAAACAGCGCTATCACCATGAGGATGATATTTACCAAGAACTTCACCGACAACTGTAGCAGACTTTTTAAATTTTGCTTGAGGCCTTAATCCAACATCATGCATTGCATATAAAATTCTTCTGTGAACTGGTTTAAGCCCATCTCTAACATCTGGCAACGCACGAGAGACAATAACACTCATAGCATAATCTAAATAACACTCTTCCATTTCATCAACGATAGCCTTGCTTTCAATTTTTCCAAAATTAATATCTTTTTTATCACTTTCTTTTTCAATTTTTTTTTTCATATAATACTGATTACTTTAAATTAACATGCTTTATCAGACCTCTTGTGTAATTACTTTCTACTACAATTTTTCCTCCCAAGGCGGAGATACAGACTTTGGTCAAATTTTCTAAAAATATTTTATTGTAGAGACGCAATTGTAGAAACGCAGCAGTGCTGCGTGTATACAAAAATTATCTCACAAAATTAATTATGCAAGAAGTCTATTATTTCTCCGCTATTAGCATTAATATAATAATGATGTTCTATTTCGTTTGAGATAGAAAACAAACTTATCTTCCATGCCAAATAATAATCATTTTCTTCTTTTTCATTTAAAACATTGTAAATTATCAAATTGGAACTTTTTAACTCCAAATTATCATCTTCTAGATCTTCTAAAGTTATATTATATGCCTCTTCAAGCGTAATCTTTGCTTTAGTATCAATTTTAACATCTGTTAAATAATTCAAATTAGAATCCACAATTATTTTATCTTCATCAGAAACTTTAAAATATATTTTATTTTCAAGTAATGGGATATTTTCATAGAACTGAAGATAATTCACAACCCATATATCATCAACTTTTTCTACAGAATCAATTAAAATATTTTTAATTTCATCTTCAGTTAATAGATCATTTTCTTTTATATGATTATCAACGATCATAATAACTTCCTCACGTTTGATTTGAGAACCAACTATTTTTGAACTATTTTCAATTTCGTTAAAAGCATCACTAACACCGCTTATTTGCTCTTTAAAATTAGGCAGTTTTTCATAATCAAAGGAAACATCTTTCCTGAAATCTTTTAGACCAAGAAACCAGAAACCAGAGATTACGATTAAACAAAAAACAGCCATTGTCCAAACAGTCTTAATTTTTGTATCTTCTGGCTTGTTTTGAAGTTCTTCTATAGAATTTTTAATTTTCCTTATCATTCAAATTTAATTTTATTATTCTTTATTTCCCAACTGGTTTTAAAATTACTATTTTCACATCCTCTTGAGGTAAATCCTTCTTTTTAATATTGAATTTTTCAACAATGTCATTATTCTGTACTCCGTGTTCTTTACAAAACTTTTCCCTATCATCTAATTTTTTTAAATCTCCAACACCGCCTGGAATTTTATAATGCATAGGTATAATTATTCTCGGATCAATTTGACTAATAATATTATTCGCACTTTTCCAATCAATTGTAGAAACTCCACCAATAGGAATAAACAGAAGATCAACTCTCCCAATCTTTTCTAGTTGACCATTTGTTAAAGTTTCTTGCCCAATATCTCCTAAATGACATATATTGATATCTTCAATTTCAATAACATATATCGTATTAAATCCTAGATCAGCTCCTTTATTATTATCATGACAAGATTCAATTCCTTTTACTGAAACCTTTTTTATCTCATATTCTCCTTCTCCATCGATTATAAATGGTTTACCTTTTATGACCTGAGAATTATTATGATCATAATGATCATGACTTATAGTTACTATATCTGCTGCCCCAAAAGGTGGCTTGAATCCAATCTTTTTGTCAAAAGAATCTGTTATCAAAACAACGTCCTTAGACTGTAATTTAAAACAACTCTGAGCATACCACGTAATATTCATAATTTAACATTTTAACATATTAACATATTAACATTTTAACATGAAAGAGACCCTTTGACAATATTTAAATACTGTATTATACTGATATTACATTTAGTCTTTAACAAGACTCAGTTATGTTTGTTAAAGCTAAAAATCCCAAGAGAAAGGAGAAATCACAATGACAACTTTGATGAAAAATATTGAGATGGAATCTCTATTAAACGATAAAAACGCTCCTAAATTGCCTAATACTGGCGATGTTATTAACGGAAAAATAATAGAAGTTGGAAGTAATATAATATATGTTGACCTCGGACCTATAGGAACTGGGGCTATTTATGGTTATGGAAAATTTGCTGGATTATCAATTTTTAAGGAAATGAAACCAGGAAGTCCAATCTCTGCTACAGTTGTTGATATAGAAAATGAAGATGGATATGTTGAAATGTCCATGAAACAAACTAGCTTTGATATGGTTTGGAAAGAACTTGAAAAGAAAATGGATGATAAAGAAATTCTTACAACCAAGATATTAGAAGCAAATAAGGGCGGTCTAATGGTTAAGATCAACGGTATTATTGGATTTCTTCCTGCGTCTCAACTTTCAAGTGATAACTACCCAAGGGTAGGCGATGGCGATAAAAATAAAATTTTATCTCTACTAATGCAACTTGTTAGCAAAGACATGCAGGTAAGAATAATCA
>JAGLIM010000001.1 GCA_023142995.1 Minisyncoccota bacterium | reverse complement strand
GTGTATGCTTCAAAGTTGTTTAATAATCAGGCATTTTAGAAAAGTTTTATTTTCTTGGGTGATATATTTCTATTAAATTAGTAGATATTTATCACTTTTGGAGGTGAAACTAATGCTTGATATTAAAAATCTAAGTGACTTGTTAATAAAACTAACAAAAATGGGAAAGTTAACATGGATAGAAACAGATAAAGGAGTGGTCAAAGATGAAAGATTTTTAAAAGGAAGAAAAACATCTTTTAGTGGAATTGAAGTAGAAATTTCATTAATGCTTTTAAAAAATACTGGACTTTTTGGATTGTATAGTGAAAAGGTTGGAGGTTTAATTATCTCAAACAGTGAAGAGAAAATAATTTTTACAACCAGCAATGATTTCCTTCGTCTTGGTGAAAAAGTTGACGAGCGCCATATTTTCTATTTAGCCTGTCAAATTCAGAAGATTGTGGAAAGCAAAGGCCTAGAGAAAAACCTAACAGAAACATTATCTCAAATGCTTTATTCTTGAATTCTTTTCAGAAAAAGAGTCGTCAATATGCTAACATAGCTGAGACGACTTATTTTATTTGGTCATTTTTTTGACCAAAAAGGTTCCAACATCCCTCCCAAGGCGGACAGGCGTCCCAGACCTCAAGCCAGTTAGATAACCGCTTGCAAGCGGTTATCTTTATATCCTCAAAAAGACTGTAGAGAATTTTGCATATTTGTGATAAGATATAAGTATAATGAATAATATAAAATATATGACCATAGAAACTATTGGGATTGGAAATAGTCTTGAACCACAAGAAGAAACTGAGAAAATAGAAAATAATACTGAAACAGAAAAATCTATATTATCATATGATAATCTTTTATTTCTTTCTAATAGATCAATTGGTTTACGTCATGTACATGGATTAAAATCAGTAGAAAGAGAGAAAAAGGAGGGTGTTTATGGCGATGCAATATCAACGGGTTCCTTTATTAATTTAATTAAGCCAGAAGAAGAAAAAGAACTTACTGACTCTTCACAAGAACTTCTTAGTGACTTACCAGAAAATCTTAAAAAAGTATGGTAAAAAGGTTAATTTCAGTTGGTGGTATTAATATACCAGATGGACTGAAAGATAAAATTATATGTAGATTTGAAAAGGTTACAATGGATTTTATTGAATCTTCTTTAGATCTTGATACATTTGCGAAAATTAGTAATAATATGAAATTAGGTTCAGTTATAAAGGAAATAATAAACGCAGAAACATATTTTCTGATTGGGAAGTTTCAGGGAAGTAGTCAAGGTTATGATATTAATAGATATCCGTTAAGAAAGTGTGGAAAACAAGAAGTCGACTTGAAAGATTTATATAATTATTTTTCAATTGATTCTAGCGATTTTCAATCTTTAGAGTTTGATAAAGATTCTCCTGCAGATAAAGATTCGGTAGAAAAAATTTATAGACATGCTTTCCAAGTGTTACTTGAGAAATTTTCAAATAGTATAAATGAATTGCAAAACACCAAAGAATAATATTTAGATTAGAGAAATAATGTTTACTTTGCGTGATATATTCTATATAAGTTCTAATAATATTACAATTTGTTTAATTACTAGTTCTGGTGATAAGATGTAAATATAATAAACAAAATATTAAATATGAATTCAAAAAAAGAAAATAATTTTGCTTTTATAGATGGGCAGAATTTATATATGGGTACAACAAAAAGTCCAAGAAAATCATGGAAAGTTAGTCTTGAGAAATTTAGAATTTATTTGCAGGATAAATATAAAGTTTCTAAAGCTTATTATTTTTTTGGATGTGTTAATGAGAACAATCGTGATTTATATGAAGAGATTCAGGAGGCTGGTTTTGTTTTAATGTTTCGTGAACATAATTCAGCGATGCTTGGAAAGAAAAAGGGTAATGTTGATTCTGATATTATTTTTCAAGTTATGAAAAAAATATACAAAAAAGAATCATTTGATAAAATAATTCTTGTTTCAGGAGATGGAGATTATAAAATGTTGGTAGATTTTTTGATTGAAGAAAAAAGATTTAAAAAAATACTATTCCCTAATAAAAAATTTGCTTCATCTTTATATAAGGAAATTGGATCAGAATACTTTGATTGTTTGGAATATAAAGAGATAAAAAAGAAAATTACATAAAAAGAAAAAGGCTCCTTAGGCATTAAACCGTTCGGATCCTTTCTCGTCTTAATATAAATAGTATAGATCAAGAACTACAAAAAGTCAATGACCAGTGTGGAGAAGTCTATAAATAAGCTATTATTACAACATAAATATGAAATAATAATTTGACATATTTTAAGTTTAAATTATACTTTAGAAAAGTAACAACATTAAAGGGGGGAATAATATTCCAGAAGAAAAAAGATTGGTTGAATTAAGTTTTGATGAATTAGCAGAGGAAGCAAGGAGGCTTTTGAACGAGACAATAGAGAATTTGAGATCCAGTAAAACTCCGACATTAGCAATGCATAGTTTGCGTCATGAAATGGAACAAAGATTTAATAAATCCATTCCTTTACATAAAAGGATGGAGGCTATCAGAGATGAATCTGATGACAGTGTGTAAAATAAGGCGTGAATCTCCATGCCTATTTTTTTTAATTCTTATAACGTTTTTTGTTTGCAGAATATTAGTATTTAAGCGGTTATTCGTATATTTGAAGAACTGTTGAAATCTTTTGATTTTGAAGTTGACAATTTTGAAAAATGAGTGTATACTTCTATGTTATTCTGAAGAAGGATTAATCTCAAGGAATTTAAGTATTATCTCAATAAAATATAAATTTTTCTTTTATTTTTTTTAAATCTATAAGTTATTTTGTAGGTTTAGAAAAACCTCTGATAAGCTTCAGAGGTAAAAATATAAATGCTTTTTAAAAAACCAAGAGGATTTATAATCCAATGAAGGTTATTTAGAGCGAAAGGAAAAGTGGAAGAAATGATAATACAATATATACTGCTATTGATTGGGGTTGGTCTTTTAATCGGAGCTTTACTTTACTCCAAAGGATATGAATCAACAAAAAAAGAAGACAAGTCTGCTGTAATTACGATTATAATACTTCTTTGCATTCTCGGAGCTGTCTGTACTTCGTTAACAATACATTCTCTCGGTTCGGGGACTGCGCATCAATCTGGACCAATACCAGAATGGGGAATTTCTGATGGTGTCTATAGGGCAGAAAGTGATATCATCGTCTGTACAGAAAGTACAGAGCTTATGGTGCTATTGCTGCCGATAACAGAAATTCAACAAAACGGTATGATAAGTGATATACCAACTTATTGGTCTTTTCCAGAAGAGAATGTTGTTCTTCCTTTTGAGAAAGGAGACATTGTGGAAGTTCGAAATGGCATAATTGCCGAATCAAATTTTCTTGAGAAATAGATCTCAGGACGGAGCAGGTGTCTATGACATCAGCTCCTTTTTAATATTGAAAATATGGAAAAGATTTTTCCAATTCTTGATTTTGGAATTGCTTTTGAGTCGTCTAGTAATGTGATTATTATTCACGAAAAAAAAGATGGAATGGTTAAGAAATATATTGATTCGACAGCTGAGGTAATCGTTGAACTTACCGAAGAGGCAAGAAATCTTGCTAAAGACGGTAAAGTGTCTAACGAGGAGCTGAAGGTAAAAGCTGGAGAGTTTTTTGATGAAGCTCTGGCAATCAGAGAGATTGAAAGACTCCAACCACTATTTTCGGTGGAGTATTATTCTTGCCAATATACTCCAATAAATGAAATAATGGAAATTGGATGTGATATGTGTGGCTCAATAGAGCACATGCAATCCACCGATGGCAAATGTCCTGGTTGTGGGCGATAAATAATCAGGCATATTTTTCAATTGCGGTTGACTCATTTTTGATGAGTTCGCCGTATTTTTTTGTTTTTAAAAACAAGTTTTATTTTGTAAGGGAATATCAAAATTTTCTAATAGTAATTAGAGAAGCTCTGAAAAACTATTAAGAGTCATATTTTAAAATTTGTATTTTGATTTAAACACTGGATTCTCTCCGGAGTTTATGCTGAATTTAGTTCAGTGAGGGAATGACAAAAACTGCGTTTTTTAGAAGTTCCTTAGATATTAATCATTGACAAAATTTAGTTTGTTTGTTAATTTATATTGAGATTGTTCTTTTAAAAAATTGGGTGTCCCAATTTGTCTGTTGATCATAATTTATGGTAATGACTGTTCGGTCTATGACATTTCATGGACTCTCAAGCGTTTGGTTTGGAAACATACAAGTCCATAATAAATACAATACAATATCGAAGTAGCTTTAATTGAAAGTTTACTTCGATTTTTTATTTAAGTTTTTTTTCAAATACAATTGTGTGTTAGGCGCGAGATATGTGAAAGGGATAATAGAACTTTCTGATGGTTTGTGATAGTATATAGATATAATAAATAATTTAAGAAAATGAATAAAATCAAATTTATAATGTTCAGTATTTTTATTTTAATTATTCTAGTAGCATTATTTCCGAGAATTCTTAATTTATTTACAAAGGACATAGCTTCTATCAATGATTCCGATTTGAGTTTGCGAATAATTTCAGTTTCTGATGAAAAAAATGCTTATTTTGATTTGATCAAGATTGAAGAGGTTGTATATGAGCCAGAAGGAAAAACAAAAGAGATTAAAGATATGATTGATAATAAGATGTGGAATGAAGAATTGGCAAAAGAGATTATCTTTAATAATCAAGAAGCTTTTGATTTTTTTTCTGTAGCTGTGCGTAAACCGAATTATCAATATCCATTATTAGCTGATCCGAAAAATATAAATTCAAGGATGATTCTTCCTTCATTAAATTCCTGGAGAATAATATCTGGGTATAGTTCTATTAAAGCATTATATTTGTCAAAACAAGAGAAGAAAAAGGAAGCAATAGAAGAAGCACTGAGTTCTGTATATGTTGCACAAAAAATGCAGGAATCACAAGTTTCTTTAATTGAATATCTCGTTGCAATGGATATGAAAAAACGGGGATTTAAAACAATACAATCTATTATTACTTCATCAAACTTAAATAATAGTGAGTTAAAAAAATATGCTCTTGATATGGATCAGTTCTATAAAAACGAGGATGGGCTTATTGCGATTATTAAATGTGAATATCATATACGATCTTTGACAATTGATGCTCTTGCAAATGGTGATACTGAAATGTTTCCATCTTTTACGGAAGAAGAAAGTCATGGTATATCAAAGAAGTTAAATAATAATTATTATTTTAGACCAAATAAAACAAAAGATCTTTTTGCGAGTTATGCAAGAAAAAATATTGAAAATACGAATAAATTTTATAACAATATTGAAAATATTGATATTCAAACGCAGGCTCCTTCTTCTTTTATAGAAATTTATTTATCTGAAAATATTATTGGTAAAACACTATACGATATTACTGCAACAGGTTTATCTTCAATGAATACGAAAAAATGTAATGAAGATTCTTTGGTATCCGCAACACAAACTATGATCGCAATGAAAGCATATAAAAACGATAATGGTGATCTTCCAAACTCTTTAGAACAGTTAGTTCCTGATTATTTATCATCTGTTCCATTGGATTATTTTGATGGCAATTCATTAAGATATTCCAAGGAGGATAAAATTTTATATTCAATTGGTAAAAACTTGAAAGATAATGGCGGAAGCAGAGTGGATGATCGGCATACGATGTCAGATCTGACTTGGAAAATTAATTTCTGAAAATAATTAAGGAATCTCTGAAAAACTAATAAATTTTTTTATAATTTATTTTTTGTCTTAAATTTCTGATTCTCGCATCTGCTATATGACAAAACCTGTTTTTTATAGGGTTTTAAAGTAGAAATATAATTAACAAGCTAAATTTATTTTTGTCTAAAGAAGTGTTTTCTAATGAAATATCCATATAGTGTTTTTCTCACGGCCGTGAGAAAAACACTATATGGATATTTCAGTTTGATAGAAATGTTCGTGACACTTCTAGGAAGTGTTTTTTTTTATTATAATTTTTATTATAACTTTCTTTACGAATAAGCTTTTTTAGAGTAATATTAGATTATAGATATGTTTTTATACTTTAAAGAGTAAACTTCAGACTTGAAGTTTAGATATTAAAAAGTAATATATTAATTAAAATTTAATTATGAAAAAGAATAAAGATAAATTATTGGATGTTGCTTATTTTTCAATGGAAGTTGCTATTAGATCAGATATGTCAACATATAGTGGCGGATTAGGTGTGCTGGCGGGAGATACATTGAAAACTATTGCTGATTTTAAATATTCAGCTTTGGGAATTACGCTTTTGCATGAAAAAGGTTATGTAGGACAAAGTCTTGATCTAGCTGGAAAACAAGTAAGTCATTGTGAAATGTGGAATAAGGAAGAATATCTGACAAAGCTTCCATTTACAATTGATGTTCCTTTAAGTGATCACAATGTTTCTTGTGCGGTTTGGCAATATGATATTGTTGGACAATTTGGTTCTACCGTGCCAGTATATTTTCTAGATTCAAACGTTCAAGATAATACTGAGTATGATCGCACACTAACAAGCAATTTATACGGAGGAGATTCGTTCTATCGTCTTTGTCAGGAACAAATTCTTGGGCTAGGGGGACTAGCTTTGCTTGAGAAACTGAAATTTAATTCTCAAAAAGTTCGTGTCTATCATCTTAACGAAGGTCACGCTTCATTTGTTGGTTTGTCTCTTTATAATAAAGTTAAAGATGATTTTTCAACTCACAACGAAGCGATGGATTATATTGGTTCTAAATTAGCATTTACCACGCATACACCTGTAGCAGCTGGTCATGATCGCTTTTCATTAGATGATGTAAAAAGAGTTCTTCCTGCTGATTTGTTTGAAGAAATTCCGAAAGAGGCCAAGATAGAAGGTAGGCTTTGTATGACTAGATTGTCACTTCATTTTTCTGGTGTAGTAACAGGAGTTGCTAAAACTCATGAAAAAGTGACAGAGAAAATGTTTCCAAAGTATGATGTGATCCCAGTTACAAATGGTGCTTATCATATGGAATGGACGCATCCGAGTTTTAAAAAGCTTTATGATGAATATATTCCAGAATGGAGTTATGATCCTTCTACTTTTCGAAAAGCAATTAGTATCCCTGATGATAAAATCTGGGATGTTCATATTCAAATTAAAAAAGATTTGATTGAATATGTAAATAAATTTTCAGTAAATAAATTTTCAGATGATGTTTGTACATTAGGTTATGCTCGTCGATTTACATCTTATAAGCGTCCTGCTCTTGTTCTTGCAGATCTTAATAGATTAGAAGAAATGATCTCTTCTGTTGGTTGCTTGCAAATCATCTTTGCAGGAGAAGCTCATCCGAAAGATCAAAAAGGTATTGAGTTGATAAAAGCTATTTTTCAAAAGACTCAAGAGCATAAAGGAAAGATCAAGATGGTCTTTTTAGAAGATTACAATATGGATATGGCAACGAAACTTGTTGCTGGAGTTGATATTTGGCTTAATACTCCTTTACAGAAACACGAAGCATCTGGTACAAGCGGAATGAAAGCTGCGTTTAATGCAATTCCTCATTTAAGTGTATTAGATGGCTGGTGGCCAGAGGGGTGGATCGAAGGAGTAACAGGTTGGTCAATTGGTACAAATATGAATGAAGCGCGACTTGATAATAAAGATAGTTGGAATTCAGAGGTTACTGATCTGTATGATAAACTGGCAAATAAGATTTTGCCTTTATACTATCAAGACCGCTTAGGGTTTATAAAAATAATGAAACATGCTGTTGCATTGAATGGATCATATTTTAATACTTATAGAATGATGAATGAATATACTGCTAAAGTTTATTTTCCACTGAAAAACGGATTAAATAAGGAAGCAGTAGCGAAAAACAAATAAATCAAATTCTGGAGTGTTATTAAAACATAACTATACGATATTGCGGTAGAACTTCACTTTGTTCGTTCTACACTCCACTGATTTTACTATTGTATATTTCGGAAAGTTTAACTTTTAATTAAATTCTTGATATATGGATATAAAATGTATTTGTCGAGAACATAAGCAACTTGAAATTAAAAAAGGATCTTTACCAGAAGTGTCAGAAAAGATTCTTAGCAATTTTTATAAACAAATTAAAGATTCAAAACAGATCAACCAATATCTAACTGATATTCCCAAAGGACCTGGAACATTTTGTCCAGATTCTCCTGTTGAAGAATTAGCAGAATATATCGGAATGCAATCTAGCAATATAGATAAGAGTGATCCAGATGTTAATTTGTCTTTTTTGAGAAATATTGTTATGCCGGCTATTCAAACAGAACAAAATCAAGCTTTACGAATTATTGTTCTTGAGGATAAAACGGACGCAACCTTGCTAGAAAGATTATTGATCAAAAAAGGAGTTAATCTTGCCAGAGCTATAGATCAACTTTGGATAAAGTGGTTTGAAAAGGTTGTCAGACCATGGCAAAAACTTGATGAGACAAGTCGAAAAAAATATAAAGAAATTTTTCAAAACGATTTAAATCATTTTGACTATACAGTGTTTGAAATTAAGGAAAATAGAATTATTGACCGTCAAACATGGGTTGAAGTATTTCCGCAAGAGATTGAAATAATTGTTAATACTCTTAAGGAACTTTCTTCTAATAAATTAGTTCAAAAAGATTTGATTCTATGCAAATACATAGAGTCTCTTTGTCTTGCTTATCAGTGCAATGAAATTGATAAGCTGGAGGAATGTTGGGCGAATGTTGATCGGAGATGGATTGAGATCTCTCCTGATTGTCGGGTATTTTTTATTCATGGGATTGAGAATGGTTATGAACATCCTGTTTGTGTGAGTCCAGAGTTTCGTCTTGTAGTTCGCACTCAAGAAACAAGAGAAACAATTGAACGTTTTAGAAAAGCAACAGCTATGCATATTAGACATTTAGGAATTAAGGAAAAAGAAATACAGGTTCTATCTGATAAACTTGGGAAAATAGATATTTCAGTATTTATTGCTTTGATTCGCGGTGGAGTTAGTGCTAATTTTCGAGGTTCTGGACAAGTAGCTCCAAATCGTGAAGATATTATGGAAATTGGAGGAAAGATATTTTTGGATAATAAATCAGGTTCAAAAGTTTCAGCTGATATATATAAAAAAGAACTTAAAGATAATTGTTTAATTAGTGTAAATGAAAAGTTGCAGGATCTGATTACTCCAGAAGCAATGACACTGCATACTATCATACATGAATATTTTCATCCTGTGGGAAGAACTATAGAAAGAACCCATACTCTGGGAGATGCAGGTCTATCTCTTGAAGAAGGAAAAGCAACTCTTGGAGGTATTCTAGTGGCTCAAAAAGAAGGAATTGATCAAATCGAACTTTTAGCATTAACTGTGGCTCGTGTTTGTCGGTTTATGCATAAAGAAAAAATAAACAACTTATCTGTTGCTTCTTATGTAAGGGAAAATATGATAGCCGCTACTACTATGTTTGATTCTGGAGTTATGATCTTAGAGGAAAATGGAATAGCAATTAAATTAGAAAAACTTCCAGTATGGTTTGAGAAGATTGAAGATTTTATAAAAAAGATCTTAGATGCATATCAAAAAGCTTCTATAGAGGATATTCTAAAATTAGAAAAAGAATATTGCAATATTGATGAAGGATTTGAACTTAATAAACTGATCAATTGGGTTAATAGAGATAAATAAAACTTTATAGGATTTTCTTATTTTAATATTCTTCGATTTTGCTCCGAAGTTGTTTGCTAATAGTTCTCCATAAAGTCGAACAATATTAAAGTATAATAAAATAAATATGAAATATTATGGAGAATAAATTCTATTATATGCTGGCGCCAATCGAGAATATGACAGATTCTTGTTTTCGAACAATATGTCGCGGAGCTGATATGACTTTTACAGAAAAAGTCAGTTTACAATCTCTTGCCAAAAAAAATCCTTTTACAATGAATAAGATCAAGCTTTTTGATGATGTTCCTTGTATGATCCAGATCATTGGACAAAGAGAGCCATTGTTAGAAAAGTTTCTGAAAGATTTCAGACCAAAGAATGGTTTTCGGGGGTTTAATCTAAATTTAGGTTGTCCTGATCCTGAAGTTGTAAAAGCTGGTTTGGGATGTGCGATGATAAGAAGAGTTTCTAAAGTTAAGAGAATTATTGATAGAATTAAGAGCTATGGTTATGGTGCGAATATTAAAATGCGTTTGGGGTTAAACCAGTTTGAAAAAGATAAAAAAGTATATTTGAATTTGATTGAAAATGTTGATGCTGATTTTTTTGTTGTTCATGCTAGGCATGGTAAAGAGACTTATACTGATAAAGCAGATTGGAGTATATTTTCCGAATGCGTAAAAATAGGAAAGAATGTTATTGCTAATGGAGATATTGAAACTAAAGATGATATTGAAAAATTAAAGATATGTAGGGGAGTTATGATTGGTAGAGCAGCAGTTGAGAATCCGTTAATTTTTGCGCAATTAAAAGGTATAGAAGTTTCTTCTCGTGACCAAGTTAAAACAGAATATGAAGAATTACTGAAGCAAAGGAATGCTCATCCGAAATATGCTAAGCATATCTTCAAACATATTGGCGAGGGTTTTATTGAGAATGATGAAATCTAGGAATTTTAAAAGGAATTTCTGAAAAACGCAGTTTTTGTCATTCTCGCGGATGCGGGAATCCAGAGTTTAAGTCAAAAAATAAATTTTAAAAGAGAAATCTATTAGTTTTTCAGAGCTTCCTTAAGTTATATTCCTTCGCTTTTCGAATTCCGATTTTGTAGATTTTAAAAAAATTACTTTTTCATTTAAAATCAAACAAGATTTCACATAAGCTTGCGGAGCATTATACGGAATTATTTTAGCAAAGGAGTATAAATATGACAATATGACAGTTGAACTTCAGAATAAAAATAAAATATTATCTGGAAGATATAATGATAATACTTCGTGGGAGTTTTATATGTCAAAAGATATGCCTCCACGAGATCTGTGCTCAGCAGTGTTTTGTGTTGCAATGTATCAAAATAAGATTGTATTAACTAGAAATCATAGAGGCTGGGAACTTTTAGGTGGTCACATTGAAAAGGGCGAAACAATTGAAGAAGCTCTTCGTAGAGAGGCTTTGGAAGAGGGAGGATTCAAGATAGAAAGATATCAGCTTATTGGTCATTGAAAGTTTATTGCCAAAAAGAAAGTTAAGAACGATAGAAATGTTGAGTATCCATTTCCAATAAGTTATAATCCTCATTATATTACTATCTCTCAAAGTGAGCCTCAGGAATGCTTTGCAGAAGAATGTTTCCAAAGAAAAGCTTTTAGCGTGGATGAAATTAAAAAGCTTTCTATTGCATCTTTCCCTGTAATTAAAGCAAGTCTTCCATTCCTGCGAGAGTGGAATAAGAATTTGTAAAAGTAGTTTGGTTTATTGGTTATTGTTTTTTAATATATGAAACATTAGCATTAGAATTTATGTGTTTATTCTATTTCGTTATTCATATAGATGCTAGGTAATTTACTGACAAAAAATTGTCATTCTGAATCCCCGTCTTCACGAGGACAAGCTTATTTCAGAATCTTTTATATCTTAAGTTTTGACTTGTACTATTTACACTATACTTTTGTATGCAGTGTAAATACAATTATCTTTGCTATAATAATATATTTATTGTATTTTCAACTTATTCAAGAGCTCTGTGATTTATAGATTTAATTAGATGCAAAAGAAAGTAGATCCTGAAATAAATTCAGGATGACAGATATTATTAACGAATTACTTAACATTTACAATTCTGGCGTAGGCAAGAATGACAGGGAATAAATACATAAATCCTAAATATAAAAAATAGGTAATTCACTTTATGCTTGTGAATTACCCTAGGCAGTTGCCATAACGGTTATGCGTAAGAACTCTAATGGTTCTTCTACAGGTTGTAGAAGAATAAAAGGCTGTACTTTGCTGTCCTTTGCTGTTTTGTGTAGAAGAACTTTTTGCCTAAGATAGCACTTAGGTGCCCACTCTTTAGCATCTTCTCTCTTAAAGATTAATTTTTTCAATCTATCAATTGTCAAAGGTATTCTTTTTCCTTCAACAATTTCTGTGAGATGTATTGGGTCTCTTCTGTGATTACAACTCTCACAATCTGGATGTGTAAGACTACCTATGCATCTTGCTGTAATAAGAGTATCTTTTGTTTTGGTCATTTTTTCCCCTTCTTATTTTTATAATAGACAAAGAACATTAAAAGTCAAGGATATATAGTCTTTAATCAATAAAATGTTAATAGGTATATGAAATATGATGTAGTCGTGATTGGAGGAGGTCCTGCGGGAATGATGAGTGCTGGAAGAGCTGGTGAGCTTGGATCTCGCGCGCTTTTGCTTGAAAAAAATCGAAATCTTGGAACAAAGCTTTTGATCACGGGGAAGGGGAGATGTAATATTACAAACAAGACAGATGATTTAAAAGAGATGATAGATAAATTTGGAAAAAATGGTAAATTTCTTTTTTCATCTTTTTATAAATTTACTGCAAATGACGTGATTGAATTTTTTGAATCTCGTGGAGTTAAGATAAAAGTTGAAAGAGGAAACCGTGTTTTTCCTACAAGTGATAGATCAAAAGATGTCCTTGATGTTTTGATCAACTATTTAAGGAAATCACAAGTTGAAGTTAGAACAAATGTGCAAGTGCAAGAAATTATCAAAAAAGGAAAAAGGATCGAAAAAGTTGTTCTTGCTAGTGGCGAAGAAATATTTGCAGATAAGTTTGTGATCTGTACTGGTGGAAGATCATACCCAGATACAGGGTCTTCTGGAGATGGATATCAATGGCTTGCAAATCTAGGACATACGATCAAAAGTCTCTCTCCTTCACTTACTCCAATCATTGTTAAAGAAAAGATCGTCAAAGAGTTAGAAGGATTAAGTCTGAAAAATGTTGAGATTAGTATATATAAAGATAATAAAAAAATAGACTCAAGATTTGGAGAAGCGATATTCACAGCAGATGGAATGAGTGGTCCAGTTGTTATTGATCTGAGCAGGAAAATTGGAAAAGAATCATCTGGGAAGATGACGCTTAGAATTGACTTTAAGCCAGCTTTAGATTTTGGAAAACTTGATCTGCGAATTCAAAGAGATTTTCAAGAAGGGAATAATAAAGCATTTAAAAATGCTCTTAATAAGCTTTTGCCGCAAAAACTTATTCCAGTTATTATTAAATTGTCTAAGATTGATCCAGAAAAAAAGGTTAATCTGGTAACTCGAGAGGAGAGAAAAAAAATATTACATCTTTTGAAAGAATTTGATCTAGAACTAAAAAGTTTGAAAGGATATGACAAGGCGATCATTACTGCTGGTGGAGTTGATCTTGCGCAGATCGATCCTAAGACAATGCGATCAAAGTTGATTGATAATTTATATTTTGCAGGAGAAATTCTTGATCTTGATGGTCCTACTGGTGGATATAATCTTCAAGTTTGCTGGAGCACTGGATATATCGCAGGTGAAAGTGCTGCTGATTAGATACACTATACAAATGTAATATTCTTCAACCTTTTTACAATATTCTTTAACCTTTTTACAATATTCTTCAACCTTTTTACAATATTCTTTAACCTTTCTACAATATTCTTTAACCTTTTTACAATATTCTTTAACCTTTTTACAATATTCTTCGACCTTGTGGAGAAGAAAGCCACGCGCGAATAGTTCTCCATAAAGTCGAACAATATTTAGATATATTCTACTTAATATAGATGAAAAAACATAAAAAATTGGGGTATTGACAATAATATTTATATATGTTAGATTAACATAGTAAGAGGAATGCGTTATAAACAGAACTTAAGTCGAATTCTGCAAAGCATCTAGTCTTGCATTTAATTCGCTTTTTTTATTTATACAATGAATGGTTCAATAAAAAAATTAACTGATAAAGGCTATGGCTTTATCGCTCAAGATGATGGTGGAAAAGATCTTTTCTTCCACTCAAATGAGCTTAATGGCGTTGCTTATGATCAGCTTAAAGAAGGTGATGCAGTTTCTTTCGAAGTTACTGAATCTCCAAAAGGTTTGAATGCTACAAATGTAACACTTGTATAAGTGTAAGTATTTAAACTAAATGAAAACTCCAGTTAAAACCTGGAGTTTTTGTTATTTGTCTATTTTAGTAACAAAACAATACTATATTCGTTATATAATATATACATAAAAAACGATTCACTATTTCAAAAGCCAAAATTTGGCGTGATTTGTTGATTAATTTTTTAAATTTAACTTAAGGTAATCAAAAGATTAGTAATGAAAAATAACACAAGAAAGACAATAAAGATATATTGGAGTCATATTATAAAATATAAATTATCAGGATCGATAATATTTCTTTCTATTGTAGCTGGTTCTGCGATAAGTGTTATTATTCCACTGTATTATAAGAAATTCTTTGATATTTTGGGAACTGATCAAGCAAGGGAAGTTATTGCTGATGGATTAATTGATATTTTGATAATAATTTTGATAGTGCACTTTATAAATTGGATTGCATGGAGAATGGCAGATCTTTTCTTGCCTCATTTTTATGCGCAGCTTATTGCTGATATTCAAGATACTTGCTTTAAATATTTACACAAACATTCTTTTTCTTATTTTAATAATAATTTTGTTGGAGCACTGGTAAAAAGAGTGGGCTATTTTTCTAATTCTTTTCGAGATGTTCTTGATAGAGTTTTGTGGGAATTTGTGCCGTTGATCGTTAAAATGTCGGTTATTGTTATCGTTCTTTTTTGTAGCAATTATATTCTCGGTACAATTGTAGTTGTTTGGTTGATAATATTTGTAATAGTCAATTGGTTTATGGCTATTTATAAGATGAAATTTGATCTCAAAAGAGCTACTGCCCAAACAGTCTCAACAGGGTTTCTCTCTGATACAATAACTAACAATTCTAATATAAAGCTCTTTTGTGGATATAAAAAAGAAGTAAAAGACTTTTTTGATCTTAATGAAAAAGTTCGAAAGTTAACTGAGTATTCTTTTAATTTGGATAATATTTTTGATGCTATTCAAGCTTTATTTATGATTGTTTTAGAGGGTATGACTTTTTATGTTGCTATTAGATTATGGGAGAAACAGATGTTTACTATTGGTGATTTTGTTTTGTTGCAATCATATGTTTTGATCATATTTATGCATATCTGGAGTTTTGGAAAAATGATCAGAAGGACTTATCAAAATTTAGCAGATGCTGAAGAAATGACTATAATCTTAAATATTCCGCATGAGATCCAAAATAATTTAAGAGCAAAAATATTAAAAGTTAACAAAAGCAAGATTGAATTTAAGGATTTAGATTTTTATTATAATAAAACCAGGAAAGTTTTTGAAAAATTTAACTTAACGATTAAAGGCTGTCAGAGAGTTGCACTGATTGGACCTTCTGGAGCTGGAAAAACTACGGTTGTTAAATTGTTGCTTCGTAATTATGATGTTTTCGGCGGAAAGATATCAATTGATGATCAAGATATTTCAAAAGTAACTCAAGAGAGTCTTTGGAAAAGTATAAGTCTTGTTCCGCAAGATCCAATCTTATTTCATCGAAGCTTGATGGAAAATATCAGATATGGAAAGTTTGACGCGACAGATGAAGAAGTAATCAGGGCCTCAAAGTTTGCTCATTGTCATGAGTTTATAAACGATTTGCCAGAAAAATATGGCACTTTTGTTGGTGAAAGAGGAGTTAAGCTTTCTGGTGGAGAAAGACAGCGAGTGGCTATTGCCAGAGCGATTTTGAGGAATGCTCCAATTCTAATTCTTGATGAAGCAACCTCAAGTCTTGATTCGCACTCTGAAAGTTTGATTCAGGATGCGCTTGATAAATTGATGAAAGATAAAACAGTGATCGTTATTGCTCATAGACTATCAACAATTGTGAAAATGGATAGAATCGTTTTTATAGATAATGGAAAGATTATTGAAGATGGAACGCATCAACAATTAATTGAAAAAGAAAATGGCCAATATAGAAAGCTCTGGGAGCTTCAAGCTGGCGGATTTATTGCTGATTAGAGCAGTATTCGTATTATTAATTTACTTGCTATCTTGCGTTAAATTATATAGTATGATATAAATTAAACACAAGGAGGATGATCGTAATGCTTAAATGCAATTCGTTTAGAAAAAAAGCAATGAATGATTTGGTTCATTATATTGGAAAATCAACATGTGTAGAATATGTAACAGAAGGAACTCCGTTATTGTTCACGGGAAAGATAGATCATGTTTTGCAATTTGATTCCATTGTTCTTCAAGATTTTAAGATCGTGGAGAGTAATAATAAAAGAACAGCTAATTCTTTTCCTTTTAAGATTCCTTTTATAGGAGAAGGTATTGCGATTCAGAAAATTAAAAGCAACGATGAAGGGTCTGAAAAAATTATATATGATAATTTTTTTATAAAAAACGACTATAATCTGACAGATCCGATCAAAGTCTCTGATCTCAAAGGTCTTATCTTCGGAAATTTCCAGAGTGGCTAAAGCAAAAGTCACTTTTTTATTTTTGTTCTTTTTTAAATTGACGTTTTCTGTAAGTTATTATAAGCTATATATATTATAAATAAAGTAATAATTATGAAAAAAATATTTAACAAAACAATAATTGGAATGATCCATGTTGATGCTTTGCCTGGAACTCCAAAATCAAAAGATAATGTGGAAGCTATAATTGAAAAAGCAAAAAAGGAAGCAGAGATATATAAGAAGGCTGGAATTGATGCTGTGATGCTTGAGAATATGCATGATGCTCCGTATTTGAATAAAAATGTTGGTCCAGAGATTGTTTCAACAATGACTGCTGTTTGTATTGAAGTTAAAAAGATACTTTCTGATATTCCATGCGGTATTCAAATTCTTGCTGCTGCAAATAAAGAAGCGCTTGCAGTTGCAAAAGTCTCTGAATTGGATTTTATTAGAGCAGAAGCGTTTGTTTTTGCTCATGTTGCTGACGAAGGAATCATAGAATCTTGTGCTGGTGAACTTTTGCGTTACAGAAGACAAATAAACGCTGAAAATATTCTTGTACTAGCTGACATAAAGAAAAAGCATAGCGCGCATTCAATTACTTCTGATGTTGATATTATTGAAACCGCGCATGCTGTTGAATTTTTTATAGGCGATGGAGTTATAGTTACTGGAATTGCGACTGGATGTGAAGCGAATTTAGAAGAAGTAGAATCTGTTAAAAAAGGAGTTAAAATTCCAGTTCTAGTTGGTTCAGGAGTTACATATGAGAATGTAGAATCCTATTTAAAAACTGCTGATGCTCTAATAGTAGGATCATATTTTAAGGAAGAAGGGTGTTGGGAGAATGAAGTTGATTATGCGAGAGTCAAGAAGTTTATGGATAAAGTTAATATTATTCGCAAGAAAATATAATAAAGAAAATTAGCAATTTCGCCAAATTTTTGCTATACTAAGACTATAAATATCAATTGTTTTATAGTTTTTTGTTTATTATTTAAAAAAATATGCGTTCTTTTTGCTCTAAGTAAGAACTTAAGACGATAATATCGTTCGACTTTATGGAGAACTATTTGCGATTGATTTCTCCACAAGGTCGAAAAATATTTATAAATGTCAAAAAAATATTTATAATAAAATAACCAAAATATATATGAAAATGAAACAAATTCTTATTATCTTGAGCGTTATATTAGTCGGTGTGGCGTTTTTTTTGCTTCAGAAAAATCCTGACAATTCTTCCTCGCAATTAACTTTTGACAATTCTCTGTGGGAAGAAAAAGGTTCAGCGCCAAAGTGGCTTCAGATTTTGCCAGAGAATGAGTGGAATGATATTGAAAAGAATGAAGATGTTTATTCATATAAATATAAGATTGAAAATACAGAAAAAGGTCAAATAGAGCGTGTGCTTGAATATACAAAAAATAAAGAAGGGGGTTACGAGGGAGTTCTTACACTAAGTTTTTCTGCAACAGAAGAAGCATTTGTCGTAGAGATTCCAAAATCATTTGCTACAGACACTGAGTTTCTTGAGTTCTCTGTTGATCCAAGCAGGATTATCAATCCTGACCCTGTCGTAGAATTTTCACAAGCACAAGGGGATATTATTATAAAGTCAAAGGAAACTGTTACAGCTGAAGATATAGAGAGCTCCATAGAACAACAGCTGATTGATACCGAGTTTAAGAGATGCGAAAAACTAGGGGAGGAAGAAAGCTATATATGTGGTTTTAGTTTGATTGCAAAATATCGCGACAGTAAAATATTGTATGATGAATTTAAAGATATAAAACAAGATCAGTTTATGGGTGTGGCTGCTTTTGCGGTGATAGATAAAGATGTGAGAAAGTGTTCTGGTATTACAGACACAAGACATAAAGATCTTTGCTATGAATACGCGTATCAAGTTTTAGTAGATGAATGTAATTCGGAAAGTGGCGCAAAGTTGAGAAGTTGTGTGCGAGAGGTGTCGTGGGGTTTGCCGAGTATGGAGGATCAAAGATTGTTTTGTCATTATATTGACGATGAGCAGGCATATAATGAATGTCGTGGAACCACTGACATAAAAGCTTGTGATGAGATTGAGAATGAAGAGAAGGCATTACTTTGTCAGATAAATATCGCGCGAGTAAGAGGTACTATAGATACCTGCAAAGAGATTGCACAAACTGACAATAAAGATGTTTGTTATGCGATTTTAGGAGCTGACAATTTAGAAGAGAGTTATTGCGATATGGCAAAAGACGAATATGCTAGCGGACAATGTAAGTTAAAAATAGCTATAGTGAGTAATGACTTGAAAATTTGTGAAAACATTGAGCATATTGAATCAAAAGACATTTGTTACGGGCATTTTGTTTTGAATAAAAAGACTGTAAGTCGTGCGATGTGTAATGATATAAATGAAGAATTTATAAAAGATATGTGTGAACTGGTTTTGGCAGTAGAAGAAAAAAATACCAATAAGTGTAACTCATATACAGGAGACGATGAACTGAATCAGGCTCTTTGTTATTTTGCTATGGCTACAAAACATGAAGATGCAAATTTTTGTCCAAAAATAATAACAACGAGCGAAGAAGAGCTTTTGTTTGTTGAAAAAAAGTATAAAGATACTTGCTATATTGATATCGCTATAAAACTATCGGATATAAAAATGTGCGAGAAAGTAGAAAATCATTCTTCAAAACAAGGTTGCGTGGACGCAGTTGGTAAACCAGAAATAAAAGAAGAGCCAGAAGTTGCATTTCCAACATTGCCTGAGTCTATGGCTGATTGCCCGATAACAGAAGGCGCTGAATTTAAGATATGGGACAATGGTCAAAGCACTGGATATAAATATGTAGATCCTAAGCTAAGTAGGCGAATTATTGGACCAAGTATTGCATACTGGGGATCAGACCATTCACAACCATATCGGTTTATTTGCTACAATTCTGAAGGGGACAAACATGGACCATTTCAAGAGTTTCGTCAAGAAGGCGGGGATATAGACATTGAAGGACATTATAAAAATGGTAAATATGATCAAGTGATAACAGATTATATTACAGAAGATCATCTGCGTACTATTACAACTTACACAGAAGGAGTAAAAAACGGTCCAATAACCAGATATTGTCCTACCGAGGCCCACAATAGCAAATGTACATTTGGAGAACTTATACAAACAGGATTTTACACAAACAACAAACGGTCTGGCTTTTGGAAAAGCTATTCAAAAGGAGAATTTACCTACAAAGAAGAATTTATTAATGGTGAAGTAACCAGAGATAAATCTGGTATGAACATAAGATATTACACTGAATAGTGAAATTGGTTATTCTTATAAATTAAGCAAGGACAATCCTTGTAAAGATGAATCAAATACATAGGTTTTACTGTTTCCCCTGATAAGAGCCTGCCCTGAGCGATAGCCGAACGGGGGGGGGTTTTAGGGGGTTTTAAAAACTGGCTTAAATAAACTAAGTTATTTTTTTAAATTTCTCTCTTTTTATAAAAAGTAGATGAAAATCAGCTAAATATATGGATGACACGGAGTAGAAAATTTTAATTGTGTCGGAAATTTAAGGGAGTTTGAAAGAGTTTAGAAAGTTTAGATTATAATTTAACTAAATTGTGATTATGAAAAAATCTAATTCAATAATTTTATTTAATCAAAAACAAGTTCGCCGTCATTGGGATGAGAATAAAGAACTTTGGTATTTTTCGGTTGTGGATATAATTGAAATTTTAACAGATAGTCCTAGACCGAAAAAATACTGGAATGCTTTAAAAACTAAACTAAAAGAAGAAGGAAACCAGTTGTCCAAAAAAATGGGACAACTGAAAATGCAGTCATCTGATGGAAAATATTACTTAACAGATGTTTTAGATACTGAAAATTTGCTAAGGCTTATTCAATCAATTCCATCACCGAAAGCAGAGCCTTTTAAGCTATGGCTTGCAAAAGTTGGCTATCAGAGGATTGAAGAAACCGAAGACCCTGAACTTGCTTTTGAAAGAGCGATGAAAACATATTTGAAAAAAGGTTATTCAAGAGAATGGATAAATCAGCGTTTAAAAAGTATTGATATTAGAAAAGAATTGACTGATGAATGGCAAGACAGGGGAGTGAGAGAGGGTTTTGAATATGCTAATTTGTTAAATGAGCATTTGCTAATTTGTTAAATGTTTGTTATTATAAAAACAAATAATATGTCCTATTTAAAGCATATTTTATTAATAAATGTTAAATGTTAAATGTTAAAATTATGGATGTTAAATTTAAACACTCAGATTTAAAACTTATAAACCCTCCTTTTGAATCAAAGTTAGCTGATTTTATTATTGAACTTGATTATTTGCGTAAAAAACCGCTTGGCGGGACAACCCATCCATCAACCTTTTTTCAACTAAAAAAAATATTTCATACTTTAGAAAGCATTGGATCTGCTCGGATTGAAGGTAATAGAACAACTATTGCTGAATTTATTGAAACAAAAATTGAGAAAAAGGAAACTAAAGATGAAAAGATTATTGAAATACAAAATATGGAAAAAGCGCTTGCTTTCATTGATGAAAATATTGATAAAACAATAATTAATAGGATGTTTGTTAGTGAACTTCACAAACAAGTCGTTAAAAATCTTATTAAAGAGGGTAGCAAAAATCCAGGTGATTTTAGAAAAGAGAATGTGCGTATTACTAAGTCAAATCATCTTCCGCCTGATATGTCTCAAGTGCCTGCTTATATGGATGAACTTTTTGCTTTTATAAATAAAGAAAATTCTTCAAAATATGATCTCTTAAAGACCGCTCTTGCTCACCATCGTTTTGCGTGGATACATCCTTTTGATAATGGGAATGGAAGAACAGTCAGATTGTTTACATATGCTATGTTAGTAAAACAGGGTTTTAATATTCACATTGGACGGATTATAAATCCAACTGCTATTTTTTGCAATAATCGTGATAAATATTATAAATTTTTGTCAAAAGCTGACACTGGAATGGAAGTTGATTTATTAAGTTGGTGTGAATATGTGTTAGAAGGTTTAAAAAATGAAATAGACAAAATAGATAAATTATTAGATTATAATTATTTATCTAAAAATATCTTATTGCCAGCTATTGATTTTTCTTTGGAAAGGAAATTAATAATACCGCAGGAAGAAAAAATATTAAAAATTGTTATTAAAAAGCAGGTTATTCAAGCTGGAGATCTTAAAAATATTTTTCCAGGTAAAATTCCAGCTGAAATTTCAAGAACAATAAGAAAATTAAAAGATAAAAATATGTTAATGCCAGAAAAAGAGAAGTCAAGAAAATATGTATTGCATTTTGAAAATAATTATCTTTTAAGGGGTATTATAGAAATGCTAGATAAGAACAATTTTCTTCCGGTTTCTAAGGATAAATAAAATAATTAAGGCAGAAGATTTAAAAAGTAATTAAGGAAATTTAATATAAGAACTATGAATATCAGCCAAATTAAAATCAAAAATTTTAAATGCTTTAAGGGAGAATTTTCCTTAAAGCTAAACAAAGGCTTAAATATTCTTGTTGGCGACAACGAAACAGGAAAATCAACCATTTTAGAAGCTATTCATTTGGCATTAAGTGGTTTACTGAATGGGCGATATCTAAAAATAGAATTATCTCAATATCTTTTTAATAATGATGTAAGAAATGAATATTTAGAAAATTTCAAAGAAATTAGTGAATCAGAAACAGTTCCACTTCCTCCTGAAATTTTGATCGAAATATTTATTGATGATATTGAAGATGAGACATTAAAAGCATTGTTTGAAGGAAACGGCAACTCAACAAAACAAAAAGCATGTGGAATCCAATTTAAAATTGCATTAAATGAAACTCATCAGGCGTATTATGAAGAATTAGTTAAGTGTGGTGATGTTCAGTCAATTCCTATTGAATATTATGATTTTTCGTGGTCATCATTTGCACGAGATGAAAGAGTCACACCAAAAATAATTCCTATCAAGTCGGCATTGATAGATTCTTCTAGTAACAGATACCACAATGGTTCAGATATTTATATTTCAAGAATCCTAAAAGATCACCTAGAGGATTCTGATAAAATTAAGATTGAACAAGCTTACAGGAAAATGAGAGATGCTTTTATGAATGATTCTTCTATAAAAGATGTGAATGTCTTAATAAAGGACGCAATAAACATTTCAAATAAAAAAGTGGAATTATCGGTGGACTTATCGTCCAAAAATGCTTGGGAGACTACATTAACAACATATTTAGATGATGTACCATTCCATCACGTAGGTAAAGGCGAACAATGTATTGTGAAAACAAAATTAGCCTTGAGTCATAAACAAGCCCAAAGGAAAAATGTTTTGTTATTAGAAGAGCCTGAAAATCACCTATCTCACACAAAGCTAAATGAACTTATTAAACACATTCAAGAAACTAACGAGGAAAAACAAGTAATTATCTCAACACATAGTAGTTTTGTGGCTAATAAATTAGGCTTGGGTAGCTTAATCCTGCTAAACGTAGATTCAACAACAAACCAAAGGACTGAAATTAGATTTGATGATTTAAAGCCAGATACAAAAAATTACTTCGCAAAATTGTCAGGTTATGATACTCTACGACTTATTCTTTGTAAAAAGGTTATTTTAGTTGAAGGAGATTCAGATGAATTGATTATTCAGATGGCATACAAGAAATCAAATGAAGACAGGCTACCAATACATGATCAAATTGATGTTATTTCTGTTGGAACGGCTTTTTTGAGATTTTTAGAAATAGCTGAGAAGATAAATAAGCCTGTTGCGGTCGTTACTGATAACGATGGAGATGTTAATTTAATAAAAGAGAAATATAAAAATTATCTTGGAGACAATAAAAAGGACTTTATAGAAATTTGTTTTGATGAGACTGAAGACACTGGAGACTTAAAAATTGGAAAAAATGAAAAACCATTCAATTACAATACACTTGAACCAAAAATTTTAAAAAGCAATGATTTAGAAAAACTTAATATGATATTAGGAACAACCTATGCGAATGAAGACGAATTACATAAGTATATGAGATCAAACAAAACGGATTGCGCATTGAAAATATTTGACACTAAAGAAAATGTTAGCTTTCCTCAATATATTTTAAACGCAATCCAATAAATTATGAGTACTAACAAACTAATTATTGCCGCAGCTGGATCAGGAAAGACAACTCATCTTGTGAAAGAAGCACTAGCAATAAAAAAAGATAGTGTATTGATTACTACTTTCACAGAAGTGAATGAAAAAGAAATACGCAAAAAAATAATTGAGATTAAAAAATATATCCCCAAGAATATCACAATACAAACATGGTTTTCCTTTTTACTACAACATGGAGTTAGACCATACCAAGGTATCATGCATGATAAATTGTTTGTAAAGAAGATTGGATTCTATTTGGTTGAGGGAAAATCAGGATTAAGAGGAAAGAATAGTAGAGGTATACCAATATATTGGGGAGAATCTGACTTTAAACAGTTTTACTTTACAAAAAATTATAAAATATATTCTGACAAGATCTCAAAATTCGTTTTTGAATGTAACAAAAAGAGTAATAATGAGATTATAAACAGACTATCAAAAATATACCATCATATTTTTATTGATGAAATACAGGATTTAGCAGGATGGGATTTGGAGTTATTGAAATTACTTTTCAATTCTGAATCACATATTCAGATGGTTGGCGATCCAAGGCAAGCGACATATTCGACAAACGATTCTGCAAAGTATAAACAATATAAAAACGGGAAAATACAGGGATTTATTGATAAGAAGTGCAAAAAAGATATTTGTAAAATAGATATAACCTCATTGAGCAAATCGCATAGAAATAACCAAAAAATCTGCTCTTTTTCATCAAATCTCTATACCGAACATCCAAACTGTGAATCTTGCGAATGTAAAAAATGTAGAGAAAATATTTCAGAACATGAAGGTATATTTCTTATTAAAAGCGATGATATAGAAAATTACTGCAAAAAGTATGAAACAGTAACAAAGTTACACTATCAAAAAGCAAAATCTCCAGATTTAAACTACGGAGCATCTAAAGGTTTAAGTTTTGATAGAGTCTTAATTTATCCAACAGATAAAATAAAAAAATATATTAAGGATGGTAACCTAACAGGAATTGAAACAGTAAAAGCAAAATTTTATGTTGCGGTTACAAGAGCACGATACAGTGTTGGAATAATTTATGACTATAATGATAATGATACTTACATAGAAGGTGTAGAAAAATATATTTTAGAAGGAGAGTGATAAAAAAACTTAAATTATTTTTTTAGAAATCTCCGCCGTAGGCGGAATAAAAGAAAATCGTTGGTTTTCGCCGAGCGGAACGAGGCGGATAAAAACGGAAACGCAAATTGTAAATCAGGGGTTGGCATTACATTACAGGTGGAATCCGCCTCTGGCGGATCATTTGTTGGGATTTTATTCAAATAAAAATGCTTTTTCATAATACTTATACAAAATAATTATGGCAAATATATTTTCAAATAATAATTTAAAAAATTGATTAAAATTATAGAAAGGGAGATTGAGAAGAATGAGGTGAGGTTTAATTTATAAAATTATAAATTAAAATATTTCAAAAATTTATTTTTGATTTCATCTATAGAAAATGTTATAATTAAATTAATATAATTTTAAAAAATATGATTGAATTTTTAAACGCAAATGAGGGGGTGATTGCTACGATTGGAGTGATTGTGAGTATTGTAATTGCAATACTTGGTTTTTATATAAACAAAAATATTAAAATTATTTCAAATAAACAAGAACAAAAAGCTAGAAATAATGCTAAGCAATATCAAGCTAATGATAATTCAAGTATTAATGTTAAGTAATTATGATTAATTCTAATAATCAAAGCGCAGATGATAATGCTGAGCAATATCAATCTAACGATAATAGTGTTATTAATGTTGATAAAAGTAAGCATATCCATTATGGGGATTCTGATAAACAAGAAAAAAAAGATTTTGGAATTATTGAAGAAATTTTTAAATTTTTGTTCACTAAAAATTTAACCGAATTAAATATTATTGAATCGACAAACGGAAAAGGTTTAAAGAAAATTCCACTAAACTTTGCTGGCAATAGTTTGCAAACAATTAATGAAATGGTAATGAAGACAATGCCAAAAAGAAAATTAGTAGAAAAATTTGTTAATGACCAAAGAGAAATAGATGAATCTAAAATTGATGCTCTTATTTTTAAATTACAAAAAGATTTTAGGATTTTAAAAGAATCAGAAGGTCATTATGAAGAAATTAAAAGTGTAAAAATTATTGAACAAATGGCAGATAATTGTATTGATGATTCAAAAATAGATAACCCTGAGTATAATATGAATGCGCTTGCAATAGTACTATACTTTTTTGAAATGTGTGATTTTGGAAAAAGCGAAGAAGCAAAAATAATTCAAGAAGCAATTTTTTAATTAAAATAACTTTATGTTAATCCCATCAAAACACGAACGACTTGAGAAAAATCTACTCGTAATTGGTGGAGATATTTTAAGTATTTTGAAAAAAAGAAAAATTTGGAATACTGAAGAGCTTTTTCAAAGTTTAAAAAAGGTAAAACCTGTAAATTTAAATCAATATTACAACACTATTACTTTCCTTTGGTTGTCAGGTATTATTCAAGTTGATGAATATAATATTTTACTAAAACAAAAAAATGTTACTTAATAAACTTTATTCTGAGCCATTTGGACTTTTCGAAATCGTTGAATTTAAAAACGGAGTAAATTTTATATTTGCCAAAAAAGATAAAAGTACAGATGTTAAAAAATCATTAAATGGAGTTGGCAAATCATTATTTCTCAATTTTCTTGATTATGCACTTCTTTCTTCTGAGACAAAACACATCAAATCTGCTAAAAGTAATAATAATATTGAAAATTACTCAATTGTTTTGGAATTTAATATTAAAAATAAAAACTATATTATAAAAAGATCGCTTAAAGAGGTCAGTAAAAACATAGTTGTAGGGGAAATAAATAATCCTATTATTTTTGAATCAATCAAAGAAGCAAAAGAGTATCTTTGTGATTTAATTTTCAAAAATGATAACTACAAAGGAAAATATGATAGCTCTTGGCTAAGAAAATTATTGCCATTTTTTATCAAAAAACAAGAAAATCCTAAAACTAAAGTTAATTTTTTAGATCCAATTCAATTTTCAAGACCTTCAGAAATGGAGTTGGTGCCATATCACTTGTTTTTCTTGGGAATTGACAATTCTCTTTTTTGGAAAAATTTTGATATAAAATCAGAATTAAAGAATATGGTTAAAGTAATTAAGGGAAATAAAGATTTTATAACAGAAACCTATAACTTAAAAGATATACCTCAAGCAGAAAATAAAATGGATAGATTAAGATTAGAAGTCCGAGAACATGAGAAGAACATAAAACAGTTTAAATTAGCTGAACAGTATAAAAATGTTGAAGAAGAAAGTAATAAACTTACCGTTGAAATAAAAGAGTTGTGGTATAGAAATCATTTAGACAAAAGTAAAATAATGTCATATAAGGAAAGCTATGGGTTAGGAGACTCAATCAAAACTATAAAAATTCAGAGTTTATACAAAGATTTAAATAAATTATTAGCAGACAATATCAAAAAGACGCTAGACGAAGCTATAAAGTTTAGAAAAAACATAGCGGAATCACGAAAAGATTTTTTATCATCTGAAATTAAAAACACAGAAAAAGAGATAAAAAATAGAGAGGATATAATTCAAAATCTTGAATTAGAAAGAGCAAAGCTATTTGGATTTTTACAGGCTAAAAATGCAATAAAAGATTTGTCAGAAGCATATTTATATTTAAGTGATAAAAGAAATAAACTTGGCGATTTGGAAGGAAAAATTAAATTATATCAAGATTTAAATAGTGAAAAAGTTGAAAGAGAGGCAGAGATAGCAAAACTATTTTCAGAAATTACTAATTTTATTATTGAAATAAAAAGTGATATTTCTAAGTTTAGGGCTATATTTTTTGATGTTCATAATGCTATATATCCTGAGAATAAAAATAAAGAAGAAGTTGGATTTACTTTTACATTAAACAATAGAACTGATAGCAAAGTTGATATGACAGTTTCTTTGCCAGCTGATTTATCAACTGGTAAAAATAGTGCAAAAACTTTAATTTATGATATTGCTGTCTTGCTTTATGGTATAGAGAAAAAAAATAATGTACCTCGTTTTTTAATTCATGACGGAGTTTTTGATCATATGGATAAAGCACATTTTATCGCTCTTTATGAATATCTGGGAAATTTAGCAAAAACTAAAAAATTTCAATATATTTTAACTGTTAATGAGGAAGGTACTTTGAGTGATAATTTTGGAGATTCTGATATAGTTAACCCTAAAAAAATAGAAGAAGAGGCAATTTTAACGCTTACTCCATCAAAAAAATTACTTGACAATGATTGGGGATAAAAATAAATATCAAATAAGAAATCTACACCATTGCATTCGCTTTGCGATTGTGGAAGTGAAGGAGTAATTTTTACACATTTAAAAATCTAAAAGCAACTTGTCGCTGAAACCCAAGGAGAAGAAATCATTATGGCTAATAAAAAATTGATCGAGATTATGGAGTAGAAGGTTGAGAAGATAATTAGTAAAATTTAAATGGTGTAAAAATATCTGTCAGTTTACTTGACAGATATTTTTACATTTGTTAATATTTAGATATAAATAAGTATTTAATATTATGACTACATTTTTAAAAAAGTTACGGCAACAAAATAATATTAGTCAAGAATTTTTGGCTAAAAAAATTAGCGTGTCGCGTCCAACTTATGCACAAGTTGAAAATGGCGACCGCAAAATGCTTGTAGAGGAAGCTCAAAAATTGGCGTTGTTTTTTGGTTTGTCTTTGGATGATTTTTTGTCTGGTAAAGAAAATATTGAGCCAAAAATAAAACTTGAAAAATCTGTGAAAAAAGCAAGGAAGCAAAAGCAAGAAACGCGAATTTCTGTGCCACAGGAAAAGGTTGAAAAATTTAAAGAAACGCTTTTGTATATTTTGGAAAGAATTGGAGCGCGTCCAAATATTGGCGAAGCTGTTGTATGTAAATTGATATATTTTATTGACTTTGATTATTATGAAAAATTTGAAGAGCAAATAATTGGTGCTAAATATATTAAAAACCATTTTGGACCGACCCCCGTGGCTTTTTCTGAAATTGTAAAACAAATGGAGCATGATGGAGATTTAATTCCTGTTGTAAAAAAATATTTTCAACATGATCAAAAGAAATATTTGCCACGAAGATCTGCTAATCTTTCCAACTTTTCTGCTCAAGAAAAAGAACTTATTGATTGGGAAATTGAACGGTTTAAGGATTTTAACGCTACAAAAATGCGTGATTATTCTCATAAAGATGTGCCGTGGATTGGTGCTAATGATTTACAGCTGATTGATTATGAAGCAGTTTTTTCGCGTACTGATGAATTTTCCGTAAGACAATATAATGATGAATTATAATGAAACAGAAGAATTCAAACGCGATTTCAAAAAGCTGCTGAAGAAATTTTTATCGTTAGTGGATGATTTAGAAGTGAATAAGCAATATAGAATAGAACTTTTTCATTGTAAGGAAATAGATAGTAGAAGTATTTTTGAAATTCAAGGAGTTGGCAATACAACAGAACTAAAAATTTTTAAAGTTAAAAAGTTTCAATGTAAAAGTTTAAAAGGTCGTGGGGCAAAAAGTGGTGTTCGTGTTATTTATGCTTATTTTCCAATTGAACAGAAAATAGTATTTATAGAAATTTATTTTAAAGCAAATCAAAAAAATGAGAATAGACAGAGAATTGTTGATTTTATAAACACAACAAAAGAATAAGAAATTCTTGCTTCGTTTATATGACAAAAACTGTGTTTTGTAGAGACGAGGCAGTGCCTCGTTCCTACGCGTTTGTGTTTGTAAAACTTAATTTAAAAGATTGGTGGTTTTTCTAATTTTTTGATATACTGAGAATATAAAGTTAGAAGAAACTTTAAATTTTTTTATTTAAAATTATAGTTTTGTGATATTTCAAACACACCCAGTCCGCTTCGCGTCCACCCCTCTTAAGAGGGGAATTATTCAACTTCTGCCGTTTTGTTTTTGCGTCCACCCCTCTTAAGAGTGGAATTATCTAATTTCTACCATTCCGCTTTGCGTTTACCCTTCTTCCTCCCATGGCGGGCGAACAAGAAGGTCTGAAGTGAGTTTAAAGCTTTCTTATGTAATAATATTGTTCGACTTTATGGAGAACTATTTGAGTATGATTTCTCCACAAGGTCGAAAAATATTTGTAAATGTCAAAAAAATATTCATAAAGATTAAAAAATATTCATAAAGTTGGAAGTTTAAATTTAATTTATGTCTACATTTGAAAAACGGTATGAAAAATTGAATAGGGAGCAAAAAGAGGCGGTTGATTGTATTGACGGTCCTATGCTTGTTGTGGCTGGTCCAGGGAGTGGGAAGACGGAGCTTTTGAGTTTGCGTGTGGCGAATATATTGCAAAAAACGGATGTTTTCGCTAATAATATTTTATGTCTAACTTTCACTGAAGCGGCTGCGACTAATATGAGAAAAAGGTTGTGTGGTATAATAGGGCAAGATGCTTATAAGGTTGCTATACATACTTTTCATGGTTTTGGAAGTGAGATCATAAATCAAAATCCTGAATATTTTTATCAAGGCGCGATATATAATCCAGTTGATGATTTGGCTCAAGTTGAGATTATAGAGGAAATTTTAAAGGATTTAAAACATAATAGTCAGTTAAAGTCATATAATCCTCAAAAAGGATATACTTATATAGATGATATTAAGCAAAGAATAAATAATTTGAAAGGAGCTTTATCTCCAGAAGAGTTTTTGGAAATTACTATGGAGAATAAAAGCTTTTTTGAAAATTCGGAAGAGATAGTTGATAAATATTTTTCGCAAACAATATCTAAGAAAAAATTACCAGAGTTTGAAAATATTATTGATGAATTGGAAAATGTAAAATTCAAAGAAAGAAAGAAAAGCTTAAAGTTTAAAAGTGAAAAAGAGTCGCTTATTTTGAGTTTGAGAGATGCTATAAGTAGATGCTTAGAAGAGGGGAAAACAAGTTTTCTTACTCAGTGGAAAACAAATAATACGATGCTTGATAAGCAAAAGAAAAGGATTTTAAAGGATTATCATCAGGTTGAAAAACAAATTGAGCTTGCGGGAGTTTATAAGCAATATCAAAAAAAATTAAAAGAAAAGGGTTATTATGATTTTTCTGATATGATCCTTGATACGGTTCTGACATTGGAGAATAATCCTGAATTAAAATATAATATTGCCGAAAAATATCTTTATGTTTTAGTTGATGAATTTCAAGATACAAATGATATTCAAAATAGATTATTAGGTAATATAACAGATTTGGATATTCGTGATGGTTCGCCGAATGTTTTGGTTGTAGGGGATGATGATCAGGCGATTTATAAGTTTCAGGGAGCAAATATGGGAAATATAATAAGTTTTTATGAAAAATATACTGATACAAAGCTTGTTGTTCTGAAAAAAAATTACAGATCTTCACAGGATATTTTGAATCTAGCAAGAAAAACGATTTTGATCGGAAATGAAAGATTGGAGGATAAAATCGCTGAGATTTCAAAAGATCTTGTAGCTGGAAATGAAAATATTAAAGTTGGTAATATAGTATATAAAGAGTTTGATACAAGTTTTTATGAAATGGTTTGGATCGCTAAAGAGGTGAAAAGAAAAATTGAGAGCAAGGAATGTAAGCCAGAGGATATTGCTATTATTTCTCCTAAACATAAAATCCTGCAAGAATTTGCAAAAATTTTTGATTATTTTAATATTCCTATTTCATATGAAAAGAAAAAAAATGTTTTAGAAGACAAGCAGATTAAGGAAATTATAACAATCTTTAAGTTTATAAATACTATTAATAATGTTAATGAAAAAGAGGCTGATGAATTTCTTCCTGAAATTTTAAGTTTTTCTTTTCTGCAGATTGATTCAGTGAAAATTTGGGAAATATCAGTTGAGGCGTATAAAGAAAAGAAGAGGTGGCTAGAAGTAATGATCGTCCATCCCGATGAAAATATTAAAAATATTGCTAAATTTTTAATTATGCTTGGGAATAAAGCCAACGACCTTACAGCCGAAGAGCTGATCGATATTATCACTGGAACAAAAATTATAGAGGAAGGTGGTTTTGAAAGTCCGTATAAAGAATATTATTTTTCCAAGAAAAAGTTTGATTCTCAACGGTCTGTTTATTTGGAATATCTCACTAATTTACATTCTTTTATAGATGCAATTCGTCAGTATAAAGGGCATGAAACTTTGAGTGTAGAAGATGTTATCAAATTTGTTAATTTACACGAAACTCATCATATTAAATTAAATGTTACAAGTGGATTCTCTGATGAGAAAAGATCTGTAAATCTTATTACGGCATTTGGCGCGAAAGGATTGGAATTTGAAACCGTTTTTTTGGTAGATTGTTCAGAAGATATTTGGATAAGAAGTAAGAGTAGTGGATTGAATTTTCCTGTGAATATCAATCTTTCTCCGCAAAAAGATAGTGTTAATGATAAGCTGAGGCTTTTTTATGTGGCATTAACAAGGGCAAAAAGCAACCTATATATTACAAACTATAAGTATAATAATAAGGGCAAAGAAAAAGTTAAACTTAGATTCTTAAGTTTAACGAATGGAAAAGATAGTAAAAAGCGAGAAAGTAAAAGCATAGAGATTATTGAAGAAGAGCAGAATGATTTTATGAAAAAAGAAAATCTTGAGAATATAATTGAATTAAAATTGAAAATGAATAATTATACAATTGTTCATACCGAAAAAGAAAGTTTGCTTAGAGGAGTTTTAGAGAATTATAAATTAAGCGTTACTCATTTTAATAGTTTTATTAATGTTGAAAGGGGAGGACCGCAAGAATTTCTGGAAAAACAGCTTTTAAGATTTCCTCAAGCTCAACATAAAAATAGCGCTTATGGATCTGCAGTTCATAACGCATTTAATATTTTTTATTCTGAGTTTAAGCAGAGAAAAGTTCTTCCAGAGCTAGATTTATTTTTAAAGATCTTTGAAGATACTCTTAGGAGGCAACGGCTTAATAAAAATGATTTCAAAGAGATGCTTGAAAGAGGGAAAGACGATCTTAGCTTTTATTATAAAAAGAAAAAGAGTAAACTTGATTATAATGATACTTGTGAGTTTGATTTCAAGTCTCAAGGAGTTAATATTAAAGGAGTTGATGTTACTGGAAAACTGGACAGAATGCATATTGATAAAGAAAATCGGACTATAGTGGTTTATGATTATAAGACTGGAAAACCATTTGATAGGTGGGATACGAGCGATGTTTATAAAAAGATCAATAGCTGGGAGTATAAGAATCAACTTGTGTTTTACAAATTATTAGTTGAAAATTCAAGAGAATTTGGAGGAAAGTTCACTGTTAATACTGGAGTTTTGGAATTTGTAAAGCCAGAAAGTAATGAACTAATAGAACTTTCTCTAGCAATTCAAAATGATGATATAGAGCGATTAAGTGATTTGATTCAAATTATACATCAAAAAATCCAAAATCTTGATTTTCCAAATACAGAAAACTATTCGAAAGATATCAAGGGGATTATGGAATTTGAGGATGATCTGTTGAGTGGGAAGGTTTGATGAATTATAAATTTCGGCTCATAAGCAATTTAATCCTACCCCAATAATCAGAACTTTACCATAACTTGTCATTCTGAATTTATTTCAGAATCTTTCAGTTGTTACACTAGTCTAAACTATAAATCATTAAATGTTTTGGTTGGAATAAAAACGCAATTGCTATCTTTAAAAATAAACAAAAAGATAATTTTAAAACAGAATAAGTTAAACCTAAAATAGAATAGATTCTGAAATAAATTCAGAATGACAAGTTTCTTGAGAATAGGAAAATTAGGATAAGAAAATTAAAATAGGGTTAAATTGTTTAATAATAAAAATATGTATCTATTTTTTGACACTGAAACAACGGGGCTTCCTAAGAAATGGGATGCGCCTGTAAGTGATTTGGAGAATTGGCCTCGTTTGGTTCAAATCGCTTGGCTTTATTTCGATGAAAACGGGAATGAAATTTCAAATAAAAGCGAGATAATAAAGCCAGAAGGGTTTACTATTCCTGAAGAAGCGTCTAATGTTCATGGAATTTCAACTAAGAGTGCAATGGAAAAAGGTATTGACCTGAAAGAGGTTTTAAAAGAATTTTCTAATATAATGGGTAAAACAAAATTCTTGATTGCTCATAATATGAGCTTTGATGAGAAAATAATTGATGCAGAATTTATTAGAAAGGGGATTGGAAAGAGTTTATTTTCACCAGAGAAAATTTGTACAAAGGAAGCATCAACTCAATATTGCGAGATTCCAGGAAATTATGGGTATAAATGGCCGTCTCTTTCTGAACTTCATATTAAGCTGTTTGGAAGTGATTTTGATGATGCTCATGATGCATTAGTTGATGTTAAGGCATGTGCGAAATGTTTTTTTGAATTAAAAAAAAGAGGAGTTATTCTATTTAAATAAATTGATCAAAAAAAGATGAAAACTAAAATTACAAGATTAAATATAGAAAATAAGGAAGTTGATGATCAGTTAAAAGAGTATTTTAGCAAGGTTAACGTTTTTGGAAATGAGCCAATGATCTTGCAAAAAGATGAAAATTCAGATAAAGTTTCAATCTCTAAGCCTTGTACGCAAGAATTTTTTGAAAAAGTTTTTGACTATAAGGGACCATTTTGGGATGTCTATAGGAATTTAGGTCTTAGCGATCTTTCAAAAGATATAAAATATGTAAAGTTTGTTTGCGGACAAATGTACTTTTTAAAGAATATAGAAAATGATTTTATACAGGATTTTGATTCAGAAAAAAAGTTTATAATCAAAGATGGTATTTTATTTGAAGAGAATAGAACAAACAGTATATTAAATTCTATCAATTTATCTTTAAACTCATTTAAAAGATCTAAGAACAAAAATAAATTAAAAGTTATAGCAGATGATCAAATTGATAAGTTTGAAGAATTCAAAGAAAAAGCTGATAAATATTATAATTATTATAGTGATGAAAAAAATATAGATAAACCAATCAAAATTGCTAAAGATTCTTTAGAGTTAGCCGTTAATTCTATGATCTTTTCTAATTTAGCATTATTAAGCTATAATTTAAAAATTAATTTAAAAAGATCAGAGGCAATAGAAAAGTGTGAGTCTGATGAACTTGAAAAGCTAGTAATTTCAGGAGATACAGAAGGTATTAAGAAGAAGTTTGGTTTTTATTCATTAGCTCCATATGATGTATCATATATGCGTTTTTCTGAAAATCCTACGCAATTAGAAAAATATGGGTCTTTTGCTTGTCCTGTAAATTATGCTATGAGATGGCGAGAAAATGCAAAATTTGTTGCAGCAAGATATTTGGAAATTCAAAGGCGAGCATTAAAAATGATAGGCGCTACATCAGGACTTAATGAGTTAGTATTCTATTTCAAAACTTCTGAATTGGAAAAATTGAATTTAAACGATAAGAGTGCTATTGAAGCTATTATATCTGTTGGCAAAAATAGAAAAATGATCTATGAAAGATATAAAGATTTTATATTACCGATCAAGATAATATTTTATAATGGGATCATTTATAAAGTTGATAATAGTGTTAATGATGGAAATGAAAAAGATCTTATAAATTCATTAAGTGTTTCTTCAAAAGAAACAATAATTGCTCCCGTGGTTAATATAAATTCTTTTGAAGATTATAGTAAATTTA